>JAKAME010000016.1 GCA_021813025.1 Microcaldota archaeon
CCAGCCGCTGCCCCACGCCACGCTGCTGGGGTTTTGGAACTTGGCGCCTGAAGCCGTGCCTTCGTTATAGCCGCTGCTGGAGCCGGCCACGAGGTAGGTCTGATTCGTGGTGGTGTTGATTTTGCGTATGCGGTAGTTGTAGTAATCGGCCACGTGGAGGTAGCCGTCAGAGCCCCAGGCCACGCCCTTGGGGTAGTAGAAGGCCGAGAGGTTGCCGGCGCCCTCGGCATAGGTGAAGCTGCCGTTGCCTGCCACCAGGTAGGTCTGGTTGGTGGTGGTGTTGATTTTGCGGATGCGGTTGTTGCGCTCGTCTGACACGTAGAGGTAGCCGTCAGAGCCCCATGCAACGCTGCTGGGGTAGTAGAAGGCCGAGAGATTGCCGGCGCCCTCGGCATAGGCCGTGCTGCCGTTGCCTGCCACGAGGTAGGTCTGGTTGGTGGTGACGTTGATTTTGCGTATGCGGTTGCCCACATAGTCGCCCACGTAGAGGTAGCCGTCATCGCCCCAGACCACGGACTGCGGATAGTTGAACTTGGCGGCAGAGCCGGCCCCTTCGGCATAACCGACGCTGGAGCCGGCCACGAGGTAGGTCTGGTTGGTGGTGGTGTTGATTTTGCGTATGCGGTGGTTGCCGTAGTCGGCCACGTAGAGCCAGCCGTCCGGGTCAACCGCCACGCCGTATGGGCTTGAGAAGGCGGCCGCGCTGCCCTGCCCTTCGGTGGAGGAGGCGCTGCCTGAGCCGGCGACGAGGAAGGTGTTGTTCTGGCCGATGGCGCGGCTCCAGTTGTAGGTGATGTTGAGCTGCGAGGACGCGGCATCGACTGCCGTCACGTTGCATTGCAGGGTGGAATTGACATAGGCGGTCGTGGGAATGAGGGAGAGGGCGCTGATGTTGGGGGGCGCGTTGATGGCAAAGGGATGCCAGTCCGAGCCGTTGCCAGACCAGTTGCCGGCAACGGTGGTGGCGTTGAAGGGCAGCGCTGAGCCGGCGTCGGCCCAGTTGTCGCCGTCCGTGTCCGAGATGTTGAATACGTCCCACGAGGCGGTGCCGTTTGCGAAGTAGTAGATGTTGCCGGACAGCGCGCTGCTGAAGTTGTTGGTGATGTTGGAGCTGCTTACCCATACGGCCGCCGTGATGTTGTTCTGCCAGAAGGTGTTGTTGCCGGACGGGTTCTGGACGTAGATGGCGGTGCGGGGGTTGGCCCCGCTGCCGGCCGCGAGGGTGTTGTTGAAGAATGTGTTGTTGTCGCTGGCCGTGTTGTCGATGCGGACGGCGTAGTCGTCGGTGGCCGAGGCGGTGTTGTTGGCGAAGGTGTTGTTGGTGCAGCTGGCACCTATGAAGAGGGTGTTGGTGGTGGAGGATGCGTTGTTGTAGGAGATGATGTTGTTCTTGGTGAGGGCCCAGAGGAAGATGGCATTGGACGATGCCGAGGCGTTGTTGTAGCGGACGATGTTGCCCGAGCCGGACGAGACGCCGATGGCATACGGGCCGTTGGGGGCAGATGCGGTGTTGTATTCAATCGTGTTGTCTGAGCTGGCAGTGAGGCTGATGGCCGAGTCGGCCGAGGCGTAGAGGCGGTTGCCGGTCAGGTTGTTGCCTGAGCCGGTGCTGAGGTAGAGGGCATTGTTGGCGGCCGAGGCGTTGTTGTAGAGGAGGTCGTTGTTGGTGCTGGAGGTCAGGTAGATGGCGTTATCGGAAGTCAGGGTGGCGTTGTTGTACTGGACTATGTTGTCGTCTGCGGAGATGTAGAGGTTGATGCCGTACTGGTAGGCATAGACAGTGTTGTTGGCGAGGGTGGCGTTGTCGGCCCCGTTGAGGAACACGCCATTGCAGGTGCCGTCGCTGGCCAGGCACAGGGTGCCGTATGTGATGTTGAGGGTGTTGTTGGTGAGGAGGGCATAATCCGCCGCCTCGCCGTCGAGGGAAATGCCGGTGCTGAAGTTGGAGATGCGGCAGTTCCGAATCGTGGTGTTGAATTGGGTGGAATGGACGCCCACCGTGCCGGAGGCGTTGTTGCCGCTGACCGAGTGGCCGGCGCAGTTTAGCGTGACGTTGGCGGCCGTGACTTCAAAGCAGGAGGCGCCGCTGACGGAGATGTCGAGGCTGACGTTGTAGACCGTGTTGGCCGCCGAAAGGGAGGAGCAGTAGAGGGTCTGGTTGAGGGTGAAGGGGAACCAATCCTCGGGCCAGCCGCTGCCGCTGAAGTTGCCCGCAATGCCGGTGTTGTTGAACGGGCGGGAGGAGCCTATGTCGGCCCAGTTGTCGCCGCTGGTGTCTATGATGTTGAAGACTTCCCACGAGGCGGTGCCGTTGGGCCAGTAGTAGATGTTGCCGGCCGTGGAATTGTTGAAATAGTTGGAGTAGGTGACGAGGTTCAGGTCATCCACCCAGACGGGAGAGGTGATGTTGTTGGCAATGAACTTGTTGATGGTTGCCCCGTTCAGCAGCCAGATGGCGGAGGCGCCTGCATAGCTGACTGAGAGGGTGTTGTTGGTGAATGTGCCGTTGTCAGCGCCGCTGTCGAGCTGCACGGCGTTGTTGAAATTCTCGATGAGGCAGTTCTTGACGGTGGTGTTTGCCACGTTGTCGTACACGCCGTACTGGCCGGACGAGTTGGAGCCGTAGACCAGCCCGCCGGCGCAATCCAGATTGTGGTTGGCCCCGCTGCTGGCGAGGCTGACGCCGTGGGCGCCGGCGCTGGAGTTGGCATTGAGGCCGGTGATGTTCGCGCGGCTTGATTTCAGATAGACGAGGACGACCGGGCTGGTGGTGTTGCTGGAGCCGGTGATGTTGGTGAGAGTGATGTCATTGGAGCCGTAGACTACGAAGGCGCCCGTGTCGGCCGTGACGACGTGCTCGGTGCGGGCGGTCGCGTTTGTGATGGACGAGGAGTTTGAGGACTCGAAGATGGCTCCGTAGTAGGCGCCGGTGTAGTTGCCGCCGACGACGCTGACGTTGCGGATGTTCTGTATGTAAAGGCCCGTCCCCAGGGTGGCGGAACTGCTGAAGACCGTGCAGTTGCGGATGGTGCTGTTGTGGGCGCCGGCGCCGGCCGAGCCGGCCTGGAAGCGGATGCCGACGTGGAAGCCGGTGACGTTGCAGTTCTGCACCACGGCGCCGGTGCGGTTGGCCAGTATGCCGAAGGTGGTCGAAGTGTAGCTGCCTGTGATGTTGAAGCCTGCGCAGTCGAGGGTGATGCCGGTGTTGTTGAGGACGAGGCAGGTGGCGCCGCTGTTGGATATGGACTGGTCCAGCACGTAGGAGCCGGACGCGTTGATGACCTGGCAGGTGCGGATGCCGGCGCTGGCTGGCGAGGTCAGGAAGGCCAGAAGCATGATGAGGAAGAATGGGAGGGCTGGCCGGCGGGGCGAAGCAAGCCCGGAGGCGCGGAAGCTGCCGCTTGCCGGACCGGCGGATTCCGATGCTCGGCGGCCGCTCCTATTCATGAGTTGCCTCCAGCAGCTGGCGCAGGGGCGCAGCCGCCTCGCAGCCCGTGTTCAGGGAATATTGGATTGAATTGGCTACACGACGTGATTTTAAAATGCCGGCAGTCGCCAGAAGCAGCAGCTCGTTGCGCACCAGCATGGGGTTGGAATCGAGCTTGCGCGCGGTTTCGCGCACTCCAAGCTCGAGGTCGGGGTGGAGTATGAACAGCTCTAGCACATGCAGTCGCGTCTTCGACGTAACGATGGTCGCCAGACTGAACATTGGATTCAAAAAAGATATGAATGTTTATAAAACAGATGCAGACGGGATAGACTGGGCATACGGCAGTATTTTTGAAAGATACGTTCTGTATATTGAAAGAATACTGATGAATTTGAAAAATATACGAAATGGATAGAAATTAAATACAAAAAGGGTTGAAAGAAGATACAGAAGTAAATAAAAAGAATACAAAATGTATGTAAAAAGAATTCGATTGTATATGCGTTAAATCTTGATTTCGTCGCGCGCGATTTTGTCGATTACCCGGGGGTAGGCGAGATGCTCGCGGGCCAGGATTTTTTCCGAAACCTCTTCTGCTGATTTGCAGCCCGAGATATCGACTTTTTCCTGATACAGGATGGGGCCTGCGTCGAGGGATTCGTCGACCAGATGAATGGTCAGCCCGGACACTTTCTCGCCAGCATCAAACGCGTCCTTCTGCGCGTGCGCGCCGGGATATTTGGGGAGCAGGGAGGGATGGATGTTGAGGATGCGCCGGCGGTATTTCTCGAATATTTTTGGCGAGCGCAAAATCCGCATGTAGCCGGCGAGAACAACGAGGCCGGGATTATGCTGGGAAAGAAGCGCCAGCAATTTTTCGTCGAACGCCAGAGGCGAGGCAAAATCTTTTTTCTCTATGACATGGATGGGGATTTTCGCGCTTTTCGCAATCTCCAGCACGGGCGCGCCGGCATGGTCGCAAATCAGGGCCTCGACTTTCGCGCCGCACTTGCCGGCTGCGATTGCGTCCAGAATGGCCTTGAAATTCGAGCCGCGGCCCGAGGCGAGGACGACGAGCGAAAGAGCCATGGGGAGATAGGGGGGAAGAAACAGATAAAGCTTAGGGCTGCCGGCGCTCCAGCAGCTTGGCCAGTTCGTGGGTGGAGAGGACTTGGACGCGCATCTGTCCTTTCAGCTTCTTGTCGTTGGACCACAGGGGGCAGCGAAGCTTGAGGCAGAGGGCAAGGAACTCGGCGTCATCCGGGTCGGGAGAGAACAGGGCTGCCGGCCCAACCAGACTTTTGAAGCTTGATGAATCGTCCAGGCGGATACGGGAGGTCGTTCGGGCGAGGGCAATCCGCCATTCGAGGTCAGAGAGGCCGGAGCGGGAAGCAATCTCGCCTGCGTGGGCCTCCAGCTCTTCGAGAAGAAATGGCGGGGAGTGAAGCTTCAGGCGGCGCTCGAACAGCAGGCGCCGGGTGAGGCCGCCCGGAGCAAGAAGGGAGGAAATCACGATATTGGTGTCGATTACCAGCCGCATGGGGGATGAAAGGCGGCCCGTGGCGGATAGCTATTTGGAGAGGGTGCGTTTCCGCTGCTTTCCGGCCGCGGATTTTGACTGCTTGGAGCCGGAGTAGAACTCGGGGTGCTCCCTCACCATCCGCTCATGCATCGAATGCCTGATTTTCCGCCCCAGTTCCAGCGCGTCTTTCTCCGTGAGCTTGGACTTGGCCGCTATGGAGTTTAGTATGTTCAGGCTTTCCAGCCGGTCGCGGATGGCTTCCCGAGCCACCTCTGACCAGTTGATGATGGGATGCTCGTCCATCTCGCGCTTGAGCTCCGGCGGGATGGACAATGTCAGGGAAGGCATGGCGAACACCGCACCCGATGCACTGGATGCACGTAATGCACGTAAAAGATGTATTTAAGCCTTTGCCTTTTGGCCGGAAGGCGGGGGGAGAAACCTGCTAGCGCGGATGCGCGCCGGCCGCCCCGGCTTCCCGCGCTTTGGGGTGCGGGCAGACCACCACCCGCTTCTCGCTCACGACGTAATCCACCGGATGGTCGTGCGCCTCGCGCGGCAGGCGGGCGGCGATTTGCGAATCGTAGGCAAGGCCGATGAGGGGGCAGGAGAGCGACGGCAGGAAGCGGTCGTAGTAGCCCAGGCCGTGACCGAGGCGGTGGCCCTGCAAGTCGAAGGCAAGGCCGGGAATGAGGGCGGCTTCAACCTCGCCTGGCGCGCATGGCGAGCGCCTGCCCGGGACGGGCTCGGGCACGCCGAACGGGCCGGGGGAGAGGTCGGCCATGGAGGAAAGGCAGGAGAGGGAGAGCGAGCGGTCTTTTTTGGATGCAATCGGCAGCGCGACGCGCATGCCCGCAGCAAGCAGGCGCTCTATGAGCTTGTGCGTCGGCACCTCGTCGCGCAGCGAGGCGTAGAGCATCAGGGTGCTGGCGCGCGCGAAGGCGGGGAGGGAGAAGAGGTTGCGCTCAAGCTGGGCCTCCTGCTCCGGCCCCCATGCGTGGCGCTCGGCGGCGCGAATGGCGTGGTAATGCGGGCGCAGGAGCCGCTTTGGCATGAGGGGAAAGAAAGGGAGGGAGTATTTATTCCAACCGGTGCTACTGCGTCAGGCGGAACTCGCGCTCGCCGAACAGCCATTGCAGCAGGTACATCGAGCCGCACACGAGGACGCGGCCCCGTTTTCCGGCCATGGATTTTGAGAGGGCAAGGGCGGAATCCGGATTTTGGGCAGCAACGGCGTTTTTGCGGGCGCGCCGGCCGGATTTGAGGATGGCGCGCGAGGCCGCGTTTTTCAAATCTGTTAATTTCGCCGCGCGCGCATAGGGCGGGCGGCAGAGCACGGCCGAATCGAAATGCGGGAGGAGAAGCCGGAGCATGCCCCCGTAATCCTTGTCTTTCATTGCGGAGAAAAGAAGGATGCGCGGGGGGCGGGCATTGCCGCGCCGGCCGCGCGCGGGGAGCGGCGCAAAATCCCTCTTCAGGTCCTCTTGTATCGCTTTCGCGGCCGGCGGATTGTGGCAGCAGTCGATGATGACTGATGGCTTCGAGGATATTTTCTGCCAGCGCGCGGGCATGGAGAAGGAGGAAAGCGCGGCGCGCGCGGCAATGGGCTTCGCGCCGATGAGTTCGGCCGCCTTCAGCGCGCAGGCCGCGTTGATTGATTGGAACTTGCCGCGAAGGCGCAGGCGGCGCGCCGGTTTTTCGCCGACAAGGTAAAACGGCGAATGCAGGCGTTTGGAAATCTTTTTTATTACGCCAAGCGCCGGCTTGTCTTTCACCGCGCAGACGACCGGCCTGCCGGGGCGGATGATGCCCGCTTTTTCGCGCGCTATTTTTCTCGTCGTGCGGCCGAGCACGTCGGCGTGCTCAAGGCCGACGGAAGTGATGATTGAAAGCTCGGGCTCAACGGCGTTGGTGGCGTCGTGGCGGCCGCCCAAGCCGGCTTCCAGCACGGCGCAATCCGCCTTTTCGCGCGCGAAATGCAGGAGCGCCATCGCGGTCATTACTTCGAAAAAAGTCGGCTGGTCCGGGCGCATGGACGGGAGGAGGGAAAAAACCTCTTGGGCGCGCGCGGCAAAATCCTTTTTTGAAATCCATCTTCCATCCACTTGTATTCTCTCGCGGAATGAGAAAACTGATGGTGAAAAGTACGAGCCGGTCCTGCTGCCTGCCCCCTCAAGAATCCGCGCCAGCATCGCCGTTGTGGAGCCCTTGCCGTTTGTGCCTGCAACGAGTATGCACCTGAAATCTTTCTGCGGGTTGCCCAGAAGCTCCAGTAATTTGTTTATCCTCTTCAGGCCGGGCTTTGAGCCGAAGCGGGAAAAAGAAACAAGGCGCAGGAGAGCGGAACGGTAGGATGATGAGGAATTGGCTGGCGGCCCGGCGCTGGAAGAAGGCGCCCGGCTGCGCGGGAAGGAGCCCATCGCATCCGCCCCTATTCTTTCTGGTTCTGGAATTCGCGGGCCTTGATGGTGTTGGCCATGAGCGACATGATGGTCATGGGCCCGACGCCGCCCGGCACAGGGGTGATGAAGGAAGCGACGGAAGAAACTGGCTTGAAGTCAACATCTCCGCACGATTTTCCCATCCGGTTTTTGTTCATGCCGACGTCAACAACGACGGCCCCCTTCTTCACCATTGCCTTGGTGATGAGATTGGCCTTGCCTGCAGCCACGAAAAGAAAGTCCGCCTGCTTTGTTATTGCCGCCAAGTCTTTCGTCTTGGAATGCGCGATGGTGACGGTCGCATCATCCTGCAGCAGCAGGACGGCCAGAGGCTTGCCCACTATGTTCGAGCGCCCCACCACCACGCAGTGCCTGCCTGCCGGGGAGAGGGAATAATGCTGCAGCAATCTCATTATGCCGGCCGGCGTGGCGGCGACAAAGCGCGGGCGGCCCATGAGAAGATAGCCCATGCTTTTGGGCCCGAAGCCGTCCACGTCCTTGAATGGATGAATGGCCTTCTGCACATTGAGCGCGTCGATTTGCTTTGGAAGCGGAACCTGCACCAGTATGCCGTTCACGGATTTGTCCGCGTTGAGCGAGGCGATGCGGGAAAGGAGCGAGGCCTCGCTCGTGTTTTCGGGCAGGTGCACAAGCTCGGATGTTATGCCGATTTTGGCGCACATCTCGATTTTCTTTTTGACATAAATGCCGGAGGCGGGGTCGTCTCCCACGCGCACGAGAACCAGTTTTGGGGGGGACGGAAGCCCGCGCAGCTTGGCCGACAGCTCGGCCTCCCACGCGGCCGCGGCCGCCTTCCCGTCCAATAGTTTTGCGACCATGTGCAGCACCGGTCATCCTCATTCTTTTATCAGGTCAGAGTAGATTGGGAACTCTTTTGCCATCTTCCTTATCTCTGCCTTCACTTTCGCGCGCACGCTCTCGTCTGCCGGGCTTTTCAATACCTCGTCCATCCACTGCGCCACTTTTTCCATTTCCTTCTCCTTCATCCCGCGAGTCGTGAGCGCGGGCGTGCCTATGCGCAGGCCCGATGTGATGAATGGCGACTGCGGGTCGTTGGGAATGGTGTTCTTGTTGCCCGTGATGCCGGCCGCATCAAGCGCGAGTTGCGCCTCCTTGCCGGTCAGGAGGCGGTTGCGCAGGTCTATGAGAATGAGGTGGGTGTCGGTGCCGCCGGAAACGAGGGTGAAATTCAGGTCGAGGAGCGCTTTTGCGAGGGCTTTGGCATTCTTCACAATCTGTTTTGCGTATGTCTTGAATCCGGGCTTTGCGGCCTCGTGGAAAGCCACCGCCTTGGCCATAATCATGTTTTCAAGAGGCCCGCCCTGCAGGCCGGGGAAAACGGCCTTGTCTATGAGCTTGGCGGTCTCCTCGGACGGCGAGAGGATGAAGGCCCCGCGCGGGCCGCGCAAAGTTTTGTGCGTGGTGCTGGTGGTCACGTCGGCGTGCCCTATGGGCGAGGGATGCTCGCCTGCGGCCACAAGGCCTGCCACATGCGACATGTCGGCCATGAGCTTCGCGCCGCAAGAGCGGGAGATTTTGGCGAATTTTGCAAAATCAACCTGCCGGGGATAGGCGGTGAAGCCTGCGATAATCATCTTGGGCTTGTGCTGCTCGGCCAGGCGCGCGATTTCGTCATAGTCGAGAAGATGGGTTTCCGGGTGCAGGCTGAATGGCACCACCTTGTACCATTTGCCTGAGAAATTCACCGGCGAGCCGTGGGTGAGGTGCCCGCCCTGCGAGAGGTTGAGGCCCATCACCGTGTCGCCCGGCGTCAGGAGGGCGAAATAGGCTGCCATGTTGGCCTGAGACCCGGCATGGGGCTGCACGTTGGCGAATGGAGAGCCGAAAAGGGATTTGACGCGCTCTATGGCCAGAAGCTCGACTTCGTCTATCCACTCGTTTCCCCCATAATACCTTTTTTTCGGATAGCCTTCCGCGTATTTGTTGGTGAAAATCCCGCCTGCCGCGGCCATCACGTCCAATGAGGCATAGTTCTCGGAAGGGATGAGCTCGAGGCCCTCCTCCTGCCGCCTCCATTCCCTTTTGTAGAAATTCCAGACTTGGGGGTCGGATTGCGAAAGCATAAGCAACAACTCCGGAATACTGCAGGCATCAGGCCTCGTCAGCCACCGCTCTTTTCACTATTTCCGGGGCTTGGCCGATGTAGGTGGAAGGGTCGAACAAGGCCGCAAGCTCGGCCTGTTTGAGGAGCCTGCGCACCCCGCTTTTGCCCCGCAGCACTTCGGCCAGAGGCTTGTTCTTGGCCGCCGCCTCGTGCGATGCCGTGCGAAGCAGCTCGTGGGCGTCCTGCCGGCCCATGCCCTTGGCTGCGAGCGCCATCATAACGCGCTCTGCCAGTATTCCGCCCTGTGTTAGCGCGAGGTTGCGCGCGATGGCCGCGTCGTTGAACTGCAGGCCCGAGAGGATGCGCTCAAGCTCCATGAGCATGAAATCGGTTGTGCAGAACATGGTGGGGAACAGGAAGCGCTCTGCCGCCGAATTTGTGAGGTCGCGCTCGTGCTCGGATGGGATGTTCTCAAGCGCCATGGGCAGCTGGGCGCGCACCACGCGCGCGAGCGAGCAGAGCCTCTCGCTCTTGTGCGGGTTGCGCTTCTGCGGCATGGTGGAGGAGCCGACCTGCTTCGCCCCGAAAGCCTCGGCCAGCTCGCTGATTTCCGTGCGCTGCAGATTGCGGATTTCGGCCGCAACCTGCTCTATAGAGCTTGCGATGAGCGCGAGCACGAACAAAAGCTCGGCGTGCCTGTCGCGCGTGATGATTTGGGTGGTGATGGGCGCGGGTTTCAGGCCAAGCTCCTTCATCACCATCTCCTGCAGGCGGAATGCGTCTGGCCCGAAGGTGGCCATGGTGCCGGTTGCGCCGGACATCTTTCCATACGCCATTCTCTCCAGCGCGGAATCAAGGCGGGCCTTGTGGCGGCCGAAGGCCGCGTAATAGAGGGCGAACTTCATTCCGTAAGTGGTGGGCACGGCGTGCTGGCCGTGCGTGCGGCCCACGCAGACGCGGCGCGCATTGGCCAGCGCGAGTTTTTTGAGCGTGCGGCGCAAATCGGAGAGGCGCGAGCGGATGAGGCGGCCTGCGTCAATGAGGGTGAGCGCGAGCGCGGTGTCCTCTATGTCGTAGGACGTTGCGCCCAGGTGCACGTAGGCTCCGGCCGCGCCGCTCTGCTCGGAGAGCGCCTTCACCATGGCCATGAGGTCGTGGTGGGTCTCGGCCTCGATGGCCTGCACGCGCGAAAGCTTCACCTGCCGCGCGCCGGCCTCAATCTGCGCAGGCGCGGATTTTGGGATGTGGCCCAGCGAGGCGTGCGCCTTCGCAAGCGCGGCCTCCACCCGCATCCATTGCCTGAGCTTGGCCTCTTCCTCGAAGCGGTCGGCCATCGCGGTCCTGTAGCGGGTTTCGATGGGAATGAGAGCCATGACTAGCCAGCCTCCTCGTCATAGACAACTGCGCCAAAGTTAAAAAATGAGAGGGAGGTTTTTCGCCGGCCGTCTTGGGCAAAAAAGCCTTATCCGTAGCCGCCGCCCGGAGAGCGGGGCCTGAAAATCCAGGCCTTGGAGATGAAGAAGACCGCCGCCGCCAGCCCCACGAGGCCCACCAGTGTCAGCGCCATCATGCCGCTGGATGGCGCGCCGCCGGACGGGGCTCCGAAGCGGTCGGACAGGCCGCGGCCCAGCGAGTCCACGAGGGCGGTGAAATTGAGGGTGGCCGGGGCCCGCGCGCCGGCCGCCGGCGAGGGGGAGAGGACGCGGCGCAGCTGGTGCTTCTGCACGAACGAGGCGGGGCTGATGTTGACCAGAGTGCAGAGCGAGCCGTTGCACGAGAGGTCGGCCAGCAGGCGGGCCGAGTCGGCCTCGGAGACTGCCTGGAAGTAGCAGTTGTCCTCCAGGCACACGGTGAGGCCTTCGGGCGAGCGGGTAACCGAGACTTGCGGGACGGGCGGAAGGGCCGGCGTCTGGTTCTGGACAGGCGGCGGCGCGGCGGGCAGGTAGATTGAATCGAGCGCGTCGTAATAGCCGCTCTTCTGCAGAAGCAGTGAGTAGCGGCCGGGCGGCACGTCCAGCGTAGCGCTGCCTGACGAGCCTGACTGCGCGTTGTATGACTTGCCCAGCTGGTCTGAGAGCGAGACCGACGTGTCCCTCTCGGTCGAGATGGTGAAGGTGGCGCCGTCGTAGGCCCAGTGGTAGTTGAGGCTTTGCATTGGCGTGGAGGTGGTGCCCGTGACGGCGGGCGCGGCCGCGACTATGGAGAACACGTAGAAGGTCACGCCCCCCGCGTAGGAATACGGCAGGAAGAACTGGAAGTCGTAGGTGGAGTTGTCCCGCCCAGCCGCGCTTGCGCGCGGCACCACGAATACGAAATTGGAGCCTGCCTGCGCCAGCCCCACGCGGAAAGCGTGCTCGTCGCTCGCGCCGGGGATGTAGAGGGTGGGCAGGCTCAGCTCGCCGCCAGGCGTGCTGGCCCCGGCCGTCAGGCTGAAGGTGCTGGTGTCGTTGAACAGCCTGCTGGACGACTCGGGGTCAGAGAGGTTGAAGTGCGAGTCGAACGCGGCGAGGTTGGCGGCCGCCAGCGAGGAGGTGAATGGGGAGGACGAGTCTGAGATGAGGTAGAAGCCGTTGGTGTCCGGCAGGGCGATGGGATGGAACGAGCCCCCGGCCTCGCTGAACGCGAGGGTGGTGTTGGCCGAGCCGGAGGCGCTGTAGAAGAAATACCACTGCGAAAGCGACTGGTTGAAAGACAGGCCGACGGGCGTGATGTATCCGCCGCTGGCATTGGCCTCCTGCGCCCATGACGGGGAGGCGAGGAGAAGGAGGCCCAGAAGCAGGATGCGCGTCGTCATCGGGCATGAGAGAGGGGACAAAGTTTTAAAGAGATGGCTGGCCGGGGGGAGAAAAACGAAAAAATATTGAAAAAATCTTGTTCAGCGCTTTGCGCGCCGCTGCGGCCTGCGCGGCGCGGGGGCGCGCAGGAGCATGGCCGTGCTGAGCAGCAGGGCCAGCGCGATGAGGGCGACCAGCAGGGCCGGAGCCGAGGCATCGCGCGGCAGGGAGGAGGGCCACTGCGAGGCCGAGCGGACCACGGGCACCTGCCCATAGGCCAGCGAGTCGACGCTCTCCACCGCTGACGCGGAATCGCCAGCATACACCTGCACCACGACCCGCTCTATGGAGGACGAGGAGGCGTAGGCGCCCGCGTCAAGGGGAACGCGCACTGAGCGGCTCGAGGCGGGGGGGATGGACACCTGCAACGAGGAGCTGGAAAGGCCGGAGGGCAGGCTCACCACCACGCGCGTGTAGAGCGCGGAGTCCCCGAGGTTGCTTATGCGCAGGCTGAATGACTTGGCGTCCGCGTCATAGGAGAGGCCGTCCAGGCGCGGCACGGCTGACGGGCCGGGCAGGGGCATCACCGCGGCAGGCTTCATCTGCGCGTCGCCGGTGTATCCCTCGCCGAGTATGGCGAAAATCGAGATGTTGAGGTCCGAGCGCAGGGTGCCCAGGGCTTGGCCTATGTCCGCGTCCCCCTGCACGGCCACCCCTCTGCGCACGCCCGACGAGGCCAGCCAGGATTCGAGCGCTGGCTGGACTTCGGTGCGCCCCACCAGAGCGACCGGCAGGCCGGAGAGGACCATGGACTTCTCGAATGTGTGGCCGGACGCGAAGAGCACGCCTGATAGGGGCCTTGACGCGGCCCAGCGCTTGAGCAGTTCCAGATTGTCCGAGTAGGATGAGGAGGTGCGGATGACGTCAAGGCCTGACAGCTGCTCACGCGTGAGCGAGCCTGCGATTGAGCCGTAGACAAGCACCGGGCGGCCTGCGGAGCGCAGCTGCGCCAGAACGCCGGGCGCGCCGGCGGCGGCGCTGAAGTACAGGCCCGCGCCGCTCATGGCGGCATAGGGGGCGGCGGAAACCGCCTCGTCTCCCTTGCCGGCGGCCAGCAGGACGGCGGCATTGCGGGGCGAGCGGGCCGCGAAATAAGGCCAGAGGCTGGCCGAGCGGTGCACCGAGAGGTTGGCCGCTGGCAGGGAGGAGGAGAGGGCGGGGTCCACCGGCCGGCCGGATTCGAAGTAGAGGATGGGCTGGGTGGAGGTGGAGAGGAAGCGGGAGAGGTAGGCGCCGTGCGCGGGCGTGAGCACGAAGAGGTAGCTTGCGTTCGTCTGGGCCGCCCAGACCGCGCCGCCGATGACGTCCTCATAGTCCTGCGAGTTGACCACCACCCATGTCCCGGCGGCGAAAAGGCCGCCCGATAGCAGGAGCGCCAGGCACAGCACGAGCACAGAACGGATTTGCAAACCAATCACCCCAAACCAATTGCGCGCGCGAAGATGGGCGGGAGGCCGGCGAGCGCCTGTCTCACTGGATTTCGCCGTAGAAGTAATAGGTCGACGAAGCGCCCGAAGTGGCGTTCGCAGGCACCATCACCTGGTAGTTGGCCGAGCTGTTGTCATAGGCGTTGCCCGAGGCGTTGATGGGCACGGCGAAGACGTAGTCGGCCGAGGAATTGACGTTTCCGTAGTTGAGAACCACCTGGGTCCATGCCAGCTGGCTGCTGCCGTTGTAGGTCTGGATGACGGGGCGGCTGTTGGCAGCGATGGTGTAGGAGCCCACCTGCAGGGCGGAATTGGCGCTGTTAGTGCCGGTGTTGTTGGCCCTGTCGTTCGCGCCGGAGAGGAAGGGGAAGGCGGTGTCCAAATCGTTGAGCACCGGGCTGACGGACGAGAGGGTGGCGAAGTCGACGTTGTTGCTGGGAGAGACATAGACCACTCCGCGCAGGGAATCGACGGTCCATGACTTGACAGTGTAGGTCGTGCCGCTCTGGTTGGAGGCCAGCCGCAGGCCTGCGGTTATGTTGCCGTAGAACGCCTGCCAGTGCAGGGTGGTGGAGTTGATTTGCAGGTTGACGGACGTGATGTTGCCGCCCCACGCCTCGACCGAGCCGACGGAGCCGCTGCCAAGGGTGACGGGCGTGCCGGCGCTGACCGTCGCGCCCGTGGCGGCGGCAGCCAGCAGGCCGGCGGCGAGCAGCGGCAGGAGGAGGAAGAGGATTGGCCTTGGTTGCATGGACATCACAGCCTCGTGCGGCGGGCAAAACCTGAACAAGACTGGGCCAGCAATATTTTTAAACGGGCCGCATTTCGGATTTTTGAAAGGCTGGCGCGGAATTTTTTCCTGCCTGCCGCAGGGATTCTGCGGCGCGGGGATTTTTTTTTGCGCCGGCCGCCCGGATTTTCCCGCTTTTGCCTCATTCGAAGCTGTCGCGGCGCGAGAGGTAGTAGCGCACGGCCACCAGCGCGAGCGCGAGGAGCGCGACAGAGCCGCAGATGAGGGGCAGCGAGGGCCCCAGCGAGGGGCCGGCCGCCCCGCCGCCGAGCAGGATGGAGCGCGAGACGCTCAGGAGGGACTGCCCGCGCTGCTCTTTCAGCAGGATGTCCGAGCGGGCGCCGGTGCGCAGGAAGTAGTCGGCGCTCAGGCCGTTGACATAGTTCTCCTCGTCGCCGGAGAGGAGGTACTTCACCTCCACCGTGCCGGCGCCGTTGATGCGCTGCAGCGGCAGGTCGAGCACGACGGGGCGGTTGTTGAGTATGAATCGCAGGGTGCCGCTCACCCACCCGTCGCCCTCCATCCTCAGCTCGAAGGCCTTGCGCTCTGACGAGTAGGTGATGCCGGCCAGCCGCACGCTGGAGTTGTCGGCATAGGTGGAGAGCGGGATGTTGACGAACGAGATTGTGTCCACGCTGTCCAGAAGCTGCGAGTCCTCGCCGTAGCTCACCGTGACGTCGGCGGCCGGTATGAGGCCCGAGGAGATTGCGCTTGAAGCGTCGAGGGGGATTCCCATGGTGGTGGTCTGGTTGGGGGGGAGCGACACCTGGGACGACTGGGCCGAGCCGACCCCGTTGACGAACACGCCGGAGGACAGGAAGACGAAGTCGCCGGAGTTGGACACGCGCAGCTCGAAGAGCTTGGAGCCCACGTTGTAGCTGAGGTTGAGCACGCGCAGCGAGACGGACGGCGCGGGCAGGGGGATGACCATGAGCGGCAGGGCCTGGCTGACGCCCGAGAAGCCCTCGCCGAACTTGATGAATATGGCCAAGGATGGGTCAAGCGCGCGCAGGCGCGCCACCCCGTCCACGATGCTCGAGCCCTGGGACGGGTTGGACGAGTCGCCGGAGAAGACCACGCCGCTTGTTATGTTCTGCTCCTGCAAAAAGTCGGCCAAATCGGCAGGCACGCTCGAGCGGCCCACCAGCACGACGGGGTAGCTGGCGTCCACCATGGATTTCTCGAACGAGTAGCCCGAGACCAGCATCACCTGGTGCGCAGGCCTGATTGCGAGGAACTGGCGCACTATCTGCATGTTGTTGGCATAGCGGCTGCCCTCGTCCATCACGCGGGGGTTGGGAAGCAGGGCGGTCTGCTGCGGGGTCAGCTGCCTTGCAACCGAGCCGTAGATGAGCACGGACTGGTAGCCCCTCTTCTGAATGGACGACAGGACCGCGTCCGCGCGCGAGGGCGAGTCTATGAAGAAGAGCGGGGAGCGGGTGAGCGCGGCATAGGGCGCTGCCGAGAGCGCGTCCTGCCCGTACCCGCCGCCGACGAGGATTGCCTGCGTGCGCGGGAACTGGTCGGCCGCCCATTCCTCTATTGAGGCGCCCTGCACCAGGGTCAGGTTGCGCAGCGACGACTCGCGCAGCAGGGCGGCCATGTTGGGCAGGATGGTCTTGTTGCCCTCAAGATAGATTATCGGGTCGGTCTTGGTCGTGGTGTAGTAGCGGCTGATGAACACCGCCTGCGCCGGGTCGATGGCAAAGGCGAGGGTGTGGTTTGAGGCTGCGGCATAGACGGCGGCCGCCAGCACGTCCTGATAATCCTGAGAGTTGACCAGCACGGTCGCGGCCTGCAGCGGGGGGAGGGCGCACGCAAGGAGCAGTGCCGCCAGAAGGAATAAATGAGAGGGAAGAAGCCCGCGCCGTCCGTCCATGGAAATACCCCAGCCGATGCCCCCGGTATGAGCGGGAAGAAGCCCGCGCTGCCCGTCCATGACAATGCCCCCGACTGCTGTCCTCCCCATCGGATAGGAGGGTTAAAAATACCGCCGCAGAATTTTGAGCATGCGCGTCGCCTTCTTCACTGACACGTATCATCCCAGCCTCGACGGGGTGGTGCGCTCGCTGGACGCTTTCGGCCGCGGGCTGCGCCATGAGGGCCACGAGGTCAGGATGTTCGCCCCCGCCCCGGCCGCTGCGCACATGCACGAGGCCGGGGTTTCCTATGCCCCCAGCGTCGCGTTTCCCGCCTATCCGCAGTACCGCATACCCCTGCACGAGGGCGGGCTGCGCCGCGCCGCGCGGCAGTTCGGCCCGGAAATCATACACAGCCATGCAATGCTGAAAATGGGGCTGGCGGCGC
The DNA here is from genome assembly GCA_021813025.1 of Microcaldota archaeon. Taxonomy (GTDB): domain Archaea; phylum Micrarchaeota; class Micrarchaeia; order Anstonellales; family Anstonellaceae; genus CAIXYX01. Next base: position 16,838 of record JAKAME010000016.1, read on the forward strand.
GCGGCGCCGCCTCCGAGCTTGGCGTGCCGCTTGTGGGCACGTTTCACACCCTCGTGCCGCAGGCCGCGCACTATGTCATGCCCATTGCGCACCTGCACGGCTGGGCGGGCAGGCGAATGTGGGATTATTTGCGCTGGTTCTATTCCCCGTTCGACGAGCTCATGGCCCCGAGCAGGTTTCTGGCGCGCGCGCTGAAGGAGGAGGGGCTGGACGCGCGGGTGGTTCCCAATCCGGTTGATACTGAATTTTTCACTCCAGAAAAAGAAAGAAAAGAAAGAAAGAAAAGAAATCATGATTCGCACTCTCGTCCATGTGTTCTTTTTGTCGGCAGGTTGGCGAAGGAGAAAAACCTGGATTTCCTGCTTGAGATGGCTGCGCAAAAGGAATGGCAGGAATGGGGGGCCGAGCTTGTGATGGCCGGCGAGGGGCCTTATAGAAAAACGCTTGAGCAGAGGGCGAAAAAAGAAAACATAACCGAGCATGTCCTCTTCCTCGGCCGTGTGCCGGACGCCAAGCTCCCTTCCCTTTATCGTTCCGCCTCATGCTTTGTGCAGCCCTCGCTGTTCGAGACGCAGGGGCTCAGCGCGCTGGAGGCGATGGCCTGCGGCACGCCGGCCGCAGTGCGCGCAGGCACGGCGCTGGCAGAAGTGGCGAGAAGGGGCGTGAGCGGCGAGTGGTTCGGCCATGATGCGAAAGGGGCCGTTGAAGTCGTGCGCCGCCTGTGCGAAAAGAGGGGGAAATATTCGGTCGGCGCGCGCGCGGTTGCGCTGGAGCACTCGATTCCCAAATGCACGGACAGGCTGATTGAGACGTACGAAAAAGCCGGCGGCTAGACTGGAAAAGGCCGGGCGGCTGAAGAAAATACGTTTTCTTCCTATCCGCCGCCCACCTTGAGGCTCTTGAGAAGCTCGGGCAGCTCCTCCAGAGTGACGAGCCGCACGCGCCTGTTGGCTATCTGCAGTTTCAGCGCAAGCGGCGCGGCCGCGCTGGAATGCAGGCTCTCCTCGAACCGCTCGCGCTCGTCCTGGTCGCGCAGCAGAATCCACGTCGGCCCGGAGTCGGCCGAGCCAAGCGCGCGCACGATGATGTTCGGGTCGCCCTCGTAGATGTGAAGGAAGTATTCGCCGCCCATGATGAACTTGACGTCGCAGCCCGCAACCGCGCGCAGCTTGGAGAAGCGGATGGCGTAGGTGATGAACAAGTCGCGCAGCGAGCGGTACATGGCGAGGCGGCGCGACGTGGGAGGAGAGGAGGCGAAAGAGGCGCCGGCCCCGGAGCGGGCGGCCGCGGCCCCTTCGTCCGGCATTTTTTCCCGCAGCCACGAGGAGGGCATCCAGTAGCCAAGCTCCTCAACCACGAGCTTGCGCTCGCGCAGCTGCTCGAGTATGCGCGCGAGGTTGTAGTCCCCAATCATCACCGGCTTTCCGCCCGAGACTATTTTCCGAAAGCCGTTGCGCAGCTCCTCGCTCTTGAGCGGCATGCGCTCCCACGCATAGTCGCGGTTGAGCTGCTCGAAAAGGGAGAGCACCTGCCGCGAAGACAGGCTGACCTTGAGCACCGACTGGGGCGGGAAGTCTGGGATGTCGAGCGAGAAGAGCATCTTGTCCGTCCTCAGCTTGCTTACGTAGAAGCCGATGCCAAAGATGAGGGCCGAGACGGCGCCGAGAAGGAGCACGTCCTGGCGCTCCCACGGCTGCAGGCGGTAGTTGTATGTGAGGGTGACGTTGCGCGCATAGCCGTGCCCGAAATCGAAGAGGAAGGTGTAGTTGCCGCGGATGAAATCGCGCTTGAAGGCATAGGCGGCCACCTGCTGGCCGCTGAACACCTGCACCGGCCCGTTCATCTCCGGAAGAGGCCCCAGCACGCGCACGCTCACGTTGGGGACCGCGCGCGGCGCGCCGTCCGAATAGAATATGAACCTGAAGTCCCCGCGCCCGAACGCCAGCGGCACGTTGTAGAGCTCGCCGCGCGAGCGCCAGACGTCGGAGGCGGACGGGCCGATTACCTGCAGGTCGGGCACGCTCACGCGGGTCGCCGCGTAGATGCGGTTGAAGCTGTCCACGAGGCGCAGCACGTAGAGGCCCGTGGGCGCCGAGGCGGAGAACACGGTGGTGGTGTGGATGTTGGTGTAGACCGGCCCAGAGCCCACCGGCGTGCGGTCGTATGTGCGCCCGTCCTGCTCAAGCTCCAGGAACAGGTTGGCCGCGCGCCCTGCCGCGTCGTCAGGCTCGAGCTCGACGTATTTCTGCCCCCCGCCCAGGTAGCCGGGCACCAGCTGGCTGCCCCCGTCGAGGAACAGGTTTCCGCTGCTCTTCTTGGAGATTGGCCAGTCGGCCACAAGCTGCTCGGACAGGTGGCTGGAATCGTTGAGATAGAAGCGCAGGCGCAGGGTGCCGCTCTGCGGGGAAATTGAGGGGTTGAAGAAAAGCGTGGCGCGCCCGCTCGATGGCGGGGGGCTTGGCGCGCTCCAGTTTGAATATGAAAGCACTGGGCGGTAGGGCTCCTCGGCCGCAAGCATGGCTATGTCGTCCGCGGCGTCGCGGCCGCCTGACGGCCAGCCGCCCTCCAGCGTCTGTGGCACGAAAAGCATGAATCCGGAGCCGATGGCCAGCCCGCTGACCGAGCCGTAGTAGGCGCCCGCTGCATTGCGCTTGGACGAGACGGCGTAGAGCGAGGCTCCCATCTTGAAGGGGGGCGCGCTCGCCGGCCGGGCTGCGGAATCAAACGACCAGTTCGTCTGCGAGAGCATTGCCGGGTCGGCGGCTTGGGGCCTGCCGGAAGTGTCAAGCACCGTGTTGAACGGCTGGCCTATGTAGATGACGCTCACCCCCCTCGAGGCCAGGCTGGCCGCAGAAGGGATGCGCCCCTCGCCTGCGAGCAGGGCCGCGGGCAGGAAGCCGGTCGGGATTATGAGCGTGCTGCCGCCCGGCATGGAGTCCAAATCCTCGAGGCGTATGTCGGAGAGCGGCCATCCTCTCGCGCGCAAGTCCTCCTCCAGCGCCGGCCTGAATTCGGACCACGTGCGGTCGCCTATGCGCGGATAGTCCAGTATGAAGACCTGCCGCGAGGGGGCGGAGGGGTAGATGCGCGCGTCAAGGCGCAGGGAGGACAGGTTGAGGGGCGTGTAGTCGAACTGGACGTAGGGCTGGGCGGTGGGCGAGCCGCGCTCGCCTGTGGTGAGCATGTCCACTATGAGAGGCCTCAGCTCCAGCCCGCCTGAGAATGACGACTTGGGTGCTGGCGGGACGGGAACGGCCTGGGGGATGTTGGAGCTGACCAGCCAGAACAGGCCGGCTCCGGCCAGCATGAGCACGAGCAGGAATATGAGGAAGGTGCGCAGAATCGCCGAGAGGAAGCCGGGCCCCGAAGGCCCGCGCTCGCCCTCCTCCCCGGCCGGGGCGCGGGTGGTGCGGGAGCCCGGGCGGGAGGGCAGCTTGGGCGAGGCTGTCGCGCCCACCCATACTGCGAGCGGATTGAGGCCCTGGCTCTTGCGGATTATGTAGTGCGCCACCGGCGTGTAGCGCCTGCGCAGGTTGAAGAAGTAGGCGTTCTTGGTTATACGCAGCTGCTCCAGCGGGTCGGTCGGCGAGGCCATGGGCTCACTTCGGAACCGCGGAGGGGGGAGCGCCCCCCTCCCCAGTTTCACGTTCCTCCTGACCCTCCCCCCCGCCGGATGGACGGTCGAATGCGAACGGCAGATGTTCGGCCATGCGCATCACTTCCGGGTTTCCAAATATCCTGCTGACACGAGCTGGTTCAGCACCTGCTCGACGCGCGCCTCGCTCACCCCGTGCACGCGCGCGAAGTCCGAGAGGTTTATTTCGCCCGAATGCTCCGACAGCCATGACTGGATTTTCACGGCCAGCACGTCGTCCGAGTAGCGCTCCAGCCCCTGTAGGCGCAGCGTGAGCTCGTCCAGGCGGTTCTTGAGCTCGTAGTTGTCCTTCGTGAGGGCAGCGTTGGCCGACGCGAAGTCCTTGGCCTTCTTCTTGAGCGCCCCGGTTTCGCTCTGCAGGCTGTCGAACTGGGAGTAGAGCTTCTGGTAGTCGCCGGAAACGTATTCATTCATGTCCTCGAGCGTGCTTTCCAGAAACTGGTACAGGTGGCGCATGTCCACCACGTGCTGCTCTGATGAGAGGGTGAGCAGGTTGAACAGAAGCTTCACCATCTCGAGGCGTCGCAATTTGGGCGAGCCGTTGGGCGGGATGGTGTAGAGGGCGTCAATCGCGTTGGGCCTGAAGTAGAATATGGAGAACACGTAGGGGTTGTTGGAGATGTCGCGCGACTCGACGTTCAGCACCAGAAGGGTCTGCGGCTCGGATGCGTCGGTTGCCATCTTGAGAAAAGAGAGCGGGGAGAACGACTGCATGAGCTGCTCGGGCGGGCTGGTGCGCCGCGCCAGTATGCGGAAGCCCCGCACCATGGCCTGCGCGGGCGCAGCCGGGGCTGCCGCGCCGGAAGCGGAGCCGTTGGAGGCTCCCTGATAGGGGGGAGGGCCTATGGGCATGTTCATCGCCGGCGTCTGGCCGGTCTGGATTTGCTGCGCTTATGCGATGCTGGATGGCGGGCGCGGGATTTTGCTGCGCTCGTTGGTTCGAATGCGCCGGCTTCTGCCGGGGATTCGCCCGGAGTGAAGGAAGAAAATTGGGAAGCCGATTGGCCCGAAGCTTCGGAAAGCTGTGTTCGGGCCAAAGGCGCGCCGAATCCGAACAATCCCCTCTTTTCTTTTGCGGCCTTGCTTGATTCCGCCGAGAGGATGGCGCTGGCTGTTGCCTGCGCCTCTGCGCTGAGCGGAGGGACGTAATCCATCAGAGGAAGGGCCATGAGCAGCGCGCCGAGAAGAATGCCGACAAGGATGGAGCCGAACTGGAAAGTGCCTGAAACGAGGGGCAGCAGGATTAGGAAGGCAAGCAGCGCGGCAGTGATTATGGCGTGCAGCAGCACCTTGCCCTCATAAGCCCGCCGCTTCTTCTGGTGCGCTGGAAGGCATGCGGAGCACACAACGAGCGTGTTGCCCGACGGCTTGCCCCACAGCATCTGCACGGGGGCGAAATCGGCCTTGAGGCGGCGCAGGGTGCGCAGCACCGAGGTGTCCTCGACCGGCAGGCCGGACCTGAATTCGTGGCACATTATGCAAGCTTCAGCCATAGGCTCACCCGCTCCCGGCCCCGCCAAATCCGGCGCTGCCAGCACCTTCTTCGAGAATCACTTGCGTTATGTCCTTGCCCTCAAGCCCCAAGCGCTTGAAGTCTGCTTTCGAGAATATGTTGATGATGGTGGAGTCGTCCACACCCACATCTTTGAGGAAGGTGGTGATGTTGGAGCGGCCTATGCCGTAGCGCTCGAGCAGGATGACGAACGACACCACGTCGAGGTGGCGGTTCTTCTTGCCGAACAGGGTGGCGATTTCCTCCACATGCGTCTCGTCAAGCCCGAAGGCGCGCAGGCGCTTCTTGAGCTCCTCGCGCTCGAATGATACAGATTTTGCCATATCCACTTCACCCAGGGCGGCATCAGCCAGGCCCCCCATGTCAAGGAAGAAGTCCTG
>JAKAME010000080.1 GCA_021813025.1 Microcaldota archaeon
AAGCTGGGAGGCGAGCCAAGCGAGTTCGCGCAGCTGGCGGACGCGCGCAGCATCGAGGGCTCGCCGCATTCGACTGTTTTCATTTTCGAGAATGGCAAGCTGTCCGAGCGCCTGCTTGTCCTCAAGCGCCATCAGAAAACGAACTGGTGCGTCTTCTCCCGCCATTCCGCAGGCTGCGCGATTTGGGGCTTTCATCCCATGGTGTGCAGGGCCTATCCGTTCATTCTGGGTTCGGACAACAAACTCGCCTACACCAAGAACTATGCCTGCCCCCGCAGCTGGGAGAAGGGCGAATACGACGAGGCTGGCGTGCGGCAGGTGGTGGAGCGGCAGAACGAGGAGCTGGCCCAATACAACAAGCTGGTGCGGGCCTGGAATGCGGAAAAGGCGAAAAAGGGGGATGAGAAGGGATTCTGGAAATACATTCTGCATGAAAGCAGACGGGCCCACCCATAACCCATAAAAGCCCAAGCCCCCTCTTTCTCTCTATGAATCTCCTGTTTCCCAAGGTGCCGTCCGGCATCCCGGGCCTTGACAAGATGATTGGCGGCGGATTCACCAAAAACAGCATAGTGGTGGTCTCCGGCTCCACAGGCTCTGGCCGCACCACCTTCGCCACCCAGTTTCTTGTGAACGGCTGGAGGCAGAACCAGGAGCCGGGAATCTACCTCTCGTTCAACGAGCCGAAATACTCCATTTTCGCCAACATGAGCGCTTTCGACTGGAACCTGCCTGACTTGGAGCGCAACAAGAACGTGGTGTTCATAGAATACCCCTCAAGCGAGCTGTCAAGCTTTCTGGAGCAGGAAGGCTCGATTCTGGAGCTGATAGACACCCTTGGAGTGGAGCGCGTGGTCTTCGACTCCATCACACCGCTGTCAATGATAAGCGACGGCGAGGAGAGGATGCGCAGCATGCAGAAGCTCATAGACGTGGTGCGCAAATGGGGCGTGACCACCCTCATCACCGCGGACGACATCATGCCGCCGCATCCCGACCTGCCGCGCACAAGCGTCGGCATAGAGGCGATGAGCGACGGCTTCATACACCTGGGCTGGATGCGCGAGGGCAACAGGCGGCTGCGCACGCTCGAAGTCGTGAAGATGCGCGGCTCGGCGCATGCACATCTCATACACCTTACCACCATCGACTCGCAGGGCTACAGGCTGGTGGATTCCGGGATGCCGGAAACAGAGAAAAAAAGAGAGGAAGCCCCGCCCGGCGCAACCCAAAAAACACAGGCTGGAGCGGCAGGAGCGCTGAAAACAGGTTCGGCGGCGGCTGGGCAAAAAACAGGCCAGCCGGCGGGGCAAAAAACAAGTCCGATAATGCCTGTGCAAAAAACAGGCCCTGTTATTTCCCGCCCTCCCCTTTCTGCAGCCGGCGCACAGCATCCGGCAGGACTGATTGGCCTTTCGCGCCCGTCATCTCCGGCCATGCCTCCGGCACAGAGGACGGCGCCTGCAATCAGGCCGATTGGCGAGATGCCGAAATCGAACATGCCCGCTCCAAAGCCGCCGGCGCCAAAAAAACCGGCACAAAAGCAGAATGATGAATGAAAAGGCGGCGTTTGCATGACCTCCCCCAAATCCTTTTCCCCGGAAATAGACCCCTGGAGCTCCGACCTGCCGGCGGACCAGGCCAAGCTGTTCAAAGAATTCGGGCTTGAGGAAATCTCCCCGGCCATGCGCAAGCGCTTCGAGTCCAGCCACCTTTTCCGCAAGCGCATAGTGCTGGCTCACCGCGACCTGATTCCGTGGATAAAGGCGGCTGACGAGAAAAAGCCTGTTGCAATAATGTCGGGAATCAAGCCCTCTGGAGAATTCCACCTCGGCTCGAAACAGACTGCGGAAGAAATAGTCTTCTTTCAGCAGGCGTTTGGGGCGAAGGTGTATTACTGCATAGCTGATTTGGAGGCTCAGGTGGACAATGGCCTGACGCTTGAGGAGAGCAGGCAGAACGCCATCGGAAACGTGGCGGACCTGCTCGCGCTGGGCCTTGACGCAGACAATGCCTACATCTACCGCCAGTCGCGCGAGCCGCGCGTGACTTCCACAGCCTACCGCCTCTCGCGGCGTGTCACGCCCAAGATGCTGGAGGCGATTTACGGCGAAAAGCCCATCAGCCTTTACATGGCCGTGCTGGTGCAGATGGGGGACATCATGCTCCCCCAAGCCGAGGATTTCGGAGGCCCGAAGCACGTGCTGGTGCCCGTCGGCCTTGACCAGGACCCGCACATCCGCCTCTGCCGCGATTTGGCTTTCAAGGAAAAGCTGGTGCTCCCGTCCGCGACCTACCACAAGTTCATCAAAAACCTCAAAGGCGAGGCAAAGATGTCCAAGCGGGACCCTGACGCCATGATTTGGCTGTCAGAGGATTTGGATTCTGTGCGCAGGAAGTTCATGCGCGCTCTCACCGGCGGGCGCGCAACGGCCGAGGAGCAGAGGCGCATAGGGGGCGACATCGCCAACTGCGTTGCCTACGACATCTTCGGCACACATTTCGAGCATGACGAGAAGAAGCTGGCCAAGCGCTATGATGACTGCACTTCCGGAAAGATTTTGTGCGGCGAGTGCAAGACGCAGATGGCCGAGCAGATGCTGGACTGGCTGAAAAAGCACCAGGAAAAGCGCGCCAGATTCATGAAGAAGGCAGAAAGCATTATAGCCAAACAAGACTGAATATGAGGAAGCTGGACTGACATTGGAATGGAGGTTATGCTGAATGGGACGCTACTATGACGTGTTTGAAGGGCTCAAGACCGCATGGGTTCGCTGGCGGGATTCCGAGCTGCTCAAATGGGTGGTTCTTGAGTTCGCCGGCTTCATAGTTCTGGCCATGCTGGCAGGCCTGCTGCTGGTTGCAATGGTAGGGCCCCAGGCGCTGCTTGATATAATGAGCGCCGCAGGGTCAAGGGCGTCGGGCTCGCAGGCCGCGAGCACGCAGGCCGCCTCCCGGGCGCTGGCCGGCGTCATCATGCCTTTCATTGCCATACTCTTGGTGGTGTTCCTTGCCTACGCGCTGGCCTGCTTTTTCTACTTCCAGCCCCGCATCATGCGCGCTGCCCTCGCGGCCTACGGGGCGAAAGTGCCGGCCAAGCTGCCCGGCATGGTTGACTGGCTGATGCTGCACATCCGCCTCTTCTTCATCAACCTTGCGTGCTGGTATGACAAGAAACTGCTCATACCGGCTGCGGCCTCCGTCGCCCTGACCATAGTCTTCCTAATCGTCAGCTTCGTTGCCAATGCGGCTCTCATCGGCGTGTTCGCATTCGTGATGCTGGCCCTTGTGTGCTGGATGGTGGCCAGCACGGTCCATGGCATAAGGACAGGATTCGCCCCGTGGATGTTCCTGCGCGGAGACGGGCCGGAAAACGAGATGCCGACCGCCTCCTATGGGCTGGTCATCGGACAGACGCTCGAGGTGTTCCTCTCCTATTTCGTCTTTGGCATACTGTTCGGGCTGGCGGCCATGGGAGTGGCCATCGTGAGAATCATCGTCAGCCTCATACCCTGCATCGGCCCCATCATCGACATGGTGATTAACCTGGCCTTCCAGCTGTTCAGCCAGGCCTATACCAATGCGATTCAGGCCGACATCTTCCTGTTCTTCGACAAGAACGGGCCGGTGAAGCCGGCGCCGGCTGCGGCCAAGAAAAAGAAATAAGCGTCTGACGGCGGGCGCTCGGGCGCCCCCCGCTTTCTTTTTCATTTTTTTCCGTCGTTATACCGGGCTCCTTCTCTCGACCAGCGCGCACAGGACGGCCTGCTCGGTCATCTGCGAGCGCTCCAACAGGGCGCGCGAGAGGAAATAGAGCGCGCCCTTCTTTCTCCCGATATTTTTCTTGCCTGAAAGAGAATCAACGGCATCGCCGAGGGAGAGAAGCGGGCGGACGGGGCGGCCGGACTTTCTCTTTTTCCCCACCACCATCTCCTGCACTCTTTTCGGCAGCGGAAAGCCCATGGAGCAGCCTGACGTTGCCCTGCCTGCAGAATCCAGCAGGGAGCACAATTGCATGTCGAAAAAGCGGCCTCCGAGCGGAATCAGGCCGCTTTCCAAACCAATTGAATAATCGGCAGAGGGCCATTTTTTGAAGGCCGCCTTTGCGCGGTTGATGGCCCCTTTCAATGTTTTCTCAAAGCCGATGGGCTGCTCGTGCACCCGGCTGGAAACCGCAAACCCGCGTATTTGCAGGCGGGCGCCGGGAAATGCATGATGCAGCGCTTTTTTTGCGCCTTTCAATTTTGACGGATTGTCCGAGCCGATTGAGATGCGGATGGTTCGCATGGCGCATTCCACGCCCCCAATCATTAAAAAGCGCAAGCGGATGTGGGAGCCATGCATAATAGAAAGAGCCGAGGTCAGGCCGGCCTTGAAACCATGGCCATCTTCGCAGCCGTGCTGATTCTGCTGCTTGCCGTGCTGCTTGTCCTGCCCTCCACCGCGCGCTCTGGCGAGGTGCTGCGCCAGATGCAGACGGCGCAGCAGAGCGTGCTGCTCGCAGCCGCAACCGCTGACGAGGTTTATCTGGCCGGCGAGGGGGCCTCCAAGACAATCGCGGTGGAGCTGCCGGACAGCTGGGAGTCTTCCCGCTCGTTCATAGGGACAAACAATGCGAGCGCGAATTGGCAGGACCGCCGCCTGCTCTCCATCTATGTAAGGCAGAGCGGGGACGCAATAGCCTCCAGCCGCGCGCCCCTCTGCGGCAGCTGGCCCGCCACGCCCGGAAAGTTCAAAATCAATGTCACCTACAACTCGACCGAGCCGGTCCACGTCATGATTAACGCCAATTGTTAGATGAAAATAAGCTTGAATGGCCTCAGTCGCTGTTAGCCCCTAACCCGCGGAG
>JAKAME010000017.1 GCA_021813025.1 Microcaldota archaeon
GTATCAAGCCGTCTTTCGGGAAGGCTGACGTGGAGAGAATAAAGAAGTTCGCCCAGAACCACGGGGACAGCATGTACCGCTGAAAAAGGCAGACTTAGGGGAGAATGCGCATGAGAATCGTCACTTTCATCAAGTCCCTCGCGGCTCTCACCGTGCCGGCCATGCTGGGAGTCTGGCTCTCCAAGCCGGTCGGCCTTGCGCACACCCTCGCCTCATTCCTGCAGTTCGAGGCTCTGGCGCTTGTGGGCGCCATAGTGTTCGCTTTTGTCCAGCCCATGCTGTTTGGGGTGAGCAAGGGAGAGAGAGTGCTGCTCATCACCCAAGACCCTGTGTCAAGCTCCATTGCCGTGCGCTTGGCAGTTGCGCTGGAGAGCGGCAAGCTTCACCAGAACATCAAGATTGCGATGGACGGGGGGCTGGAAGCCATTGCCACCATCGAGTCTTATCCCGGCATACTCACCCCGGCGCGCGTGAGCGTCAAGCCTGAGAACGCAATCAGAGTGATTTAGGGGGCATGGAATGAACTGGACTGCCTCCTCCCAATCCGCGCGCGCGCCTGCCCGCTTTTACATTGACGCAGAGGAATGGACGGCCATTCTCACTTCAATCTTGGCCATCTGCCTCTCGCTCACATTCTATTCGGTGGGCCTCAACCCCCAGCCGGGACAGTTCATATTCATGATGCTGGTGTTCGCCCTCACCGTGGGGCCGGGCTTTGTTCTGCACGAGATGGCGCACAAATATGTGGCCAACCGCTTCGGCGCGCGCGCCCGCTTCGAGGCATGGCTTTGGGGCCTGCTGCTCATGCTGGCGCTGGCCATCGTGCCGCAGATTTTGTGGAAAACCACCTTCGGCCTCTTCCTTGCCCCCGGCGCGGTGATGATTTTCGCCAGCAGGATTGACAGGCAGCAGAACGGGCTGATTTCAGTCGCAGGCCCGATGATGAACCTGCTGCTGGCGGCCATGTTTTTCGTGGCCAGCATCATCGTGGTTGGCGGCGCGGACTTGGGCACTGCCACTTCACTCAATGCCACCCTGACGATGATTTTCGTCATGGGAACCAAGGTGAACCTTGGCTTGGCCCTCTTCAACCTCCTGCCCATCTTCCCGCTTGACGGAATAAAGGTGGTGCTGTGGGACTGGAAGGTGTGGCTGCCTCTCTTCATGCTCGCGCTTCTTGGCTCGAGCTTTTTGGGGTTTTAGAAAATGAAAAAGAGAGAAAATGAATTGGAGGGCGGAGCCCGCCCACCCGGTTCGGTGTTGGAAGGGGCAGAGGCGGTGCTGCGGCCGGTCAGCTTCGGCCCGTTTTCTGCCCTTGACAAAATCAGGCAGGCAAAATCCTACCGGCCTGCTGCGCTGGATGCGAAAATACGCTCAACGCGCACGCGCGTGGAAGCCCGCTTGCTTGTCAGGGCGAAAGAGGCGGGCGTGCCCGCGCCCCCTGTGCTTGCGGTTGGGCAGCGCGACATTGTGATTGGAAAATTGGGGGGAAGGACTCTGAACAAGATTGAGGGGGGGAAAATTCCGGCCCCTGTCTGGAAACTGGCGGGGAAATATCTTGCAAAACTGCATGGGGCGGGGATTGTGCATGGAGATTACACGCCCGCGAATCTGATGTGGAATGGGAAAAATGGGGAGAACCTTGCAGTCATCGATTTCGGCCTCGGCTCCACCAGCCATGATGCGGAAGATTTTGCCGTGGACGTGCTTACGATGAAGAAGGCGCTGAAAGGAGAGAAGGCGCAGGCCGCATTTCTAGCCGGCTACAAATCGGAAGGAAATGCGCGCGTGCTCAAGCACATGGAGCAGGTGGAGAAGCGGGCGCGCTATCAGGACAGGGGCGGATGAGAGGGAAGAGATGGGAAAGGAAGAGAAAGCCCGGTTCACCGTCCGGCTGGCGAGGCCGGGCGACATGGCCGCCATCATGGAAATCGAACGCACGGCTTTCAGGCCGGCCGTGCGGGCAAGCAATGAGCGCATCGGGCTGAGGCTCGCGCTTTTTCCCCGAGGTTTCTGGGTTCTGGAGCAGGAGGGACAGGTGGCGGCATGGGTCAGCAGCCTGCTGCTCAGCGAGGAGACTCTTCGCACGCTCAGGACGCTGGAGGAAAGCGAACAGACATTGGACGAGAACCTGCACCGGCCGGACGGGCGCGTCCTCTACATCCGCTCGCTGGGCGTGCGCCCCGCTTCGCAACGCCAAGGATGCGGGCAGGCCCTGATAAACTGCTTGCTCGGCATTGCCAGAAAAAACGGCTGGCCGCTCGTCGTGCTGCTGGCGGAGCCAAAGAATGAGAAATACTATGTTGAGAAATTCGGGTTTGAGAGAACTTCTGGCTACCGCCTTTTTCAGGGCGGAAACCACGCCGTTTTCGAGAAAAGAATGGTTTAGGCTTTTTTGGCCCGCCATACCGCGAATTGCAGCCAGAGGAAGGAGAGGATGGAGCCGGCTGCAAGAATCCACATAAGTGGGATGAGAATGTCGAAGCGGCCCGCGACAAACAGAACCAAGCCTACCCAAATTCCGATTACCCGCTCTGTTCTTGGCATCAGGGTCGCCAATTTGGCTGCTTTTTGGTGCTCCACAGCCTCGCGGTGGTCTGCATAGGCCTTTGAGAAGGCGGTCATGCAGGAGCCGAAGAAGAGGGTGAGGAGGGAGGGGAGGAAAAGAGAGGGGGCAAACAGGAGGGGAACGAGCGCGAAAAACTCGACCAGTCGGTCACATATTCCGTCCAGATAGGCGCCGAATGAGGAGGTAAGGTTTTTGGCTCTAGCCACTGCGCCGTCCAATCCGTCAATCAAAAACGACAACAAAAACAAAACCGGGCCAAGAATGCTTTGCTGCCAGACGAAATAGGCGCCCGCAGCCGCAAGCAGGACAGAGAGCAGAGTTATGTCGTTGGGGTGAAGGGGCAGCCACTTGAACAATTGGCCCACGCGGGATTGTGAAGAAGAGAGGGAGGATTTGAGCATAGGATGACCTTCATGCGCCGGCTTTTTTATTGGCTTCCATTCCCTCCGGAAGCAGCCACAAGAGGAGGATGTTGGCGCCGATTACCAGAGCGATGGCCTGGAAGGCGAACGCGGCCCCTGCAGAATCCAGCATCAGGCCGGCAGCGAGAGGCCCAATAGTGCGCCCTGCGGTGAAAAGCAGCTCGTGCACCGACAGCGCGCTGGCCCTATGCGAATGGCTGGCCAAATCTGCGGTGAAGGCGCGGGTGTTCATGTAGCCGGCGCTGCGGCCCAGCGCATACACTCCGGCCAGCAGGGCGAGGGCAAGGAAGGAATGGAACCAGACGAGCAGGAGGCAGGCGCTCAGCATCAGGCCCAACGAAACCAGGAGCGAAGAGCGCCGGCCCAGGCGGTCGCTCAATGCGCCCAGATGCCCCACCCCAAGCACCGTGACGGCTGCTGCGACGGCAGTTATGGTGCCGACCGACACGATGTTGAATCCGAGCGAGACTGCATAGAGCGGGATGAGCAGCCAGAACGAGGTCTCCCCGAAGCCGTCCACGAAAGTGGAGGAGGCGAAGGCCAGCATGCGGCTTTTCGGCGTCTGCTGCAAGACCAGCTTCATTTCCAAGAAAGCTGAGCCGATGCTGACTGCCTGTTTTTTCTTGTCCTGGGGAAGGGTGCCGGCCAGGGCAAGGGTGAACAGCATCATCAGGGCGCAGAGAACGAATACCGCCGGCATGCCGAACTGGTGGGCCAGAAAGCCGCCCAAGAACGGGCCGGCCAGGAACCCGGCATGGTATGCGCCCTCCAGTCCGGCCAGGGTTTGCCCCTTCTTCGCATGGAGCGTGGTGGCGAGGGCGTCGAGCGAGATGTAGAAGAGGCCTGAAGAGATGCCGATGCCAAAGAAGATGAGGGCATAGTCGCCGATGGTCTTGGCGTTGAGCAGGAGAAGGGCGAGGGGGATGGCGAGCCCGATTCCGGCCATCAGGGTGCGCTTGTGGCCCATGCGGTCGCTTGCCTGGCCGAAGAAGAGCGCGCCCAGCGTGCGGGAGAGCTGGTAGGCGGCAGGCACCATGCCGATTTGGGCTGCGGAAGACGTCAGGGTGGTGAGAAAGACCGGCAGGATGGGGGCTATTGAATTGTAGCCGAAGGAGTAGAGCCCTTTGAGAAAGTAGATGGCGCGGGGGTCCTGCTTCATGGCTACCCCCGCAAGCCGGAGGCTAATAAACGTAGGGGAAAGGAAGGGAAAAAGCGATTCAGCCTTACAGCTCGCCCACTCTTCGTTTCAGCTTGCGCTTGAGGCGCTTGCGCCGCTTCTTCAGCCATTTCCAGCGCATGCGGCCCTTTTTCTTCCATTTGCGAGGTCTGGAACCCAAGATTTCACCTAAAGAAAATTGACGATTGACGTGATTAGCATACTCTATATAAATTTAAAAGGGTGAGGGATGGGCATGGCAAGGCCGAACAAGCAGGCAGCGCGCTGCATTTCTGACATTGAGCAGTTTTACAAGAATGTCAAGGAGGTCGAACGGACTCCGGCCAACGCCCATGTTCTCGACCTCGCTTCGCGCTACTGCGAAGACACCAAATATTTTCTTGAAAAGAAGGATTATGTGACCGCTTTCGGCTCGATTAATTACGCGCATGGATTGATTGACGCGTATCGAAAGGCAAAAGGGAAGAAATAGGCGGGCGGTCGAGGGAGAAAGGGGAGAAATAGGCACATAGATTCTATTCTCTGCCATTCACTCCGTCTTTCAATGCCCGCATGAAAATCAGATAAGATGAGCCGGTGCGGACGGCGACATGGACGGCTTGCTCGTTGGTCTGCATCGAAAACGCATCGATATAGACCTTGAAATCGTCGAACTGCGAATCCACGGCAGAGAGAAACGCCAGCGCGTTCTCTTTTGGCGTGTTTTGGAACTGCGCCTGGAAAACAGAGTGCGCGTGCTTTCCACCCATCATGCTCCGCATGTCGAAGGAGTCGTAAGTGCGCTCACTATACATAGAACACCCCAGAAGGTTGGGGTCGTAAATGAGTTTGAGAAGTTCGCGGTAATCGCGTTCGTCGATTTTAACCGCCTTGGATGCGAAATGGAAGGTCGTCTTGAACATGTAATTGAACACTTGGCGTGAATTCGCCATATTATTGTTGATAACCTGTTCGAAATCCTTGGCCTGAATGTACTGGCCGTTATCGCCGCATATGGATGGAAGACTGCTGGGAGTGCAACGATAACGTCCCCACATAGTCATGAGGGCATGGTCGGAAGGATTTTTCTTCTGCAGTGCGCGCGAGTAACGCACGATGCCCTTTGTGAGGCTGAATGAGGGTTGCATGAGAATAAGTGGTAGTTAATATATAAAAATATATGGAAACCGGCGTTGATTATACCCGTGCCGATTCTTCCTTGACCGCGCCGGCCAGAGTTTCGGCCTCCGGCTCGCCGGCAGAATAATCAAGCTGAATGTCAGCCCCAATGGACTGCAAATCAGACCAGAAGGCAGGATGGGATTTGGATGCTGCTTCGGCTCCGACTATTGAGACAGGCTGTTTTGAAATCAGGCCGGCGAGGGCAAGGGCCATGGCTATGCGGCCCTCCCCTCCGCTGTCGGCCTCGCCGCCGGAAAGCGCGGACGGGCGCACTTCGACAAACGAATCGCTGATTGTGATGTCTGCGCCAATGCGCACAAGCTGCTGGGCGCAGAAGAGCAGGCGGCGGCGCGAGCGGGGGGAGAGCGGGAAGAGGGGCTCGAGGCGCACTGGCCCGGTTGCCTGGGTGGCCAGCACAAGGGCGAGGGGATAGAGGGAAGAGAATGAGCGCATGTCAAGGCTTGGGGAAAGCGCTACAGGCTCGCCGGCCTCTGCCCACAGCGCGTCGCCAGAGTCATTCCAGCGCAGGCGCCCGGCCTGCTCGAGGCCAAGCCAGAATGAGCGCTCGCTCTGCACAGAATCGCGGGGCAGGGAGACCGCGCCGCGCCCGGCAAGAAGGAAGGCTCCCAGCAGGTAGGAGCCTGCGCGCCAGTCTGCCTCAACTTCAACATTAAGTTCCGGATAGGTCTGGCCCGGCACGGCAGTGAATGTCGGCTCGCTCTCCTCCCATGAGAAGCCGATGCTGAGCCTGTCAAGCGCGCGCAGGGTGAGCTGAACGGACGGCTGCTGAAGCACGAACTCGTCCATGGTCGCCATCAGGGGAATGTCGGAAATGGGCGCGGCCATCAGCACGCCCGGAGCGAAGAACGCGCCGGCGCGCTCGGCCAAGGGAAGCGCATCCCCGCTCGGAGGGCCGCGCACCTCCAGGCGCCCCTTGGTCTGCATTACGCGCACGCCAAGCGCCAGCGCGGCCTCTTCCGTCCAGCGCGCAAGCGCAGGAGAGAGAAAGGGCTTGTCGAGGCCGGCGGGCTGGCCTGTGAGAAGGGAAAGCGGCAGCAGGAGGCGCGTGAGGGTGGGGCTCGAGGCGCAGGAAATGGAATCAGGCGGCGTTGGATCGCTTGGGCCGAAAATGTCTGCAACATTGTTTTCGATTACGCCGTCCGCGCCCATGGCCTGCCCTGCCTGCATGATGGCCGCAATGTCGGGATGCTCCGGCAGGCGGCCGATTACTCCGCCCTCGCCCATGCAGGCCATCCACAGCAGGCGGCTGGCCAGAGGCAGGGAGGAGGGGGGGCGCAGCATGCCTGCAAGCGAGGATTGGCGCACCGAGGCAAGCACCATGGGGGAGCAACGGGCCGATGGCTTAAAATTGGTGGTGGTGGATAGGAAAAGCGATGGGTTCAGAGCAGACGCTGGAAAAGAGGAGGACAGGTGCCGAGCGGATGCAGGAGAAGAATGCGCCCGATGCATGGAATGAGGGCGGGGAAACCGGAGCGAAGGGCGCAAGCGCGCTTGGAGCCATGACCTCGGAAGGCTTGGCCAAGCTGCATCTTCGCTCTGAAGTGTTTTTCAACCCCCACATGCGTTTGTGCAGGGATTTGTCGAGCCTGTGGGTGGGCGCGCTGCCCGCGCTTCCCAGCTTGCTGGACGGGTTCTGCGCTTCAGGCGCGCGCGGACTGCGCTACAAACTGGAAAACAAGAACGTGGGGCATGTTGCATTCGTGGATGCGCAGCCGGCGGCGGTGGAATTGGCTGAAGAGAATGCGAAGCTGAATGGTTTGGCGCCCGATGCTTTCCGAGTGATGAGAGCAGACATCAATCGGCTGCTCGGCGTGGGAGAAAGATTCGACTTGATTGAAATAGATCCGTTCGGAACTCCGGTTCCCTACCTCGCCTCCCTGATGAGATGCGGCTCCGGGATGGATGAGAGATTCGTGTCCATTACTGCAACCGATACTGCAGTTCTGTGCGGGGCGCACGCGCAGGCATGCTACAAGGGCTATGCCGCCCGCCCGCTGCATTCCGAAATAGGGCATGAGGCCGGGTTGAGGATTTTACTGGGCGCGATTGCAAGGGCGGCCGCAGCAGAGGATTGGAGCTTGGAGCCGCAGCTCTGCGTTTCGCACCGCCATTATTTCAAAGTGATGGCGCGGCTGGTGAAGGGCGCTGAAGGGGCTGTGGAAACGGCGAAAACGGCCATGAGCTACATCACCCACTGCCCCCATTGTCTTTATCATCACATGGACGGATTCCCCACCCCGATTTGCGCATGGTGCGGCCAGCACACGCAGTGGGGCGGGCCGGTTTGGGGCGGGGACTGGGTGGACAAGGCGTGCGTGGAGAGAATGCAGAGGCTGGCGCCCAACAGGCCTTATCTGTCCAAAGAGGCGGGCGGATTGCTTGCCGCCATCAGTGCCGAGGCTGACGGGCCGACGCTGTATTATGACTTGCATGAGCTGGCGTCAAGGCACAGGCGCGTGATACCGGCCAGCGAGCGCATAATCGAAAAGCTTCAGAGCATGGGATTCTTCGCAAGCCGCACGCATTTCTCCGCAAGCGCGATTAGGACGGATGCGACTTTGGGAGACATACTGGACAAGATGGAAAAGAGATAATTCGCAGCCGCATTTTCGACCGGAAAGCCGCCCTCTCCGAGGTTTAAATAGTGCCCTGAAGGCCATCTTCCTTAGATGGTGGCATGACCGCGCTTACGGAAGAAAAAGGGTATGCAGATTTCCTTCTGGACATCAAGCAGAGAATCCGCCGGGCGCAGTATGACGCCCTGAAGGCAGTCAACAAGGAACTGATAGGTCTCTACTGGGACATTGGCCAAAAAATCGTAGAGAAACAGGACAAGTTCGGCTGGGGAAAATCGGTCGTGGAAACACTCGCTGCTGACCTGCAAAAAGAGTATCCGGGCATCAGGGGTTTCTCGGTCGCCAATCTGTGGCAGATGCGACAGTTCTACCTCGAGTACAAAGATGACTCAAAACTCCAACCATTGGTTGGAGAAATAAGCTGGGTGAAAAACCTCCTTATCATGAGTCGCTGCAAAGACGCATTGGAACGGGAGTTTTACATACGGATGACCAAGAAGTTCGGCTGGACAAAAGACGTTCTGGTCCATCAGATAGAAAACAGGTCTTACGAAAAAACCATGCTGGGCCAAACCAATTTCGGCAAGACCCTCCCAGCCAAATACGCGAGCCGGGCCGCCCTGGCCGTCAAGGACGAATACACCTTCGACTTTCTTGGGCTTGGGGAAAAGCATCTGGAAAAGGAGATGGAGGGCGCGCTGCTGCTGCGCATTCGCAGTTTTTTGGCCGAACTGGGCAGCCAGTTCTGCTTTGTGGGCAGCCAATACCGCCTGGAGGTGGATGATGTGGAGTATTTCATCGACCTGCTGCTCTACCACCGCCAGCTGCGCTGTCTGGTGGCGGTCGAGCTCAAAATCGGCAAATTCAAGCCCGAATACGCAGGCAAGATGCAGTTCTATCTGGCTGCGCTGGATGACAAGGTCCGCCTCGATGGGGAGAAGCCCTCGATTGGCATCATTATTTGCAGGGAAAAAAGCCGCACCATAGTGGAATACGCGCTGCGCGATTCGCGCAAGCCGATGGGGGTGGCGACATATCAGATAACGCCGTTCCTCCCCCAAGAACTGGCGAAGTGTCTGCCATCGAAGGAAGAGATAGGCCGCAAGCTGGGGGAGCTGGATGGAGGGAAGACAAAATAGCGGCTCAGAGCACCAGAATTTCTGAGGGCTTGCCCTCCAGCGCCAAGCGCTCGATGAGCTGCAGCGTTTTGAGAACGAGCGCGTCTTTTTTCATGCGACTGGACAGGGCCTTGAACGTGCGGGTGTGACTGCTGGCTGCGCGCGCCTTCGCCTGCTCACGAATCTGCTCCATGTCGTCCTTGCTCAGGTGGGCGATGGCCGAAACTTCGGGCTTCGATGAGCGGAACCAGTTTCTTTTTCCAAAAGAATAATACAGCCGGGATTGGAAGCTGGGAAGCAGGCGGTAAAAGCTGGTTTCGAGGTCGTTTCCAAGGAGATTGAAGTCCGCGCGTTCTGCGGAATAATCGGCAAAAATGACCACAGCGGGCAGGGGATTGCGCTCGCCGTTTGAGTGAAAGCCGCTTTTTTTGTGGCGGTCGCTCAGGGAATAGGAGAGTGTGAAAAGGGCGGCGCCGACGCTGCGGGAGAAGAACTCACGTTCATCACAGGCAGGCAGGTACGAGCCGTTGAAAAGCTGCTCACTCTCCCAGCGGCATTTGAAAGCCTTGAAGTTTGGGTTGGGAATGGTGCACAAATAACTGCCGTCAAACAGCCCTCTCTGGGCGATTTGGAGGGCTTTTTTGTAGCTGGTGCCGTGCAGCGCTATGCCACCGGCTGGCATGTGGGCCATGGCGCGTAGAATACGGTCTCTCATGTGTTAAATAATGGAAAACAATATTTATAAGAGAAGAGGAGATGTGCGAGCGCCGGTTTTTCGCCGCCCGTCGAACCCATCAGTTATAAAGCTTGTTTTGCCCTAATCGAGGCCATACAACTGCCGAGGCTGGCCGAGGTGGGAATGCGCCGGCCTCAGTTTATTTCAGAGGTTTTGAACTTGGCTTCCGCACATTCTGGTTCCGCCCCAGACAATTCCATCTGGTCTGGCTTCTACAAGCGCACGGTCAGTGAGAGACAGAAAATTTTGGCCCAAGCGCGCGGGCTGGATGAGAAAGACGTGGCCTTGCTGAACAAGGACGGCCCGCTGCCGCTTGCAACGGCAGAAACAATCACAGAGAATGTGGTTGGCACATTTGCGCTTCCGTTCTCGGTCGCGCCCAATTTCCTTGTCAATGGGAAAGAATACGTCGTGCCAATGGTGATTGAGGAGCCCTCGGTGGTGGCTGCGGCCAGCAATGCTGCCAAGCTGGCGAGGGAGAAGGGCGGATTCAAAACTGAATATTCTGGCTCCATAATGACTGGACAAATCCAGCTTGTGAAACTGCAGGATGCTGGCGCGGCCGTGGCCAAACTCAATGCAGACAAGGCCGCGCTTATGACGGAAGCGGACACCCATTTCGCCAACCTCAAGGCATTCGGAGGAGGCGTTGTGGGCATGCAAGCCCGCAAGCTGGCAAGCCCGCGCGGACAGATGGTGGTGGTGGAATTCGACGTCAACGTGGCGGATGCGATGGGGGCCAACATGGTGAACAGCGCCATGGAGCGCTTGGCGCCAACTGTTGAGAAAAAAACTGGCGGCACGGCGCGCCTGCGCATACTTACAAACTTGGCAATCAAGCGCATCGCATCCGCATCGGCCGTGTGGAGCAAGGAAAGTTTGGGCGGGGAAGAGGCAGTGGAAGCCATTCTGGACGCGTGGGCGTTCGCAATGGCAGACCCCTTCCGCAGGGCAACCCATCACAAGGGAATAATGAACGGCATTGACGCCGTTGGCGTGGCCACGGGAAACGACTGGCGGGCCATCGAGGCGGGGGCGCATTCGTATGCTGCCATGAAGGATGCGAGCATCATAACGTATTCCAAGAATGCGGACGGGGATTTGGAGGGAAAAATAGTTCTCCCTCTTGCTGTTGGCGTGGTGGGAGGCTCGATGAAAGCAAACCCGTGCGCCGTATTGGGACAGAAAATATTGGGCGCAAAAAGCTCGGGAGAGCTTGCGCAGGTGATGGCTGCGGTGGGGCTTGCCCAGAATCTGGCCGCGCTAAAGGCGCTGGCAGGAGAGGGCATACAGGCAGGGCACATGCGCCTGCACGCGCGCCATGTGGCAAAAACTGCCGGCGTGTCCGATGCAGAGCTTGAGCGGGCGGTCGAGTTCATGATTTCAAGCAGGCAGGTAAATGAGGCCGGGGCCAAAGCTGCCCTGCACAAACTGCGCTCCAAGTGATTTTTATGATGGGTTCCAAGGAAGAGATTGGCCAGCCGGACTGGATGCTGGGATTGGGCATGGCAGTGCTGCTGGCCGCCATGCTGGCTGCGTCATCAATAAGCGTGCTCAATGAGAGCACATATACTGCTGCTTTGCACATTTTGCGCGGCACTCCTGCCGGGCCGGCCGAAATAATTCTTTCGGGCATCTATCACCTGCCCGGCCTGTCTTCGGCATCTGCAGGAGCGCGGGGCGTGCTGGACTTTATGCTTAATTTGCCTCTGGCGCTGATGGCCCTGTCGGCGCTGCTGGCCTATGGGGCTTTGCGCCTGCTTGGATTTGGCCGGGCAGAGAGCGCGGGGGCGGGCCTGCTGATGCTGCTGGGCGCGCCGGTGTACGAGGCTTTCCTGCCCGGATTCGTGCCTGATGCGGCGCTGGCAATGCCGCTGATGCTGCTCGGCGCGCTCGGCGTGTCGCTGGCTGCCTCGGCCAAAAAAGAGGAGAAGGCGGCAGCCAAGAAAGACTGGCAGGCGATGCGTGGATTCGGAGGCTGCGTGCTGGCTGCCATCGGCTTTGGAGCATCTGTGTGGATTATGCCGTTCAGCGCGCTCATGCCACTTGGGCTGCTGGTCGGCCATCTGCTCATGGCGCGCGAGAGAAAGGAGGGAGCCGCGCCGGATGCGGCGGAAATTGCCAAAATTGTGGCCCTCATCCTGCCGCTGCTCGTGCTGCTGATGAACATTCCCGCCCTGCCAACCATGGGCGCGGCGGCTGGGAATCTGGCAAGGCTGCCGGCGCAGGCTTGGATGCTGCTTGGCTTGGCTGCCATCGCGATTCCGGCAGGCCTGCGCGCGGGAGCGCATCCTGCCTCGCGCCTCTTCCTGCCGCTCATATTGGCAGGCCTGCTGGCCGCTCTTGCATCGCCCGCGCTGGCCATGGTTATTCTCCTCCTGCCTGCAGCCTATGGGCTGCACACCCTGCGCCGCATCGGTGATGAGCCGCTGGGCTGGCAGGGAATCATTCTTTTCATATGCATGCTGGTGGTGCTCTTCGGCCTGCTGCAGGAAAGCCAGGCGGGAGACTCGGTCCGCTCGCTGGGCTTGGCCGCCCTCGGAGCCGCGGCTGCGGTGGCGCTGGCGCACCTTTGGGGCTGGAATGCCGCGCTGGTGCGCCACGGGGTGCTGATGTTTTTGCTCGGCTTCTCGCTGCTCATGGCAATCGGCTTCGTGCCCGGCGTGGAGCTGAACGCCCCCTATCCCAATTACGCGCCTCTGGATGCGGGCGTGCAGCAGCATCTCCTGTCTTTGGGCAGGGCCGGGGCTGGCGCGCCGATTGCAACTCTTGCAGGCGGGGATGCGGTGCAGTTCCTCGGCAACTCGCCGGCTGCGGGCAACGAGAGCAGGCTCATCGGCTGGCTGGCCTCCCCATCGGCAACGCCCGCACCCTACCCGCGCGGCACGCGCGTGCTTCTGCCCGTTTCGGTGTTTGACACCATAGGGCTGAAGGGCGCATCCGGGCGCAACTGGACCCTCGTGGCCTTCCATTACGTCGGCAAGGCCAACAGCGGCAGCAACGAAATGGCGGTGTTCGACTCATACTCGGGCCTTCGCGTGCTCCATCCGCTTGACCTGCAGACGGGCGGGCTTGGGGCGGCGCGCACCTATCTCTACGCCTCGCCCGGCAACGCGCTTCTCAAGGTGCTTCGCGTGGGCGAGGTGCAGCTGCTGCAGTCCCAGAAATCCTATGACGCGGACGGCAACCTGCTGCTGTGGCCGAACGACGACCTGAACACGAAACTCATGGACCTGTTCGACCCCCAGCCAGGCGGCGTGAAGGTGGTGTCCCGCACCCCCGACGCGCTGCTCATGGAGGTTGAATAGATGGACTGCGCAACTGCATGGCTGACCCGCGCCGCGGGGATTGTGGTGGAATAGATGGACCCGCTTTTCCTTGTTCTTGTCCTGCTGGTCGCGGCTGCCGTCAGCTACCTCACCTTGTGGCGCATCATCCCCAAGCTGAAGGCTTCCGGCATGGTGGGAAAGGACATGCACAAGAGCGGCATGCCCGAGAAGCCGGGCATGGGCGGCATTGCGATAGTGGTTGGCTTTGTCGGGGCCGCGCTGGCCGGCTTGGCGCTGCACGCCCTCTTCGGCTTCTCCCTCCAGCTGGTCGGCGTGCTGGCCGCCCTGCTCACGGTGTGCATCGTGGCCATCATCGGCATATTCGACGATTTGTTTGACATGAGCCAGCTCACCAAGGCGCTTCTGCCTCTTGCGGCCTCGGTGCCTCTTGTGGTGGTGGCCATGGCTGCCGGGCACAATGCGATAGCGATTCCGTTCATTGGCTCCATCGACTTCGGCCTGCTCTATCCGCTTCTGCTCATTCCTCTTGCCGTGGCGGTGTGCTCGAATCTGACCAACATGCTGGCCGGCTGGAACGGCTCTGAGGCGGGCATGGGAGTGGTGATGTTCGCCTGCCTCGCCCTGGTGGCATTTGTGCACGGCCAGACCGAGATGGCGCTGCTGAGCATGGCCATGCTGGGCGCGCTGCTTGGCTTTTTGCCCCACAACTGGTTCCCGGCGCGGGTGTTTATTGACGACGTGGGGACGCTTTCGATTGGGGCCGCGCTGGCCGCTGCTGTCATCATCTCTGATTTGAAGTCTGCGGGCGCCATTCTGACCATTCCATTTGTTGTGGATTTCTTCCTCAAGGCGATGAAGAAATTCCCCAAGACTTTTTCGGAAGCGGGGGAGGACGGGAAACTGCATGCGCCTAAAGGCCAGACAAGGGGCTTGGGAGATTTGATTTTGAATATTACGGGCGGGCTGACTGAGAGGAATCTGGCGCTGGCGCTGATGGGAATTGAGGCTGTGTTCGCGCTCGTTGTGCTGGCGCTGTATTTGAAGTAGAGGACGGCCTGCGCGCAAAAGGGATAAAAACTACCCTGCCGAGGGAGAGCCATGGAGCTTTTCGTGCATGACTTGCCCGGCCAGCTGTTGCGCGTGGCCCTGATGTACTTCTTCGCCCTCGCCGTGCTGCGCTTTGCCGGCAAGAGGCGCCTCGCCCACCTCTCCCCGATGGACCTCATCATAATCATCGCGCTTGGCTCGGCAGTGGGAGACGTGCTGATTTACCCGCAGGACATCGTCGGGATTGGGAATGCGATGGTGGCCATAGCGGCCGTCATTTTCCTTCAGATTGCGATGTCAAAGCTGGTGGAGAAGAACCGGCGCATCGCCTACATACTGGAGGGCAACCCGACGCTGCTGATTCACAACGGCAGGATTCTCCGCAAGAACCTTGACGACGAGGACATCAGCGAGGACGATTTGATGGAGATGCTGCGCGAGCAGTCCATTTCCTCCGCGTCCCGCGTGCGGGAGGCCTATCTTGAGCGCGCGGGGGAGCTGGGGGTGCTCCTGTTCTCCGGCCAGACCAGGAGGATACGCCGCAGGATAAGGCGCGCCGGGCTGCCGGGCTGAAGCGGAAAACAGGGAATGGCTGCGGCAAAATCATCCAAGCCCGAACAGGCTGGCGAAAAACGAGAGGAGTTGTGAGATGAAATCTTTCGGGGATTCGGGGCCGGCCCCCTGTCCCGGGCTGTTGTTGGCGGGAAGAGGAGGTTTTGGCGCCTCGGCCGGCTGTTCGCTTGCGTTTTCCGCCCCAATTCCATTTTTCTCCCCGCCGGCGTTCCCTTGCCTGGTGCCGTTTTTCTCCTCTCTTGTTTGGCCGCTTCCGTTCTGGCGGACGCCGCCTTGCGCAGGGCCGCAGTTTTCCCCGCAGCAGTCCGATGGGCAGGTCTGCGGGTTTTCGGGAGACTGGCAAATCCCGTCCCCGCACACCGCTTCCCCGCTTCCCCTGTCTTTGGGCTCGCATACGCCGGAGTCCAGCCAGAGGCAGTAGCCGGGATTGGAGCGGCATCCGGTCTCGTTGCCGTCAAATGACTCGCACCCGCCCTCCACCCCGTAATTTTCGCCCGGCCCGTTTCCGGAATCCTGCCGCGCCGGGCCGGAATCCTGCCGCATGGGTTTTGGCTGGATTATTTCGGTGCAAACATAATCCCTTTCCTCCCGCATGCCCTCGCCGATGTATTCCCTCAGCCCGGTGCCGGCCAGGATGTATTGGCCGTTGAAGTCCAGCTTGGTCACCCACGTGCTGGCCTCATGGCCCCACAGGGGCGTGCCGCTCGCCCTTGAAAACAGGTAGATTTTTTTCGAGGTGCCGGCAGCCGCCAGCAGGCTTCCGTCCCCATTCAGCTTGACCTCGCCGAACTGGGAGAGGCCGGATTCTGTGAATTTCCAAAGCGGCCGGCTGCTGGCGGCGGAAAACAGGTATATATGCCCCGCGCTGGTGCCGATGGCCGCGTATTTCCCGTCCGCCGAGAGCGACACGCCGCGCGCCACTGAATCATCCGGAGAGGAGAAGCCCCACACCTTGCTGCCGTCCTTTTTGAACAGGAGAAGGATTTCCTTGCCCTGCGAGTGGTCGAGAGAGTAGGCGATGAGCGAGCCGTCGTCAGAAATGGCGGACTTGTGCACCGGGCTGTCGTAGGTGAGCTGCTCGCTCCGAAAGAGCAGGCTGCCGTCCCCGCCAAAAAGATAGGCCCGCCGGTCGGGGCAGCCTGTGGATACGGCCACGTATTTGCCGTCCGGCGTGACGGCCGGCTGGTAGAAGTTGCCTGTCTGCACGTAGGAGGAGTGCGACGCCTTGTAAGTTCCGATTTGGCTTCCCTCCCAATCGAAAAGAAAGAGCCGGTCCCCCTTCTCCCCAGCGTTGCCGACTCCGGCGGCTATGACGCCCGCGTCATCCGACATGCCGACTCCGATGGCGCTGGACTCGGTGTCCCGCGTCCAGAGGGGCAGGCCATGCTCGCTGGCAAAAAAGTAAAGCTTGCCCTGCATGTCGGCTGCCACGTATTTCCCGTCGGCCGAGACGGCGATGCCGGCAAAATTCGTGGAGCCGGCCAGCGGCTCGCCGCAGCTCTCGCAATAGCTCCAGAGGGGGGTTCCGCTTTCGTTTGAGAAAAGGTAGATGCGCGAATTGGTCACTGCCGCTGCATAGCGGCCGTCCTTGGACAGGGCGACGCCCTCGACCTGGTCGGCGCCGGTGTCGTAGGCCCAAAGCTCGTTGCCGGCCGTGTCCAGCAGAATTATCTGGTTGTTGTCGAACTTTTCGGTATAGAGGATGGGCCCCTGGTCCGGGCTGTCGATGATGGCGGCGCGGGCCTTGCCTATTCCGTTGCTGGCCTCTATGTAATAGAAATTGGCTTTTGTGGAGCTGGGCACGAAGTAATAGACGTAGCGGGCGCCGCTTTTGGCGTCCCCGCCGGCTTTGGCCATGTCATGCCACTGGCCGTTGAGGTTGATGCGCACATATTCCGGCTCGCGCCCCTGCGGGTCCCGGTACATGACGCCGTAGGTGAAATTGGTGCACGGCACCCCGAATTGGGGGTATATGCTCGAGCCGGAAAGGGAGGGGCCGCCCCTCATTTCCGCCTCGGTAAGCTTGGCCGGTATGTTGTAGGTGGATTTCAGCTCGGCCTGCAAAAATGGCAGAAGGAGAAGCAGCGCCAGTGCGAAAGCGAGAGTGTTTTTCATTTCCCCGCGCTCACTCCATCTCGCCGACCATTTCCATCAGCGTGACCATCTCATTCACTTTTTCGTAGTCAGAGGGCCGGCCGATGTCGAGCCAGTAGTCGTCGAACACATAGCCGTTGACGCGCTGCTTGTCTGCCAGCAGGCGCGGGAAGACGTTTCTGGCGAAATCATCGTTGGGGCGGACGTACTCGAACACGGCGGGCGCGAAGACATAGACGCCTGCATTGACATAGTTGCGCACAATCGGCTTCTCCTCGAATGAGATAATCCGATTCGAGCTGTCCACTTTCGCTATGCCGTATTCGAGGGGCACGCCGGTGCGCTTGAGGGCAACGGTTGCTATGCCGCCCATGCGCTTGTGATAGGCGTGCATTTTCTTGAGGTCAAGGCGCGAGAGATGGTCGCCCATCTGCACTATGAAAGGCTCGGACGCCCATTTCTTGAGCGGCAGGATGGAGCCTGCGGTGCCGGCCTCGCCCTCCTCGACAGCATACTGGATTTTGACGCCGAACTTGGAGCCGTTGCCGAAATAGTCCATGATTTGCTCCTTGAGGTAGCCGACTGTCAGGTAGAGGTCCGTGAATCCGTGGCGCTTGAGGTGGCGGATGACGTATTCGAGGATGGGCTTGTTGCCCAGCGGGAGCATTGGCTTTGGAATGGAGTAGGTGTAGGGGCGCAGGCGCGTGCCCATTCCGCCGCAGCAGACGATGGCCTTCATGCAAAAACACCTCGGAATGATGACGATAAGTATGGGGCGGGCGGAGAATTTAAATCAGATGCTATTATGGCTTTGCACAAAAACCCGCGTTTGCTCAGAAAGTCGGCTGAACGGGAGGATTTCTTGGCAGAGCCGTCTTGGCAGATAGATTTATATGTTTGTTTAAACACTAATTATAACATTCGGCTTCAAAAGCCATTAGCTGGGGATTGAGAATATGATGCCTAAAATGATGCCAGCGCCCGACACGCGGAAAATAGTGGCAGTCGATATGATAACTAACAAAACAATCAAGTTTCTGGTGGATGTCACGAATGATAAAATCCTCGGCACCGGAAAGAAAACCACTTTCAAGGGCATACTGGAGCTCAATAGGCCGTCTCTGGACATTCCTACAGTTTCGACAATCAATGATGGCCAGTACTCATTAGTTCCCGACTCAAGATTGACGTTTCGGGCGGGCATGGAAAAAGTGATTGCGGAGGCCAAAGAGATTGCCTCGAAGCAGGCATTGGCCAAAGAGATAGAAACATTTTCTGCCCTTAAGGGGGAATAAACGACCTTCTCCTTCTTTTTACTTTTTCTCAATTTTTCCACTGATTATCCTGCTTCATTTCTTTCTGCACTATTGACTGGTAGCGCTTGGCCAGCTCCTCGGCCCCCTCCAGAGTGGCGCTCTCGGCGAATATGCGCACCTGGTTCTCGGTGCCTGAGGCGCGCACCAGCACCCAGCCGCCGGGCAAGTCGAGGCGGAAGCCGCCGCGCAGGGGGCGGAGAGCGGAATGCGCTGGCCGGGCGGAAGACAGCTCTCGTGCAATCTCTGACTGCACGAGTGCGGCCAGTTCCTTGTTTTTTTCCGGAGGGCATTCGACCTTCAATTTGCATGTGTAGAATTTCGGCAGCTCGTCCGCCCATTCCGAGATGGGCTTGAGGCTTGCCATTTCAAGGAGCTTGACTGATGCAAGCACGCCGTCCTTGGCAAGCGAGAAGGAGGGCCAGACAATGCCGCCAACCTCCTCGCCGCCCGAAATCACGCGGGGGGCAAGCGCAGCCATGCGCTCGGAAAGGTAGGGCGCGCCGACGTCGGTGTATTCCACCCTGGCGCCGTGCTCTTTAGCCACCGCTTCCACCACGCGGCTGGTGGCGGAAGTGGTTACAATGATTGGGCGCCGGGAGAGGGGGAAGGGCTTGGAGCGACCGGCGCCGCCTTTTTTTGAGCGAGGGCTGCTGCGGGCTTGGCTTTTTTTTGGATAGCCTGCCTGCATAAGGGCCCACCTGGCAGAAAGCGCAACCCCGATGTCCCCGCTCAGCCACCTTCCCTCGTTGTCAACGAACGTGACGCGGTCGGCGTCCCCGTCCCACGCCACGCCGAAAGAGGCTGAGCCGGAGGCCATGGCCTCAATCAGGGAGCCCAAGTTTGCTTTGGCAGGTTCGGATGGGCGGTTGGGGAAGCGGCCATCCAGTTCGGCATGTATGAATTTGGTTTTCACGCCAAGCGCTTTGAAGAGCGCGGGCGCGGTGAGGGCGGCGGTGCCGTTGCCGGGGTCGGCGATGATTTTGAGCTTGGAGGCATGGCGTGAGAGGAGGCGGCGGTTGGCGAATTTCAGGATGGCAGACTGGTAGGCTGGAATGATGTCTGGCACCGATTGGAGCTTGCCCAATTGCTGCCATGCAAGCGCGGGCGGGCGCGGGCGGCCAACGTAAGCCGCTATCGGAGCCCCGCGCTCGCGCGAGACTGCGATGCCGCTTCCGTCCACGAACTTGAGGGCATTCCATTCCGGCGGATTGTGGCTGGCCGTGACTATGATTAGCCCGTCTGCCTGCAGATGGCGCGCCGCCCATTCTGCTCCGGGGGCGGTGAGTATGCCTGCGTCCAGCACGTCGCAGCCGCCCTCCATAAGGCCTGCTGCGGCAGCTTGAGAGAGGCAGGGGGAGGTGAGGCGCATGTCGCGCGCGAGAACGGCGCATGGACGGGAAGAAGAATATTTTTTCCTGGCTTTCTTTTTTTCCTTCTCTTTCTTCATGAACTGGGAGAATCCGAAGCCCAAGTCCATGGCCGCCTTTGCGTCCAACTCGTCAAATAGCGCACGCACGCCGTTCGTGCCCATCGAGAGTGCCATGCTTGAGGTGGGGTGGCGAATAATTAAAAGCGCGGAGGCCGAAGGAGGCAGGGGTTGATGGGATGGCTGATGACCTGATTATGACCGGCATGCGGGCGGTTGCCCCATTAGCAGTCAGCGTCGGCGCTTTGGGAGTTGGCCTGAGCATGACCGACAATCCCGTCCTGAGTGCAGGCATGGGCGGCGTGTCCGCACCCCATTATGGTGGCGGGGCCGGGCCGATTGTGCTGGCTGTCAGCGGCATGCTGCTGGCTGGCGGAGTTGCCGGCATGATGACGCAGGGCGGAAAATAAGAGGCAGGGGAATAGGAATAAGAGCTGGCGCGCGTTTGCGCTTCTGGTTGCTATGCGCATTCTCGCCGATTTGCACGTCCATTCCAACAGAACCGCGGAGGGGGAACACACGAACTATCTTTGTCCCCCTCCCCAGTTTGAGGTTCTTCCTGACCCTCCCCCTATGAGGTAGCTGATGAAAGTCCTTGCTGACTTGCACGTCCATTCCAAATATGCGAGAGGATGCTCTCCGCGCATGGACATTATTCACATGACAGAGGCGGCCAAAACGAAAGGCTTAGCGTTAGTGGGCACGGGAGACGTGACCCACCCGAAATATTTTGAGGAAATAAAAAAAGAGGCGAGGGAGACCGGAGGCGGATTTTTGGAGCGGGACGGCATCCTCTTCGTCCCGACGGTTGAAATCAACAACACCTTCGAGCAGCCGGCCGGGAAAAAAAGAAGGGTGCATACGCTGGCTGTATTTCCCGGCATGAGAGTGGCGCAGGAATTCTCGCGGCTTATTGCGCCTGTCTCGAAATTGGGCACTGACGGCAGGCCTTGGGTGAGGATGAGCCTGGAGAAAATGACGCAGGCGGCGCTTGAGCTTCATCCAAAAATCCTGATTATTCCGGCGCACATCTGGACGCCGTGGTATGGCGTGTTCGGGGCAAAAGGGGGATTCGGTTCGCTGAAAGAGGCTTTTGGCCCGCAGGCCAAGAATGTGCATGCGATTGAAACCGGCTTGTCATCCGACCCGCCAATGAACTGGAGGTGCTCATGGCTCGACGGGGTCCGCATCCTGTCTTTTTCCGACGCCCATTCTCCAGACAATTTGGCGCGGGAGGCAAGCGAATTCGAATTGGAAAAAATGGATTATGAATGCCTGTGGAAAGCGATTGCTGCCCCGGACTCGCGCAACTTCCTCACCCGCACCATCGAATTCTTCCCCCAAGAGGGCAAATACTACTCGGACGGGCATAGGGCGTGCGGATTGAGGCTGACTGCTGAGGAAACAAGAAAATTGGGAGGAAGATGCCCAAAATGCGGCAAGAAAATAACAAAGGGAGTGCTGGGCCGGATTGATGCGCTTGCAGACAGGCGGGAGGGGGAAAAGCCGCCCCATGCCGCTCCCTTCACCCATCTCGTGCCCCTGCGAACATTGATTGGGATGGCGCTTGGGCGGGGGGCGAAAACGCAGGGAGTGGAAGGGGCTTATGACGTGCTGGCTGAGGCATTCGGAAGCGAGATGGGGGCGCTTGAGGCTGAACCGGCCGAAACAGAAAAGAGGCTGGCAAAAAAGCTTGGGCCGGAAGTGTCGAAAAAAATAGCGCATGCAATCTTTCTCATGCAGAAAGAGAAGCTTGAATTAAGGCCCGGATTTGACGGGCAGTACGGGGAGGTAAGGCTGCCCGAGAACGAATAGGCGCATTCCAGTTCAGCCAACCCATCTATTTATATAATCTAAAACAATCATATATCCGGTTTATCCTTATGGGCATTATGACCAGACGCGAGTTCGTCAAAATAACTGGTTTTAGCGCAGCCGGCGCGCTGCTGCCCTTTTCGCTGCTCGCCAAAAAACCTCTCGCCGACCAGCTCGGCACCCGCTATCCCCAGATGGCGAAACTTGGCACAGGCATCATCGCTTCCGAGGAGCGGTGGCTGAAGCCGTTCCTGAAGCTTGATTTCGGGAAAGCGGCGAAGGGATACAAAAAGCTCATGCGCCGGGCGGTCGAGATATACGACCAGACGTATGCGCACAAAGTCAGGCAGGGGGCGGTGGACGTTTCCGGGGCTGTTGATGCATTCATCCGCTCTTTCTTCCTGAAGGGCGGCATGAACGGAACGGCCGACGAATCGCTGCTCTCCGAAGCCATGCTCAAGCGCCGCTATGACTGCGACATCTTTTCCATGGCGCTGGGCGACCTGCTGCTGGCTCTGGGCGTGCCGGCCAACGACTTGGCGCTGGTGCAGGTGCTGGAGGGGCCGACGCTGGACCAGACGCACGTGGTGCTGAGGGTGGGCCGGCTCTATCTTGAGCCAGTCTGGCATGAGGGCCGGCAGGCCAAATTCTTGCTAGTCCATCGCTCGCCAGAGCAGATGCGAGAAGAATACGGC
>JAKAME010000081.1 GCA_021813025.1 Microcaldota archaeon
GGCGAGGGCGGCGCGCTGGTGTTCCCCTACTTCAACCACCACCCGCCCGACGTGGTGGAATTCGTGGCTGCGGACAGCATGCGCAAGAAATACAAGCTCAAAGACGGGGACGAAGTGGAATTGGAGGTCAAGGAGTAAAACTCACCATTCTCCCAGTTTCGTCTGCGCGCCGGCCTCCTTCTGCTGCGAAATCAGCCCGTCCATGGTGCGGCCCACGCGCTCTGACGAGAAATCGAACTGCCCGCACAGCAGGGCCACAACGGCGGGCTTGTCCGGATGGCGGAAGGAGAATGGCTGCACTTCGGCAAGAGGGGGATGGAGGAAGAACTGCTCTATTTCTTCCCAATGTCCAAGTCCGGTTTTGTCGGGTATAGTTGAAACTATTTCCTTGAATGATTTTGCCCCGCCCACGAGCTTGAGGGCCTTTTTCGGGCCCACGCCCATCACGCCGTCGTTGTAATCCGTGCCGACAAGCATGGCGAGCCACACAAGCTGCTGGCGCGTGAGTGAAGCGTGCGAGAGGATGGAATCAAGCTCGAAAAGCTGCGGCTCAATCTCGACGTATTCGCTTTTTCTCGGCAGCTTGCGCCTGCCGGACGTGGACAAATTCCGCACAAGGCGGGGGCAGCCGAAAAGCAGGGAATCGTAATCCTGCGAGGCGGAGGCCCATGCCATGCCCTTGCGCGCAAGCTCGGCAGCCTGCGCCTCCCCCTCGGACGGCGCCTGCACGCAGGGAATTCCCATGGCGGCGAGCAGCTGCTTGGCCTGCTCTGCCATCTGCGGCGTGAGCTTTGAGGTGGCCTGCGCATACATGCGCGCATCCTCGAGCCTGCCTTCCGAAACAGCCGATGAGCGGGCCTCCTCCGCCACTTCCTTGCGCTCGCGCCGCTCTGCAAGGGTTTTTCTTTTCAAGTCAGGAGGCTTGCCGTCAAAAACAAAGACAGGCTTGATTCCCGCCTCAAGCCATTTCACCGAGCGGTAGAACAGGCCGGTGAGGTGGCTGGTGACTCTTCCCTGCGTGTCGGTGAGAAGCGAGCCGTCCGCGCCGCGGATTGAGGAGAGGAACTGATAGAGGGTGTTGTAGGCGTCAACGGCCACGACTTTGCCGCCCAATTCCGACCATTGCAGCGTGCGGCTTTCGGCCAGCGCGCCCAAATCAACGCCCATGCGAAAAACACCGATAATTGCGGTTTCTACTTCTTCTTGTCCTTGTCAGCCTTTCTCTTTACTTCTTCTTTTCCTTGCTTTTGAATTCCACGATGTCGCCCAGCGTGCGGGCGCCTGAGCCTGAGCGCTTTGATGATTCCACCAGCGCGGCCCCGGAAAGCGTTTCTGCCTGCTCCAGAAGGGTGATGTTCAGCTCTTTCTCCAGTTTGCGCGCCAATTCAGGCGAGGGATGGGTTTTCTCAGCTTCCACCCGCTCAAGGAAAGACTCTTTCTCGGCCAGCCGCTCGGCCAGCACGGAAAGAGGCAGCTTCATGCGCAAACGGGCGGAGCGGATTGTCCCGCCAAAGCCCTCTGCCAACTCGAGTTCTGGGACAGAAGAACGAGAGGAAAAAGATGACGGCTGGCGGGGGGAAAAAGATGATGGAGGATGCCCGAATGAAGGCCGGCCCCCTGCCGTTTCCCTCGCGCTTGGGCCCTGTATTATTTTCCCCATGCGGGCGCAGCGCTCGCAGGCGTGCAGCCTCGCGCCCTCAATCATAGTCAGAAATGGCGCGTCGGGCGAGCCGCAAACTTCGCATTCCATAACATCACGCATTGCGCCCCGCGGTTCGGCCGCAGGCTTCGCGTTCCATGAAGCTTGGGAGGCGCGACTAAACCTTATAAACTCGGCCCGCGCCAAGCCAATAAACACAAACAAAGAGGCTACACGCCGGACAGAACCATCGCGAAATTGGCGAAAGAGTTCAAAAAATCCAAAATGACGTCCAGCGCGAGCCCATATGCGAGGTAATTGAAAATGGAATTGGACTTTTTGGGCGCCGCCGGCGAGGTCGGCCGCTCCTGCGTGATGCTCAGCACCGACCAGAACATCGTGCTTGACTGCGGATTGAAGATACACAACAAGAGCGACCCCCACCTCTACCCCCAGCCCCCGCCGCTGCCTGTGGACACCGTCGTGGTGTCGCACCCGCATCTTGACCACATCGGCTTTCTGCCCTCTCTTTTCGAGCACCACAGCCCGCGCGTGATTTCCACCCCGCCAACAAAGGAAATCGGCGAGCTGCTTCTTCTTGACTCGGCCAAAATCATCATCGAGGAATACGGCACGCTTCCATACAAGCGCAGCTCGCACAAGAAGGCCATGGAATCCTTCCGCGTGCAGGGCTACCACCAGAAGACTGTGATGGGAGACACAACGCTTACCCTGCTTGACGCAGGCCACATCCCAGGCTCGGCGCAGGCGCTGCTGGAATACGGCGGCAAGAAAATCCTCTATTCAGGCGACTTCAAGCTTTCTGAGACAAGGATGCACAAGCCTGCCGAAATCACGGAGAACGTGGACGTGCTCATCACCGAGAGCACATACGCCAACCGCGACCACCCCAACCGCCAGGACTTGGAAGTGCAGCTTGTCCAGCGCGCGCGCGAAGTCGTGTCCAACGGCGGCAACCTTCTGCTTCCCGCCTTTGCAGTTGGCCGCACACAGGAGCTTATCTCGATTATCAAAAGCCAGGACAAGGACCTGCCGGTCTGGGTTGACGGCATGGGCGTGGAGGCCTCGCGCATAGTGACAGGCTATCCGTCCTACATAAAGGACCCGCACGCCTTCCGCCAGCACATGGAATCGGTGAACATCGTGCGCGAGCCGCGCGACCGCTCGCGGGTGCTCAAGGAGCCCTGCGTCATCATCTCCACCGCCGGCATGCTTCAGGGCGGGCCTGCTCTGGGCTACCTGCTCTCGCTCAACGAGCGCTCGGAAATAATTTTCACAGGCTACTGTGTTGAGAACACCAACGGCCACAATCTGCTCCAGCACGGGTATGTGGAGAAGGAGGGCGAGCAGGTGCGGCCATCGGTCCCCATCCGCTACCTCGACTTCTCGGCCCATGCCTCGCGCTCCGAGCTGTTCGAGTATGTGGAAAAGGTGAACCCGGGCAAGGTGTTCTGCATACACGGGGACGCCGCCAACTGCACGCAGTTTGCGGAGGAGTTGAAAGTCGAGGGCTTCGATGCCTATGCGCCGACTTTGGGCGAAAAGGTGCAGCTGGATTAAGGCTCAAACGGATGAACGCCTTTCTTTACGTCAATAGCCGAAAGGCCGTCCGATAGCTTTATTAGGCGTGCGACGTTGGCCTATCAAGGCCAGAAGCGGGCGACGCTTGGGCCGGATAGGGGTGAAATTATGGCAAAGATGTCATGCGATGGCTGCTGCGGCATGCACATGTGCGGCAAGTGCGCCATCTCCGTGCTGGTGTTCGGCATCCTGTTCCTGATTGCCGGATTCAACCTCTGGGCCGGAGCGCCGGTGTGGTTCAACGGCTGGAGCATCCTGGGCGTGTTCATGGCCCTCTGGGGCCTCATGGGCATGATGATGAAGAAGTAAGGCGGCTCCCGGCCGAGCCTTTTTGCCTTTCATCCCTTTTTTCTTTCAATCCGCCCCTAGTTTCATCCTTTTTTCTTTCCAAACCCATGCACCGGAGCGGAAACCCCGCAGCCAAATCCTCTTAAACGAAACCGCAGGGGGAGGAGCGCCTCCCCCTTCAGTTCTACGTTCCTCCTGATTCCCCCTCCCACGAGTGGAAGCCCGACTACTAAACGCTCTTAAACCCCAATCTTCCATAATCGCCTCCCTCGTGGGAGGCGGCTAGTCCATGGTTCAAATCGACGATTCACACCTCACAAAGCTGTGGGAGGAGTTTGTCGAGGAGCACGCGAGGCGCGATTTGCGCGAGCTG
Organism: Microcaldota archaeon; assembly: GCA_021813025.1. Lineage (GTDB taxonomy): Archaea > Micrarchaeota > Micrarchaeia > Anstonellales > Anstonellaceae > CAIXYX01. The sequence continues at coordinate 3,903 of JAKAME010000081.1, forward strand.
GAGGCAACTTATCCCAGCCGCAGAAGCCTTGAAGTCGATTATGCAGCAGTGCAGAAATTCGATGACGAGCTGGCCGAATATCTTGTCGAGCATCCGGACTTCGCAATTCCGGCTCTGGAAAAACTCGTCAAAAAGCCGTCCGCAGGCGTGCTGGAAGGCGTGCCGTTCGAGCCGCACGTGCGCGTGCGGGGAGTGCCTGAAAACAACCTGCTTATTCAGAACATCTCCTCCAGCCACATAGACAAGCTTGTCACCATCAAGGGCGTTGTCACCAAGCGCGCCGACGTGCTGCACAAGGTGCGGGTGGCGCTCTACAAGTGCCTGATGTGCGACCACGTGCTGCGCGTGCCGCTCACCCGCAAGGAGGCGGCCCCTCAAATCTGCCCCGAATGCAAGCGCCGCTCGCTCAAACTGGACGAGGAGGGCTGCTATTTCGTGGACATCCAGCGCGCCGAGGCTCAGGAGCTGCTGGAAAGGCTCAAGGGCGGCACGCCCGGCGCGCGGCTCGAGCTTTACATGGAAGATGATTTGGTCAATTCGCTCATTCCCGGCCAGAGCGTGGAAGTGACCGGGATAGTTCGCCTGCGCCCGCCTCTCAAGACAAAGGGCAAGCGCGAGGAGGCGGCGTGGATTTACACCCGCTACTTGGAAGTGAACCACATCTCGTTCATGCGCAAGGATTTCGACGAGGTGGCCATCAGCAAGGAGGAGGAGGACCAAATCAGGCTGCTCTCGCGCGACGTGAAGGTGTATGACTACATCAACAACGCGGTAGCGCCCGGTATCTATGGGCATACCGAAGTGAAGGAGGCAATTGCGCTTCAGATGTTTGGCGGGACGAAAAACAAGATGCTTCCCG
>JAKAME010000018.1 GCA_021813025.1 Microcaldota archaeon
TCTTTTACATGATGCACCACATATTACCGCCCAAGCTTTAAATCCCCACCTGATTGGGGAAAGCCTGCCTTTTGGCTTCGCCAAGGCCCAATCCGCCTTCGCCCGATATATTATTATACACTCCCCCCCATCTATTCCTGTACTCGAAAACAAACCTAGGAACCCCTTTTAGGCAGCGTTCCAGACCGTCCAGCCCCCTTTGGAAGCTGGAGGAGAATCCTTATGTCAAGAATAGTAGTCCCCGGCGAAGTGGTAGCCGACAAGCCCCAGCGCATGGCCTACAGCTTTTCAGACGGCCAGAAAACCTATGCCGTTGCCCTCAGCCTTCTTGGCGAGGACGGCAAGCTCGTCCCGCTCGAGGGGCCGTACGAGCCTTTGGCGGAAGACGTCGTAGTCGGCTATGTGACAGACATCCGCTTCACGGGCTACAACCTCGACCTTGGCTCCCCCTTCTCCGGCTTTCTTTCCAGCCGCGACACGCGCGCCACCTTCTCCCTCGGCTCGATTGTGCAGGCCCGCATAATCAACGTGGACGAGGTTCGCTCCATAGACTTGGCCGACGCCCGCCCCCTGAATGATGGCTCGCTTGAGCGAATCTCGCCGGTCAAGGTGCCCCGCCTCATAGGCAAGCGCAATTCCATGATTAACCTCATCAGCCAGATGACAGGCTGCCAGCTTGTGGTCGGGCGCAACGGCTATGTCTTTGTATCCGCAAAAGGCAGCCACAGCCTCGCTCTCAAGGCGATAAGGATGGTGGAGGCGCAGGCCCACACATCCGGCCTCACCGACCGCGTGGCTTCCATGCTCAACGAGGAGCGCGCAAGGGCAGGCCAGCCCCCGATGCAGATGCCTCAGCAGGCCTGAGAAAATCATGGTTCAACAAATCATGCTTCAAACAAAAACAAAACAAAAAACAAATCATGCTTTCAAAAAAGGTGAATTGTCTATGAGTGGTTCAGCAAATCATCCGCCTCTCTTGCGGGAGGACGGCAAGCGCATGGACGGCCGCGGGTTCGAGGACCTGCGCCCGGTCTCCATAGAGGCCCGCGTGCTCAACGACGCCGACGGCTCGGCTCTCGTGGTGTGGGGCAAGAACAAAATCCTTTGCGGAGTCTTCGGACCGCGCGAGTGCATCCCCCGCCATGACGAGAGCCCCTACCGCGCAGTCCTGCGCTGCCGCTACAACATGGCCCCCTTCTGCTCTCTTGAGGAACACGGCCGCTCCGGCCCGGCCCGCCGCTCGCAGGAGCTTTCCAAAGTAATCACAGAGTGCTTTGAGAACGTCGTCATTTCAGAATCCTACCCAAAAAGCGCCATCGACGTCTACATTGACGTGCTGCAGTCCGACGGCGGCACCCGCTGCGCCTCCGCCACGGCAGTTTCCGTTGCCCTCGCAGACGCGGGCATTCCGATGAAAGACCTTGTGTCCGCAGTCGCGGTGGGCAAGGTGGACGGCCACCTCGCGCTCGACCTCTCCAAGGAGGAGGACAACTTCGGCGAGTCAGACAACCCAATCGCAATCGCCAGCCGCAACAACGAAATCCTGCTCTATCAGATGGACGGCCAACTCAGCCGCGACGAAATCGACCAGGCAATGAGCATGGCCAAGATTGGCGCGCAGAAGGTGCACCAGCTTCAGGCAGACGCGCTGCGCCGGGTGTACGAGCGGACAGACGAGGGCAGGCGCGTGCCGCTCGAATTGCAGCCGGGCGAAGTGCGCTCGCACTAGAAGGTGACATTTATGGAAGTCCAAGAACAACTCAAGCACCAGCAGCTTTTGCAGCTGCTCGCCAACGGCACCCGCGCAGACGGGCGCGGCAAGCTCGACTACCGCCCCATCCAGCTTGTGCGCAACCCTCTGCAGAATGCGGAAGGCTCGGCGCTTTGCACCATTGGAAAAACGCAGGTAATCTGCGGGGTGAAAATCGATTTGGCCACCCCCTTCCCCGACCGCCCATCAGAGGGCGTGCTCTCCACAGGCGCGGAATTCACCCCGCTTGGCTCCCACCTTTTCGAGCCCGGCCCGCCCAAAGTGGAGGCCATCGAGCTTGCCCGCGTCACCGACCGCTCCATCCGCTCTGCCAACATGATTGACCTCCCCGGCCTTGCCATTCCCGGCTCGGCCAAGGTGAAGGCGGTCTATGTGGACCTCTGGATTGCTGACCATGACGGCAACCTGTTTGATGCCGCCACCCTCGCGGCCGTAGCTGCATTGGCCGACTGCCGCATGCCCAAAGTGGAGGCAGACAAGGTCATACGCGGAGAATACGAAGGCAAGCTGCCCGTCGGCGCGCTGCCGGTGAGCTGCACCTTCGGCACCGTGGGTCGCAGCCACCTGCTCGACCCCACTCTTGACGAGGAAAAGGGGCTTGACGGCCGCTTCGTGCTGGCCACCACTCCGGATTATGTGTGCGCCGCGCAGAAAACCGGCTGGATGGGCTACACCCAAAAGGATATAATGGAGTTCGTGGATATTTCATTCAAGAAGGGGGCCGAATTGCGCTCCCTGATACGCAAAGACTAATCCCTAATGGTGATTTCCAATGTCAGACTTCAACGTCAGATACGGAATGGAGCTGCGCAAGCGCGCGGACGCCACCGCCGCCACCCGCCGCGCCAAATACGCCTGCCCGCGCTGCTCCAAGGCTGCGGTCAAGCGCATCTCCAACGCCCTGTGGAAGTGCCAGTCCTGCGGCGCCAAGTTCGCCGGCGCCACCTACGCCCTCTCCACCCCGGCCGGCGAGGTCGCCTCCCGCCTTATCGAGGATTTCAAGGCGCGCGAGAAGCGCGCCGGCAAGGCATAGACAGGTTTATAGTTTCGTCCGTTGAGGTTGCTTTCCATGTACCGCTGCGCAAAATGCAAGAAAGAGGTCAAGACCCTTGACCCCAAGTTCACCCGCTGCCCGCACTGCGGCTGGCGCGTGCTTTACAAGGAGCGCCAGCCCATTGCGAAAGAGGTTAAAGCTGATTAATTCGGGCATTGCCAGAGATAATTCGTTTTCCGAGGTTTTTCGCGCTCCGCGCGAAAAAGCTCTGCGAAAGAAGTCAAGAGCGATTAGCGGTTTGCGTTTCTGCAAAATCTTTTTTTCCCAGCAAAGCGTTTTGGTACTAACTTTTTAAACAATGCCGCCAGAAACACATTGTGCTGATATTCCAGGTTCACAAGTTCGGGTCACGCAAAACTCCTACAAAAGCCGAGGGACCGGATTACCGGGTTGTGCTCGCCAGCGAAGCCTACACAAAGAACACGCCCAGCGACGCCGGCAAGGTCCAGGTTAGTGCGCTGGATGGAAAACACCCCTACCTCTTCGAGCTCTGCAACAAGACCCAGAATAACCATTTCCAGAACCCCGTCAAGCTCATTGACGTATACGGAAACACCTTTTTGGACTACGAGACCATCCAGCGGCAGCCGAACTATTCGCAGGCGCTCCAAGCGCTCGGGATAACCGAGGACGCCGGATTCGGGGCCGTGCGCTTCATTGCAGGCGGGAAGGACATCAGCCCCATCGAGGCCTATTCCTTGGCCCAAAACTACATCTTTCTCTCCGCCCACTGTACCTCCTCATCTCCGGCCGAGGTGTGCGACGCCGCGAAAGCCCTTTCTGGGATGGGGATTGTCATAACCGGCTGGCCGGAGGCGATTGGCAGTTCAGGCACCGGAATCACCTCGGTGCAGGTGCTCGACCTGAACGAAACCGGCCCGATGGCGCTGGACACGATGGTTATCTACGGCTTCTCCCCCAGCGACAAGAATTCCCTTGTCTGCGGCGTCAACAAGAGCTACGACAACGTCGCATCAAACTATATCCAATCCGCCAACCTGCGCGTGAACGTCAACGAATACTCCTGGTCCAATCTAAGCGGCTCGGGCACTGGGTACCAACTAAGCAGCTTGGGCATCATCCTCCCATTGGACGAGTTCGCGCGTCGGCGGGCGGACGGGCTGCAGCGCCTGAGGAACGGCAGCAAATACACCCTCATGGCCGCGGGGGACAAAAAGGCGACATTGGAACAGTTGAGCTACGGCCAGTATTCCAAGACGACCGCGATGGCCGAGAAGCTGTCCCTCTCGATCTCCCCCTACCCGCGGGATGACGAGAGGACCCGCCAAGCCCTCCTCGAAGAGGCGCGGGGCACCTTCCCGGAGTATCTCATGGCCAAGCACGGCGACGAATGGCTGAAGCAGTATCAAACCGGCCGCAGGCCATGAATAAAGCATCCAAACCCCAATCACCCCAACTTCGTAGCTGTATTATCCCGAAATAAGTTCCTCTCGATAAACGAAATCTCCATGTGCAAACTCAAGCCGTGGCAGATTGCCGACATCATCGACGGAGCTCTGGCTGGATACCGGGGCGCTTATCGAATAGGAAAAAATTACAAGGTCAGCGCCCGCTGGGTCCGGCATCTGGTCAAACAGTTCAAGGAGACCGGCCAGGTGCCCCGGCGCAGGGCTCTGGGCCGGCCGCCCAAGCCCATAAGCCCTAAAGAGATTGCAGATGTTTCAGAGGCGTATGAGAAGCACCGCTGCGGCGCCTTCAAGCTGGAGATAGCCATGAGAGAAAAACTGGGGGTGGAAATGCCCCACAACAGAATCCACAAGATTCTGCGCTCTCTCAAGCTGGCCAAGAGGCATATCAAGAAGTCCAAGCGGAGGAAATGGGTCCGCTTCGAGAGATACAAAAGCAACAGCCTCTGGCATACCGACTGGACCAAGATAGGTAATGAATGGCTCATCGCCTACATCGACGACGCCTCCAGGTTCGTCCCTGGCTGGGGCCTCTTCAAGCATGCCAATACGGCCAACTCCGTTCTGGTGCTGGAGAGGGCCATTGCGGCCTATGGTCCTCCAAAGGCCATGCTGACCGGCCATGACTCCCAATTCTGCTCCATTGGGGGGAAAAAGGTGCATCTGGGCCCAAATGGGTTCCAGAAGTTTCTCAAAAGCGCAGAAAATCAAGCATATCCTCGGAAGGATTAACCATCCCCAGACCAACGGCAAGGTGGAGAGGCTCTTTGGCACCGTCAAGCAAAAGCGCAAGGAATTCAGATCCCTGGGGGAGCTATTCGGCTGGTATAACAATGTCAGGCTGCATATGAGCCTCCGAGGTGGGCGGGAAACGCCCGCCGAGGCATATGTGCGCAAGATGCGAAGCAAGAAAAAGATAGGTGTCGAGATGGTGGTCCGATGATTGACAAATCAAATCATCGAGAGGAAGTAATTGCGGGACAACACATCGAATCTTTTTCTCGTCAGTTTTATTAATCTCGCGACCGTTCGTTTGCCATGTTCATTTTCAACGCGGGCCCGGCCGGCGGCCTCTACGCCCCCAAGGCCGATGAGGCCACGCTGCGCTTGGGCGAGCACATCTTCACGCTGTCCTGCCAGTTGCGGGAGCTGGTGGTAGGCTACAACCGCCAGGCCATCCAGCAGCTCGAATCCCCGCACCCGGCGAACGCGCCCGTCCGCGTCAGCGTGGATGTCGGCACCATCAACCTGCCCAACGAGCAGATCATCGATATCGCCGCCAAATCGCTCAACCTGCCCGCGGAGTCGTTCAGCATCGCCGGCACGCAGCTGGCCATGCAGGCGAAGCCCAACAGCCCGCTCATCGTCACCGACGCCTCCAACCCCGTCTCGCTGCCCCCCGGCTCGCGGCCCGACCTCACCGAGGAGGTCAAGACCATCAAAAAGGAGGGCATCAAGAGCCCAGCGGACATGGAGCTCGCGCTGGAGGCGTTCATGACCCATCTGGGCAGCGAGGTGGTAGGCATGAACCTCACGGCCGAGCAGGCCAAGGAATATGTGCTGGGCGCCATGGAACTGGCCAAGAGCTACATTCAGGGCGCAGCCGCGGAAAAATACGAATTGGTGGTGGATGGGAACGGGCACGTCCGGCCGGCGGCGGCGCTGACGGGCCCGGAAATGGGGCAGATTGCGGGCACGCGGCAGGCGCAGGACATCCGGCAAGAGGTCCAAGTCGTGCAGGCCCAAGCTCCGCAGCAGGCCGGCGAAGTTGTGCAGCAGCGGAATGAGGTTGTGCAAGCCGGCCAAGAGCCCCGTTGGATGCAAAACCTCAAGGTGGCGGAAGGCAATCCCGATGTCCGGTTCGGCTCGATCCAGACAGAGGGGGTGAAGCTCGACGTGACGATGGGTCCCTTGGAGGATTTCGGCATCATTGCCGAGAAGGAGGGGGAGAAACTGAGCGTGATGCAGACCTTCGACTACAATATCCTTTTTGTGGTGGCGGCAACCTCCGGCACATACTACGAGCAAAGCAGGGACGGGAGCATCTACCCGATTGGCGGACTCAAAGCGGACGGGGTGGTGATACACAACACCCGGCAAGAGGCCATAGAGAATCCGTCTGATCCACGCTATCCGATATTCCATCCGGGGGCGATGGTCGTGGGCTGGGACCCCCCCTCGCTCAAAGACCTGACCGCCCTGAATCTGAAAGAGCGGGCGGACGGTGACCCGAAATGGGCGGGCATCCCGAAGCTGAGCGCGTCGGACATGGAAACCCTCAAGAAAAACGGCCATCTGGTGAAGACCGGCCCCGGGGGACCCGCCGGCTGCTACGAATTCAGGCTGGGCGTGGCCGACGACGGGCAAACCAAGGTGAGAATCTACAAGCTGAGCGCCCATTCTACCGCGTCAAGCAAATGGACATCCATCTTCTACATGGACCAGAACGGGCAGGCCGGGATACGCAGAAGCGAAACGACCAGCGCCGACGAGCGCCAAGCATGGCCGACGTGGATTGAAGTCGGAAGAACGCTGATTGCAGACGGCAGGGTGGTGGCTGAGAATTCGAAGGGAGGCGAGCAGATACGCATGGTCATCGCCGTCACCAATGATAACCAGATTCTGCTGGTCAAGACAGATACCAAGAAATATGACATGGAGGAGTTCGTCAATTCGCTGATGGCGCTTGGAAATATCCGCTACGCGGCCCAGCTCGACGGAAGCAACGCCGCCCAGATGATTGCCCAAACGGGCGACAGAGTTGTTGACGACACCACCAGCCGCGCCGTCGCCAACGTGTTCGTGTTCGAGAAGAAGAAGTCCCCGGCCATCAACGAGACGGCCGGCCGATAGGCCCGGCTCGCTCGTTTCCTGCATAGATTTATGAGATGTCGTGGAGAAGCAGTGGCATGGACGGAGGCTTCCTTCCTTCGCGCGCGTGGTGAGCATGTGATGAATTCCAAGACCTCCATCCCCTCGCCCTCTTTGCATGCGCCCGCCCAGGTGGAACAACTGGCGAACCTTCCGGTTGGCCCGATCCGGCCGCGCAAGCGGATCAAAACCCTCCAGAATCTGGCCCCGCAGAAGAGCTTCACGCAGGTCAAAATCGTCACGAACCCCATTTACAGCGCCGCCATCGTCCCGCCTTCCAAGCTCGAGCTTTTCACGGCTCCGCCCGCCGGCACCACGCTCTCGGGCTTCATGGCGGCCCATCCGGGCATGCCATGCGCCGTCAACGGGGGATTTTTCGACCTTCTGCCCGGGGCCGGAATGGTGCCCACCGGCCTGGTCATATCCGGCGGGACATGCTGGTGGCCCTCCTCCCTGCAGGTCGCGGAAGGCCAGGACAAGAGGCGGCTCATGCATGCCGACAAAGCCAAGCGGGAATCGCAATGGTCCCAGGTCTTCTTCATCTCGCTCGAGCGGGATTGCGGGTTCATCTCCTCCGTCATGGAGTTTGATTCGAGGTTCCGGCAAACCGATTATTCGGATCTCTATCTGGCGATCGAGGCCGGCCCGCGCCTGATCAGCAACGGCCTGCTCGCACCGGACGAATTCGGCCGGCTCGGCAGCGCCAACACCAGCCTCCAGCGGACCGCCATCGGCGTCAAGGAGAATGGCGAGGTCATCCTCTTCTGCTCGAAGGTGCCCCTCACCTTCCCGCAAGTGGCCGAGCAGCTGCTCGCGATGGGGGCGGTGGACGCCATGGCCTTGGATGGCGGCCCGTCCAGCGGGTTCGAAGCCGGCGGCAAGCCCTCGGCTCAGGCTGGGCAGAACACGTCCCCGCTCAATACCATCCTCTTCACGCTGCCCTAGAGGCGGCGCGGGCAGGGATTAACCATAACCTCTTTTAGCCTCCGCTTCCCTTCTCTCTTCATGTGGATTCTCCCCTCCAAGCACGCGGACAAGAGGCTGAAAAAGGCTGCCCAATCCCTCGCCGCCTGCCTGCCTTCAGCCCGCTTTTTCCCCCGTGGCGAGCGCTCGCTTGAGCGATTTCAGGAATTGGCCGAACGAGAAGCAGAAGACACCCTGTTGGTAGTCAGCGGGCCCGGAACCGATGGCGACCGGGGCGGTGCCTCCTCCATTTTATTTATTCTGCGCTCCCGGCGCCTTTCCGGCCGGCTGTGGGCATGGGCAAACGAAGAATTGGCAATTTCAAATTTCAAGGCAGCCGGGCGGCCCAAAGCAGCCGCCGATTCCCGCCTCCAGCCGGCAAGCGAGCCCTATCTTCTCAAGGCCGAACCACTTTCCGCAAAACACCTGGCCTCCTTCCTCGGCCTGCGCGAACACCCCCTCGCGCAATTTTACGACGATTTGCCTGCCTTCGTGCTGGAAGTGAAGGAAAAGAAGGGCCAGCCTTCCTCGGCGAGCCTCGCGTTCGAAGGCTCGCCCCTGCTTTCCTTCCATTACACGAACAGGCGCCTGTGCGGGGCCGAAAAAGAATAAGGAGTGAATGGCCTAGCCTTTCCGGCCATAAAATACGAGTGAATTACCGCACCCTGAATGGTGCGGCTTCCTGCTTCAAAGACGGAATTATCTTTCCATCTCCACAGGCGTTACTTTCGGCCATTCCGGCCGTAGCTCGTGTGAGTATGTTGATGGCCGCATTGACGTCCCGGTCCAGCGTCAGCCCGCAGGAAGAGCATTGATGGACTCGCTCCCGCAGGCTTTTGCTGACGATGGAATGACAGCGGCTGCACTCTTTCGTCGTATCTTTTGGATTCACGAACACTATCTCCGAACCAGCATTTTCAGCTTTGTAACAGAGCAGGTGGGTGAACATTCCCCAAGAGGCGTCATAGATGCCTTTGCCATGGCCTTCTTGAGCCATTTCTCTTATCCTCAAATCTTCCATGACGATTTTGGAGTAGATGGACAGAAGCCGGTTGGCGCTCTTGTGAAGATGGTCTTTTCTGGCATTGGCTATCTTCTCGTGCACCAACGCCGCTTTTCTTCTGGCTTTGCATCGGTTATGGCTTCCTTTGCGCTTTTTGGACAGATTCCGCTGGGCGGCCGCCAGCTTCTCTTCAAGCTTTCTGAAATGGTGGGGGTTTTGGATGATTTTGCCGTCGGAGAGCGTGGCTAATCGGTTCAGCCCCAAATCCAATCCAACTGCAGGCCCGTTGTTTGTCTTTGGAGTTTGGAGTTCGTTCTCCACAGTGAAGATGGCGTGCCACTTGCCGGAAGATTCTCTCTTGAGGCAGAGCATCTTGATTTTACCCTTGATGATTCGGTGTCGGACGATTGCGATTTCTCCAAATGGGGAAACTTTGAGCTTCTCGCCCAAAGAGAAGCCGGATTGGGGATAGAGGATGCTCCGCATCCGTTCAAATGACCTGAATCTTGGAAAGCCCCATTTCTGGCCTTTCCTTTTGGCCCTGATTTTGGCTTGGATGGCGCGATGCAAACGATGAGCAATGGCTTGGGCGGATTGGGAGTATAGGCCGCTGTCCTTGACCATGAGCTGAAGCTCTGTTTTGGAATAGAACTTGCCTTCTTCGTCGTACTTGTTTTTGGTCTTCTCCAGCAGGGAGTTCCAGAGATTTTTCTCAAGCCAGAGGTGATGGGCAAGCTCCTTTTCCTGGGCTTTTGACGGATAGAGGCGGAAACAGTAAGCTCTCATAAGAGAGATGGGGCCGGGATTGCATATGTGGATTTGGGAAGGGTAGTTTTCCGGTGGCCTGAGTGCGCTCGCTTTCATCCGCCGTCCGAAGCCGGCGGATTTCCCGCTCGCAAAACATCTTAAATATCCTCCCTGCCCTCTTTCCCCTGCCATGGAACTCCTGCGCCCGCAACCAATGACCGAACTGCAGCGGCACCAGCAAATCATTTCCCTCGCCATAAGCAAGCAGGACTGGCCGGCAATAGACAAGGCCAAGTGGCTCGGAGCAAATGCGCTCATTTTTCAGGGCAAAAAGGACGTGGCCGCAGCCTACAACCGGGCCGCGCATCTGCAGTGGATTTACCATTACGTCCATGACTCCAACCTCTCATCAAAAGAGCTGTTCCGCACCTTCAAGAGCAGGAAATTCTCCCCATCCGAGCTCACCGAAGCCGTCCGCTATGATTCCTCCTTCAATGCAAATGAAAAAATCCGCCTCGTGCGGCAGCTGGCCGGCAATTACAAGCAAATCAACTCAGATTTGCCCAAGCTCGTAGCCCTCATAATCAACGAATCAAAGCTCAACGTGCAGGCCAAGCTCTCGCTCTTGGCAGACTGGCAGCGCAAATACCCCGGCTCCGAGGAGCTGTCTGCCGCCATTCTTGACCAGAAGAGCTATGCGCGCTCTCAGAAGGAGGATTCGACTCCCTTCCTCCCGCGGCCCTCCCCCGCCTCACCCCGGCCTGCGCCGGGGCAGTATCCCGGCCAGGATTTGATGGCAGGATACGGCATAACCATCGAGAGCCTCATGTCAGACAAATGGGTGGCCGCCTACGGCCAATCAGACGGCCTCGGCCCCCAGCGCAAGAAAGAGCTACTCTCCTCGTTCTTCAAGGACATGGCCGAGATGGCCGAGCTTCACTGGACGCACCGCGGGCACACTTTCAAGTTCGGCGGCCTCACGCTCCACGGCCCCGACATGCGGGTGAAATTCCCCGAGCTGGTCTCCCAGCTCGCGCTCTCCTACCTCGAAGCGGAAGTGAGGTTCAACGAGTCGGCCAGCCTCCCATGGGAGCAGCGCGTGCGCCTTGCGCACATGTACCAAAGCTTCGTGGGCAAGGAAACGAAATTCTACGTGGATGCGCAGGGCTACACCAACAACAAATCCAACGGCACCGGCCCATTCCAGCTCACCGGCATCTGCATCTACGCCCTCAGCATCGAGAAGCTGGGGGACATCAGAAACAAAATCCTGCGCTGGGGGGGCCGTCCGTTCAGCAGCCAGCTGGCGCGCTACTGGGAGCCTGCGCAAAACCGCTGGGTGTCGCTTGTGCAGGTCCAAACCCCCGCGCCGAAAAAGAACCGCCGCGGGCAGGTGGTCGGATACAAGCCAATCCGCGTGGAGCCCGAGGCCCGCCCCATTCCTCCCCCGGGCGGCGACATCATCGTGCGCGGGCCTTATTTCAAGGACGAGCTCTCGAATCCCGCCAAGGCCATCCGCGTGGCCTCCGCAGCCATGATTATGTATGGGGCGCACCCCGGCATGACCTACTCCGAGCTTGAGCAGGTGGCCGAGAGATACAACGGAAACAACCGCAAAATAAAGACTCCGCGCGGCGTGATGAAAGTAAAGGAGGAATACAAGCAGGACGTCAAGGCGCGCTCACAGCTCAGCGACAAGCTGAGCCAGCTCTCGCCATAAAAAGACAAGGCAGACATTTCCCGGCTGCCTTGCGCTCTCTTGGGCCCCTTTCGGTCTTGTTCGCCCTCTAAGCTCCTTCAGGCCTGCCAACCATTTTCTCAAGCGCCGCGCGCATCTCCTCGCTTTTCGCGCGCGCCTTCTCCTCCTGCTTGCCCAGCGCGGTGGCGCGCACCTCGAAAGTCTCTATGCGCTCGGCCAGCTCCTTTTTGGCGGCAGCAGAGGTGGTCTCAATAAGCAGGTTTCCGGCAGCCTTGTATATTTTGCCGGTTGCTTTGCCCAGCTCCTCCTGCGCCATCTTCATTTCCTCAAGCTGCAGGTTCACCTGCTGGCGCTGCATTGACAGCATCTGAAGCTGCCTCTGCATGTTCTGGAAATCGTCAAGCTGGGCCTGCAGGGCCTGCGGGTCTCGCACGGGTTCAACCATGAAAATCACTCCTCAATCAGACTGGAATAGCCTCTCATTACAGGATTATAAAACCGACGGAAAAACCAAAAGGTCGGCCCCTGCCCCGGCCTCTCTTCAAGCCGTTCCTTTTTTCCTCCTCTGTGGCATTTGTGTTCCCTGTGCAGGCTGCGTCCCTCCAACCAATTGCCTTCTTAGCAAAGCCATCCTCGCCAGCACGGCTTCCACTCCGGCAGCGGTGAAGAACAGCCCCCCGCCCAGCAGCGTGCGCTCCAAGGCCACCACCGGAATGAGGGCAAGCCACACGCCCGGATTCTGCAGCGCGGGCACGGTGTAGAGAAACATCACGCTGCCCAAAGCATGCTGAGTAAACGTGGTTCCATACGCGCGCGCCGAAAATTTGATTGGAGCCAGCGCAACCGCCCAAGCCAGCAGGGCTGCAGGCCCCACCAGAGCGGCAGGCATGCCTGCAGGGAGAACAATCCATCCAACTGCCACTCCCGTCAGCCCCAGAGCCAGCAGCCCCAGCACCGCGCGCACTATTTTGTCTGCAAGCTCAGGCCTCGCAAGCGCGGCCGCAATCGGAATCACCCACCACAAGGCATAGAACATGGCCGATGTGCCGAAAATCGCAGGGTGGAAAACAAAAAGCAGAATCATGAGTGCAGGCAGGCCGGCAGGCGCGAGCCGAAGCATGCGCCAGCCTTCCGCATGCCAGCCCCTTTTCCCTTCCGCCAAGCCTCCATCTTCCTGTTTTTTGTAAGCCCAGAAATAAGCGCCGGCAGCCATCGGAGGAAGCAGGCGCAGCAAAGCAAGCATGTCCACCGGCCTGCCCATCACCACAATCGAGAGCAGCTTGGCTATGACAATTGCAAGCAGGCCGTTTGCAAGCCCCAGAAGCATGATGGGCAGGTGCACGAATATGTCGAAAAACGTGAGGCTTGCGCCCGCGCCGCCCACTATGGAGTTGAGTGGCATCCTGTCGGCGGCAAGGCCGATGAGAACGAAGAGCAGCAGGTAAAGATAGGTTTTCCACTCGGAAGATGCAGGCTTGGCCATAAGCTCGCTTTTCCGGACCGGGTGTGGCGACTAGCGCCCAAGTCCGTCCTTCTTTGGGCGCGCATAATTAAATCCTATGCTCCGCCCCTACAGCTCGAAATCCCCTTCACTCTTGAGCACGTTGAGCACAACGTGCGTAATCGTGCGCTCCACATGCTGCAGGCTGCCGATGTGCTTGATGGCCTTGTTGAATTCCGCCCTTGTTTTGCAGGCGATGAGAATCATCATGTCCTCATGCCCAGTGATGTCCCACACCGCAGCCACGCTCCTTTGCGCCGCCAGCTTTGCCCCAACTTCGGAGATATGCCCTGCGTTGCACCGCACCTCCACAAGGGCCATAAATTCGTATCCAAGTCTGAAGTAATCCACCTGCGCGCCGAAATGGCGGATAAGCCCGCTTTTGCGCATGGCCTCCACCCGTTTTATGACGGTGGCCGGATGAAGCTGCAGCCTGCGCGCCACCTGCCTGAACGAGTCGCGGCCGTGCGTGCGCAAATCCCCCAAAATTTGCCAGTCTGTGCCGTCAATTTTGTGCATTTCAGCCTCAATTTTAGCAGCAGTCATGATGCATCCTCCTAATTTATGTCAATAATCTGCTCATTTGTATACTAAACACCCAAATAAATATATATCTGACATGCAACCAAGCCCTCCCATCCGGTCCGCATGGAAGGAGGGCGGAGGAGTGGGAGAATGGACAGCTATACATCTCAGGCGGAAACAGAGCGCATAGTGTCGGATGCAAAGAAGAACGACGTGCGCTTCATCGACCTCGAATTCGTGGACGTGACGGGCGCGTCCAAGGTGACCGAAATCCCGGTCGCGCGCCTTGGCGAGGCGCTGGAGCACGGCATGTGGTTCGACGGCTCCTCAATCGAGGGCTTCGTGCGAATCTGCGAATCTGACATGTTTCTCGTGCCGGACTCCTCCACCTATTCCCTCATCCCCTGGACGAACGGCCATTCCAAAACAGCGCGCCTCATCTGCGACGTCTACAACGCAGACCACCAGCCTTTTTCCGGCGACCCGCGCTATGCCCTCAAGCAGCAGCTGGCGGCCGCAGCAGAGATGGGCTACCAGCTTTTCACAGGCCCGGAGCTTGAATTCTTCATCTTCAAGTCGGCAAACGGAGGCCCTCTCAGCCCGGAAACCAGCCAAGTCCATGATTCAGCCGGCTATTTCGACACCACCACCCAAGATGCTGCAGTTGAATTGCGCCGGCGCATAGTGCCCACCATGGAAGCGATGGGGCTCACGATTGAGATGGCGCACCACGAGGTAGCGCCCGGCCAGCACGAAATCGACTTCAAGTATGGCGAGGCGCTGAAAACGGCCGACTGGGTGATGACCTACAAGAACGTGGTGCGCACCATGGCCCAGTCCATCGGCCTGCACGCCTCCTTCATGCCCAAGCCAATAGCAGGCATCAACGGCTCAGGCATGCACGTGCACCAGTCGCTTTGGAAAAACGGCCAGAACGCTTTCGCTGATTTGAACGACAAGGCCTACCTCTCGCAGGAAGCCCGCTACTACATTGCCGGCGTCCTCGAGCATGCGCGCGCCATTGCGGCCGTAACAAACCCGCTTGTGAATTCATACAAGCGCCTTGTGCCCGGCTACGAGGCCCCCGTGTATGTGTGCTGGGGCCGCTCCAACCGCTCGGCGCTTATTCGCATCCCCCGCGTGCGCAAGGGAGACCCGCGCGCCATCCGCGCCGAGGTGCGCTTCCCCGACCCCTCCACCAACCCCTACCTCGCCTTCGCGGCCATGCTGGCCGCCGGCCTTGACGGCATCAAGAAGAAAACCACGCTTCCCCCCGCTCAGGAGGACGACATGTACCACCTCAAGCCCGCGCAGCTTGCCGAGCGCGGCATCACCACCCTGCCCGGCTCGCTCAAAGAGGCCATGGACGCGCTCGCATCAGACGACGTGGTGAAAAACGCGCTTGGGCCTCACATCTACTCCCAATTGACGGAGTGGCAGCAGTCCGACTGGGACGCCTACCGCACGTCTGTGACGGATTGGGAGAAGCAGCGCTACTTCAGCGTGGTGTAGGCTGAAAGGCCAAAAGGCCAAGCAAGCGGATAGGCTTTTTTATTCTTTCATCAATTTTTCGGCCAGTTCATCCGGCTTGAGGTAGCCGTTAGTTTCCAGATTGTGAGTTCGGTCTTCCCCCAACATGTCCTGCCCGGTCATTCTCACGCTGTTCTCCATGCTCAGCTTTGCAATCGGCTCCACAAGAATCCCATATTCCAGCTTTATTTCTTTTTGGTTTTCCGAAGAGATGTAAAATTCCGGATTCAGTTTCATGTCCCTAGCCGCCAGATATTCGGGCTTGAGCACGGCCGCTATCTGCTCGCGCAGGGGGGCCTCAGTGCCCTCTCTCATAACTGCCTTCCTAAACCATTTCTCCAAGCCAAGCCGTTCCACGAGCCTTCTGATTCCTATATCAATCAGGTAAATCGCGCCTAATGCCGCCCCAATCTCAAGTGGAATCAACGTCCCGTACGTCATAAGTAAGAGTCCAAAACTTGTCGCCATCGCACCAAAACCCAACGCCCCTACGGAGATCAAGTCCGGTATCCATATAGGTTTGGATTCGTTCGCGTCTTCTCCATTCTTCACCAGCGGTTTCACCAACTCTTCCACTTCGTGAAAGGCGATTTCAACCATGCGGGCCTGGGTTTCAGTCGGCAAAATAAAGAATTCCCTGTTTCGCAGCAGCTGGGTTTTGCAGAATTCCAGTATTTTGCCGTCAAACTCATCATCTCCCGCCAGCTGGTAGGTCTGCCGGTCCAGCTCTGTGCGGCTGCTTTCTATTTTCCGCCTTTTCTCATCCTGCTTCCTTTCTATTTCCCGATTTTTCTCATCCAATTTCTCTTCCATCTGCTTCCGCGTTTCTTTCATCCGCTTCCGTGTTTGTTCAACTTTCTTGTTATAGGTCTTTTCGAGCCGCCCAATTTTCTCATCCAGATTGGAGCGGGCCACCTCAATGGCCGGGTTGGAACCACGCAGCCTATAATCCCGCTCGCATTTCATATTCCAGATCGTGTCACGCAGTTTCCTATGGGGCTTCTCCTCGGGCTCTTCAAAGTCAATGGGCCCGCATATGTCGACGAATTTGCGCTCAACCACTTCTTCTTTTGTTTCCTGCTTCAGAAGCTTGAGCTTGAACTGCATCAGCCGCCTCACCTCCCTCCGGCCGGGGTCATTTTGGCGGCGGACGAATGGAATTTGACGGACTAGTTGCGAAAGCTTATTCATGTGTTATTTTATTACTAATCGTGCTTATATAGATGAGCCGCGTCCGCCCCCGCCATTAGTTTTATAATCTCCGCTTCCGTCGTGTGGCCCATGTCCAAGGACTCCCTCTTTTCCTACACCTGGAAAGCCTACACCTCCAGCTTCTGGCTCATCCTGCTCATGGCCGTCCCCGGCCTGCTGGCGCTCGCAATTCCGATGTTTGTCGGCACGCCGACCTTCCTAGCGCTTGGCGCAACCTACCTGCGCACCAACTCGATTCCCGACCTCAGCCCCGCCAACGCCGCCCTCATGGTGGCCGCAGCCCTCGTCTCGGTATTTCTCATGAGCTTCTGCATAGTGAGCATAAACCTTGTCATCAAGCGCGAGCGCACCCTCACCCACATCCGCGAGGAAATCATGCAGTCCCTCGGGACCACCACCCTCTCCGTCTTCTGGATTTATCTTGTAACCGCGCTGCTTCTGCTCATCATCCAGCTCTACACCTTCGAATACGGGGTGCAGGCCCTGCTGGCCCCCCTGTTCGGCCTCGTCATAGGCCTCGTCATCCTGCTCATGCCCACCGCCATGGTGATGGACGAGGTGCGCCCATGGCGCGCGTTCGAGCGCGCGATGGACACCATGCTGCGCAAATGGCCTCTCATCGTCCTGTGGCTTCTCACCGGCCTGTTCGCGGCCAGCTTGGTGGAGCTGGTGCTGCTGGCGCTTGAGCCCATCCGCCCGGCCGTGCCGTTCCTTGTGCTGCTCTTCAACTCCATGTTCCTCATGCCATTCCTCATCGTGATGCTGGGGCAGATTTACATCAGCAAATACACCATCATCGCCAAGTCGAATTGATGGGGCATGGCCATGTTCCTTTTCCAAATACAGGGAAAGAAGAGCGGCGAGCGCCTTTTGGGGCAGGAACTCATCCAAGGCTCCCATGATTTGGCCACCTCGTATTACCTCGCCTCGGAGCCCTCCACGCTCAAGGGATACGTCCTGCGCTTCGCTCTCGATGTTGAATCCCAATACGCCAAGACCTGCGCCACCGCGCTCGAGGTGCAGAGCCCGCAGGGCACGTCCTTCATCTTTGAAAAGCAGGGCTACTTCGCCTCGGCAGAATCCGTCTCAGTCCAATTCTCCCACGCCGGAACCCTGCATAGCGGCGAAATGATTCAGATTGGCGGCATGGAGCTCAAAGTCATTGCAGCGCAAGGGTTGCCAAAGAGATGGGTGCTCTACAACGGGCGCAGCCAGTTCGAGCTGAGCGACGGCGGCCACCTGCTGGAAGTCAATAACGACAATTCGCGCATCTTCTCAGAAGACGAGCGGAAATACTGGGCGCCGGTGGTGTGCGGCGACGGGAAAGAGCGCCTCGGCATCGAATACCCCTTCACCGTGAGCCTGCGCTCTGAAGGCGGGAAAGAGAACTTGGAGCTGGCGGCCGACAGGCAGGCCGGGCTCTACGGGCTTTGGGCCGAGGGGCGCGGCGTCGGGCTGCCATTCGGCATCAATTTGCAGTTCAAGGGGCACCGGGAAGAGGAGATATCCAAACTGAAACTTCAGATTATTGATAACAGCACCGGTTTCTCTCCAGAAGACAAACGGGTCATCAAATATTCCATTGATAAAGGGAGCGACCTTTCGCTTCAGGTGTCGGGCTCTGGAGAGACGCCTGTTTCGGAAATTTATCTCGCGGGCTCTAAAGTCGTTGCAAGAGACGAAACTGGTTTGAAAAAACTAGGTTCTATATTTGATTCTGCGGGTTCAATTCGAATCTATCGTGAGCATGGGCTTATATTCAGGCCATACTCGAGTTTCAGTGGTTTGGGAGGGGACTGGGTTTATCTAGGGCTCAATTCTGACTCTACTCTTGCCATCAAACGAGACGCTATGGAAGGGGAACTATCCGAGTTTTCTTCATCTATCTCTCTTTCCAAGCTTGCAGGGCAGGCGTCAAGTCAAATATCTCGGGATTTGGATAGGCCTGCCTATTCCGCGGGCGGGGTCGAATATGCCCGTAAATCTGAATCTGAGATTGACATATTTTTCTTCGACCCCTCCAAATCCCAGTTCCACTGGACGGCCAGCAATTCCTCCCAGCCCTACAAAGACTGGGAATGGAACCAGCTTGAATACAAGGGCCGCGGCACAGGCAATCAATTCACCATCAGCCCCGTCATGTACCCAAATCCGGCCAAAGAATACTCTTCCGTCGAATTCAACTGGCCGGGCAGCAGCGCTTACGTGGAGCTCAGCCTCTACGACATGACCGGCCGGCTCGTCAAGCCTATCTTCACCGGCCCCCTGAAGTCCGGGCAGTTCCGCCAGATATTCGACGTGCGGGACCTGCTGACCGGCTCATATCTGGTGCAGGGCTCCATCATCTCCTTCGACCCAAAATGGGAGCGCCATCCAATCGGGGGGCAGGGAGCGCTGTTTCGAGTCGTGAGGTGATTTCATGCGCTTTCCCGCCGTCGCTGGCCAGTTCTATCCCGGCGCGGCCCCCGCCCTTCAGCGCATGGTGGACGAATTTCTTGCAAAAGCAAGAAAAGAAGTGAAACCTCGCTCTTGTTTGTCCATTATTTGTCCCCACGCCGGCTATGTTTATTCCGGGTTCACGGCTGCCTGTTCATTTGCCGCAGCCGAAAGCCAGTTGAAGAAGCCAAACACCACTGCAATAATTCTCGGCCCAAACCACACCGGCCTTGGAAATCCAATCGCCATTTCATTCGACGACTGGAAAACCCCCATCGGCTCCACTTCAACAGACTTGCCTCTTGCTGGCGCCATCATCAAATCCAATCCGGCCATCACCAAAAACGAGGCAGCGCACATTGGCGAGCATTCCATTGAAGTGCAATTGCCTTTTCTGCAAACTATAAACCCACAGGCAAAAATAGTGGCCATCTGCATGGGCTGGCAGGACGAGGGCACCTGCGAAATGCTGGCCAAATCAATTTTCGATGCCGTTAGCCAGCCAGCCTTCGCCGGCCGAAACATCCTTCTAATAGCCTCATCTGATTTCACCCACTACGAATCCGGCGAGCGGGCGCGCCAGCTTGACGCCCAAGCCTTGGAATTCATCAAGGCATTGGAGGCCGGCGAGCTGGAGCGCGAAGTGGAAGCCTCCTCCCTCTCCATCTGCGGGCATGGGCCCATTGCCGTAGCACTGCAATATTCAAAATTGGCTGGAGCAAAATCAGCCTCGCTTTTGCGCTACACCAATTCGGGCAAGGAAACCGATGGGGACGAGCGGCAGGTGGTGGCCTACGCGAGTTTTGTCATCGTTTAGGCGCACGAGAGTCATTTCCAAAAGAAATTCTCTCTTTTCAGGCCCGCAAAACCTTCCATTCAGCAGCCCGGCCCGATTCTTGATTTTCCAACGCCTAAAATCCGCAGAATTTTCCTGGTTTCCGCGCTTTTTATCCTGTACCAAATGTTGACTCCCTTCCTTCTTGATTCCAGAACGCCTGCCTGCTCCAAAATCCTGAGGTGCCGCGAAACGGTCGGCTGGGCCTTGCCTGCCGCCGGAACCAGCGAACAGGCGCAAGTTTCGCCGCCCAAAAGGCAGCGGACTATTCTCAGCCTGGTCTCGTCGCCCAGGGCCTTCAGCAGCGCGGCATTCTTGTCCATCGAATCATATCGTTATATGCAAATATATAAATATCTTCTTCTCCCAAGCCAAACCAAGTGATGACATGGGCGGCACTTCGAAAAAGCTTTCATTCATCGACAAGTACCTGACGCTTTGGATATTCCTCGCCATGGCGCTCGGCCTGTCGCTGGGCCATTTTCTCCCCTCTTTCGGGCTTTTCATCAGCAACCTCCAAGTTGGCACGACCAGCATCCCCATCGCCATCGGCCTCATCGTGATGATGTATCCTCCTCTGGCGAAGGTGAGGTATGAGAAGCTTGCAGACGTTTTCAAGAGCCACCCGAAAACCGTCGCCCTCTCGCTCGCCCAGAACTGGATTATCGGCCCAATTCTGATGTTCCTTCTCGCCATCGTCTTCCTGCGCGACAGGCCCGAATACATGATAGGCCTCATCATGATAGGCCTGGCCCGCTGCATCGCCATGGTGCTGGTGTGGAACGAGCTGGCCAAGGGGAATACGGATTACGCGGCCGGCCTCGTCGCCATGAACAGCGTTTTCCAAATCCTCTTCTACAGCATCTACGCGTGGTTCTTCATCACATTCCTGCTCCCATTCTTCGGCCTTGCCTCAAGCGTCGTGGACGTGAGCATCTGGCAGATTGCCGAAAGCGTGCTCATCTACCTCGGGATACCATTCTTCGCTGGTCTGCTGACCCACTGGTATCTGGTGAAGAGCAAAGGGGAGGAATGGTACCACCAGAAGTTCATACCCGCCATTTCTCCCATCACCCTCATCGCCCTGCTCTTCACCATCATCGTCATGTTCAGCCTCAAGGGCAGCCTGATACTCCAAATCCCCCTTGATGTCGTGATGATTGCGGTCCCGCTCCTCCTCTATTTCGTGATTATGTTCCTCGTAAGCTTCTTCATGTCATTCAAGCTGGGGGAGGATTACTCCCGCACCGCCACCCTGTCCCTGACCGCGGCCAGCAACAATTTCGAGCTGGCGATTGCGGTGGCCGTGGCGGTGTTCGGAATCGGCTCGGGGCAGGCATTTGTAGCCGTCATCGGGCCGCTTGTCGAAGTCCCGGTCCTCATAGGGCTGGTGGATGTTTCCCTATGGCTTCGCGGGCGGCTCTTCCACCATCCGGCTTAGCCTGCCTCCTATTTTCCCCTTCGTCTTCTGCCGTTGCCCCATCCGTTGATTTATAAATAAACCCGCCCCAATCCCTTCGAGGACTTCATGCCCACCATCGCCGAGCGCAAAGATGCGCATCTAGCCTTGGCCGCGAAAGCCCGGATGCAATATGCCGAGCCCGCAGGCTTTGACGAAGTGCTGCTGGTGCACTGCGCCATCCCCGAATGCTCACTCAAGTCAGTGGACACCTCAACCACCTTCCTCAAGCGCCGCCTTTCCGCCCCCCTTCTCATAACCGGCATGACCGGCGGCACGCCGAAAGGGGCGGCCATCAACCAAAAGTTGGCAAAAGCTGCAGAAAAGGCAAAAGTGGCCCTTGGATTAGGCTCGCAGAGGCCCATGCTTAAGGATGAAAAAACC
>JAKAME010000082.1:0-2277 GCA_021813025.1 Microcaldota archaeon
TCCTCTCTCCTCCCGAATGCCTATAAATCCCGCCCGTCCAATCCTTTCCCATGATGGACATCACAATTTTGGGTTCTGCCGCCTCCTCCCCCACCCCTGCGCGCAGCCTGCCCTCCATCGCCTGCCGAATGGACGGCGACGTCCTGCTTCTGGACTGCGGCGAGGGCACCCAGCGACAGATGATGCGCATGGGCGTGAGCTACTCAAAGGTTCAGGCCATCCTCATCTCGCACCTGCACCTTGACCATTACTTGGGCGTGTTCGGCCTGCTGGAGACGCTGCGCCTCAACGGCCGCACCGCCCCGCTCCCCCTCTTCGGTCCTGCTGGCAGCTCTCGTGTTTTCGCCCGCTCCAAGCTGCTCGACATCCACGAGCTCGAGCCTTCC
The DNA here is from genome assembly GCA_021813025.1 of Microcaldota archaeon. GTDB lineage: Archaea > Micrarchaeota > Micrarchaeia > Anstonellales > Anstonellaceae > CAIXYX01. Next base: position 387 of record JAKAME010000082.1, read on the forward strand.
GCCGCCAAGCTCAAGAAGCCCATTTTCTCGCTCAACGAGCACGATGTCTATGCCTTTCCAGTCGAGCACGGCACCGGCGGCGATTCTTTCGGCTTTTCCATAATCGAGCGCGACCGCCGCCGCTTCCATGAGCAGAAGGCCCATGCCGCCGGCCTCAGGGGGCCGATGTTTTCCGAAATACAAAAAACTGGCAAACTGAAAGTCGGCGCCAAAACCATCAAGCTTGACGACATCTCCTATCTGCAGGCAGGCAAGAAGTTGGTTTATTCGGGCGACACAATCCATTGCAAAACTCTTGTCAAGGCAGCCTCTGCGGCGGATTTGCTTATCCACGACTCCACTTTTGACGAGAGCCAGCGCGAATTGGCCGACGAAAAATCCCACGCCACCGCCGCCGATGCGGCCCGCGCCGCAAAAGAGGCGGGCGCAAAGCAGCTCCTGCTCTTCCACATCAGCGGGCGCTACCATGACGCAGCGCCCCTGCTGGAGGAGGCGAAAAAAACATTCCCAAACACTCTTGCTGCAGAGGACGGGATGAAAATAACGCTCTAGTTTTTTCTACTGCTGGCCTTCCGCTCCCTGCCCCAAGGATATGCGGGGCGGAACCATGGGCGGAGCAAGATTGACCGGCCTCACCACAAGCACTCCATTCGTGCCGCAGGTGAAGTTGATGGCGTTGAGCACAAGCTCGGAGAAGGCGTCAGGCAATTTCCTGTCAGCCTCCCAGCCGGAGTGGATGTCCTTCGCAAGCTTGGCCTCCTCGTGCGAAAGCAGCGAGCCCTTCATGCGCAGCACGCCGACCGGCGCGGGCGCAATGTCGAGGGTTGCGTCAGGCCCAATGAGCGAAACATTGCGGATGGCGACCACCGAAGCCGAACTGCCCTTGTTGGCGGACAGGTGCTCCTTGATTCCCATGGCCACCTGCCTCTGCTCGTCATTCGCAATGCCTGACTTGAAGCGCATGGAAGCGCCCTTGCCAGTCACGGGCGAAGACGGGTGGCCTGTGAACACAAGCTCTGCCTCCAGCGTGGCTGGCCCGACGTCCCAGCGCTCAAGCTTCACGCTGCCTGGCAGCCTGCCAGTCTGCAAGGCAAGCTCGGCAACATAGGACATCAGCATCTTCTGCCCCTCGTCCAGCGCGCGCCCCTTGAGGGTGAGCAGGCCGCTCTTGTCGGGATAAGTAGCCGTGTAGGTGAAATCCACCTGCACTTCCGGGCCGGTGACCTTGACATGGTCCACGCTGATGTTGATGTCCAGCCCCTTCATCTCGGTCATTTTCTCGCGCCAAGCCTCGACCTTGTCAATGCGGATTCCCGTAATCATGCCAATACACCTCATGTCTTTTGCAGCGAAAAGTCGCTTGATTAACATGCGAAAGCAATCTTAATATGGGTTTGGCCCGCTCCCGGCCATTCGGAAAGCCGTCTGCCGCCAGCCCTCCGGCCGTTCAGGGCAGCTTTGCCGTCTGCCCCGGAGCGAGCACGATGGCTTTGGTGTGCGCGCCCAAGTCATTGGTGAATTCAGACACTTCCTGCTGGATGCGCTCGCAGGTGTTGTAATGCATGGGAACGGCGTATTTGGGCCTCATCTCCTTGCAGGCGTTTGCTGCCGCGAAGGGGTCCATGGTGTAGGTGCCTCCAATCGGCATGAGGGCCACGTCGCACTTGATTCTGTTCATGTCAGGATAGGAATACGTGGCGCCTGCGTGATAGATTCCATAGCGCGCCGAGCGAAGCACGTATCCCACCGGATAAGTCGACTGCGGGTACACCGCGCGCACCACCTCGATGTCAAGGCCCTTGATGGTGAACTTGTCCCCGGCGCGCACGTCAACCTTGAACCGCTCCGACACGTCTATTTTGGCCAGCGCTGGCTTCGGGGCCACCACTGT
>JAKAME010000082.1:2287-4610 GCA_021813025.1 Microcaldota archaeon
ACGTCGGGCTCGCAGTGGTCAGGCTGCTCATGGGTCAGCAAAATGAGGTCGCACTCCTTGACCGTGTGCGGGTCAAGCGCTGAAGGGATTCTGCGCGGGCTGCCAAGCACGGTGGAGCCGACGGCGGGGTCGATGAGGGCGACGATGTTCTCCAGCTGCACGCGGAAGGCCGAATGCCCAAGATATTGGACGGTGTTCATGCCCGCATCCCTCCCATAGACGCGCCCCTATGGGTTAGAGGCTTTAAAATCGTATCATGCGCGCCCCAACGACTAAACGTATTTAAGGCTCGATGGGGTGGGATGGGCCATGGCCCCCTCCCGTCCGGCCCTCCTATTGCTGGTGCTGGCATTCTCGCTGTCCGGCGCGCTGGCGGCCGCGCCCGCCATGCAGGGCAATTTCGAGCTGCGCAAGCTCGAGGTGGCCCTCACCCTCTATCCCGACGGCACGGCGCACGCCGTGGAGACCATGCGCATTTTCATGAACAACACCCAGTCCATCCAGCTTTACCAGGACACCATGCAGTCCAACGACCTCTCCACCTGGGTGTCGCGCACAGGCATCAACGACTTGCGCACCCACGTGAATTCCGCCTCGGTGGCTGTGGGCAATCTGGAGGTGCGCTCCCAGTCGCCTGACAACTGCAACAGCCTCATCGGCATCTGCTTCGCCACCCTTGTGCTTGAATACGACGTCCGCCCGCTCTCCAACAGCAGCGCCGGCATCATGGTGATGGAGGACTACAAGCCCCGCACCACGCGCTACACCTTCCAGTCGGACGCGCTTCTCCTGCCCCGCTCCTCCTCAGGCGACATACTGCTCTCGCCCTCCGCCACCCTTCGCCTCATCCTGCCCGAGGGGGCGGATGACATACGCTTCAGCCAGATGCCCAACAACCTGCTGGACGAGACGGGGCGCTTCCGCTACGACCCCTCGCAGGGCTACTCCGGCCCCGAGCGGCAGTTCACATGGACCGACCAGACGCTTTCCAAATTCTCGGTGGTGTTCGACCGCGAGGCCCCGCTGCAGTCTGAAATCCTCTCCTATTTCAGCCGCCTGCAAAAAGGCGTGTTTGAGACCGCGTTCTCATTCAACGGCCTCGCCGTGCTGCTTGTGTGCGCCGTGCTGCTGATTTCGGTGCTTTGGGTGCACCAGATGCACCTCAAGTGATGGCATGGCCCCCGCACTCTCCTCAACAGACATTCGCCTTCTTGCGGCCCGGCCCAAGGGCCGCACTTTGGAGGAGCTTGCCTCCTCCCTGAACCTCAACGCAGACACCCTGCGCCGCTCTGTGCAATCTCTTTCCTCCACCGGCCTGCTATCGGTCTCCCGCGAGGAAACCCCTGCATGGGAATACACGCCCGCAGGCGCGGATGCGCTCGCGGCCGGCCTTCCCGAGCTTGCCCTCATCCGCCAGCTTGCGGGCGGCCCCAAGCCTCTCTCGGAATTAGGCACAGAAAGCGCGCGCATGGGCATAGGCATGGCCATGGCCCTGCGCGCCAAGCTCATCATGCTGCTGCCTGACAAGCAGGTGCAGCTCACCGAGGCGGGGCGCGCAGCCCTCGCGGACGAGGCTGTTTATGCCCTGCCCGCCCCCGAGCGGCTCGCCGGCCTGCCTAGCGAGCGGCTGGCAGAGCTAAGGCGGCGCGGGCTGGTCTCCTCACGCGCGCGAATTTCGGAAGTGCTCACCATCACCGCGGCAGGCGAGGCGGCAGCCGATGAAGAAAAGGAGTGGGTGGCCGTCGAAAAGGCATTAGATAATACCGCGGCTGCTCAGGCAACCGAGGATGCTCTGCTTGATGCCCTCGCCGCTCGCGACGGCACTTCAAAAATTTCTACTCCTATCAACGCTCTCTCCCGTGACCTTCTCCTCTCCGCAAAATGGAAAAACCGCCCGCTGCGCCGCTACGACCTCTCTGCCCCCGTCTCGCCCCACCTGCCCGCGCGCCGCCATCCAATCGCGCGTTTGCGCGAGAAAGTGCGCTCGATTTTCCTTTCCATGGGGTTTGAGGAAATGGAAGGCCCTCTCATAGAGTCTGCCTTCTGGAATTTCGACGCCCTTTTCCAGCCGCAGGACCATCCTGCCCGCGACTTGGCCGACACCTTCTACCTGTCAGGCGAGGCCCCGCGCCCGCCCTCCAAACTGTCGGAAGCGGTCAAGGAGGCGCACGAGGGGGGCTGGCATTACGACTGGAGCGAGAAGACGGCGCGCCAGATGTGCCTGCGCACCCACACCACTTCGGTGAGCGCGCGCACTCTCGCCGAAACCGCCTCAGACCCCCGGCAGCGCAAATTCTTCTGCATGGGCAAGGTCTTCCGCAAC
>JAKAME010000019.1 GCA_021813025.1 Microcaldota archaeon
GCGTGGGGGTGTAGGGGGCGAAGCCCCCTATTCATTTCTCAAATTCCGGCCTGCTTTTTCAGCAAAGCTGCCTTGTCAGTCTTCTCCCACGTGAATTCGGGCTCCTCTCGCCCGAAATGGCCGTATGCGGCCGTCTTGCGGTAAATCGGCCTGCGCAAATCCAAATCCTGTATGATGTGCCCGGGCTTGAGCCTGAAGTTCTTCTTAATCAGCTCCAGCAGCTTGCCGTTCTGCAATTTGCCTGTGCCGAAGGTGTCAACCCACAGCGACACCGGCTCGCTCATGCCAATCACGTATCCAATCTGCACCTGGCATTTTCGCGCAAGCTTGGCGGCCACCACGTTTTTCGCGATATAGCGCGCCATGTAGCAGCCCGAGCGGTCAACTTTGGTGGGGTCCTTGCCCGAAAAGCATCCGCCCCCGTGCGGGGCCATGCCGCCATAGGTGTCAACTATGATTTTTCTCCCGGTGAGGCCGGTGTCTGCGGCAGGCCCGCCAAGAAGCCAGGGGCCCGCGCCGTTGACTATGACCGCAGTTTTGCCTTCCTGATAATATTTTCCAAAAATAGGCTTGACGGCCTTTTCAAGCAGGTCAGCCTTGAGCCGGGCGGGCGTTATTTCCTTTCCGTCCGCCCCCTTGGCGTCATGCTGCTGTGCAATGACGACTGTAGTCACCGCCTGCGGCCTGTGGTCGTCGGAATATTCCACAGTCACCTGCGTTTTCCCGTCAGGCCGAAGGTAGGGAATCTGTTTGCTCTTTCTCACCTGCGACAGCTTTTCGGCCAGCCTGCTTGCCAGCTGAATGGGCAGCGGCATCAGCTCCTTTGTCTCGTCGCAGGCGTAGCCGAACATGATGCCCTGGTCGCCCGCCCCAATGGCGTCGAGGTCGTCCTCCCGCACCCCGGCCGCGATGTCGGGCGACTGCTCGTGTATGGACACCAGCACGCCGGAGCCGCGGCTGTCGAAGAAGTATTCGGGCTTGTTGTAGCCGATTTCCTCAAGAGTTTTGCGCACTATTCCCTGCACGTCCGCATACCCTTTCGTCGTGACTTCTCCCGCCACCACCACTATTCCCGTGGTGGCCAGCGCCTCCACAGCCACGTGGCTTTTTGGGTCCTGGCGGATGAGCTCGTCGAGCACCGCATCTGAAATCTGGTCGCACACCTTGTCGGGGTGGCCTTCGGTGACGCTCTCTGACGTGAACAGGTACGGCATGGTCAAAACCTCCTTCCTGCCTCTTTCATGCGCTTTTCGCATTAATAAATTTGATTGCAAATATATTCTTTTAGGAATTGGCCTTCCCCTCCATGCGCAGGATGCCCTCAATGCCCGGGCTGCTTCTTTTGGCCTCCTTGGCCGAAATCGCGTACGACTTGGCGTTCTCGTGCAAAAACTGCAGGCGCACGAAAAGCCACTCCCCGCCGCTCTGCCTCCACGCGACGTAGGTGGTGATGCTGCTCCTCTCCTCCCAGATTTTCAGGTGCTCCACCTGCTCCTTCCTCAGCTGCAGCGAACCCGAATTCACGGCCTTGCACTCGAAGCCCAGCTGCTCGGTCCTGCGGAAAGCCAGCAAGTCTGGGCAGGGGCTGCCCGAGCCGGAGCCTGCGGCGCGAATGACGAGAAATCCGGCCTCCATGAACTTGTCCATGAGCTCATGCTCGGCGCGGCTGCCTTTGCGGTAAGCGTGAAAAGCCACGCTCCATCGTCGCGCCGAGTGCTTAATAAGGTTTTCAGCCGATTGCATCCACTGGGAGTGATGCTCATGAAACTCAACGTCAAGATAGGCGAATGCATGACTGTGGGCGTGCTAACCCTGCCCCTCTCGGCATCGGTCAAGTCAGCGGCGCAGCTTTTGAGGAAATCCCGCGTGGGCTCGGTCATCGTGACCGACAAGGGCAAGGCCGTGGGCATACTCACCGAGCGCGACATAGTCTATGCCGTAGTGGCCGAGGGCAGGGACGCGGGCAAGACCCTTCTCAAGTCCATCATGTCCAAGCCTCTGAAAGTCATCAAGGTCAGCCAGTCAATCGAGGACGCGGCCCTCGCTCTCAAGGAAAACAAGGTCAAGCGCCTGCCTGTCATGGACTCCAAGGGCCAGCTTGTCGGCATCGTGTCGGAAGGAGACCTCATGCGCGTCTATCCCGGCGTGGTTGACGTCATGGCCGAAACTGCCGAGATGGGGCCTTATGACAAGGAGAAGCACGTCTACACCGGCATCTGCGAGCAGTGCGGCACCTTCGCCGAGAACCTGAAGATGGAATCGGGCAGGCTCTACTGCGAGGAGTGCATGGAAGAGGAGGAAGTGGGCTGAAGATAATCTTTTTCTAGTATTTTTTTCTAGTACTTTTTTAGCGCGAGCGAGCAGGCACCGCCTGCGCCACCGCCTCTGTTTCCATCGCCCGCACGCCGGCCCTCACTGCGCCCATGCGTGTCTCGAACCATTCCACCAGCCGCGTATCCTCGCGGCCCAGCAGGTTGGAGCGCAGCACTATCTCCCCCACCTGCTGGCGCGTTATTTTCACCGTCTTCTCCCCATCGAACACGTCGGCGTTGTTCACGCAGGCGAGGTAGGACTCCACGGCCATGAAAAGCGGGATGAGGCAGAAGAGCCGCACCCCAAGCTCCTCTTTGGGCAGGGCGGTGACATACTGGATTCCCGCCTGCAGGTACTGCATGGCGTCGTCCACCTCCTCGCGCAGCACGGCCATCGCCTTCGCGCGGTTTTCGCGCACCAGCAGCGTCTCGTAGTCCAGCTCGTAGCGCTCCATGACGCGCACAGGCCAGTAATACCTGCGCTTCGGCACGTCGTGCGCAACGTCGCGCAGGATGTTGACCTTCTGCAGGGCGAGGCCGAAGCGCCGCGCGCGCCCGCGCAGCTGGTCCCGCAGCTCCTTTGAGATTATGCGGTTTAAGTAAAGCAAATCGTTGAACATGTATCCGACCACGCCGGCAACGTAATGGGCGTACTTGCTCTGGTCCGCGAATGTGCGTATGGGCCTGCGCTGGAAGCTCAGCATTCCTCTCGCCATCTCGCGGCCCCAGCGCAGGGTGACGGCCCGGACTTCCGGGGGCTGGGCGTAAAACGCTGCAGCCACTTCTGGCAGGCGCTCAATCAGCTCGCGCTCGTATGTGCAGTCTATTTTGGAGAGCATGAGCTCCCTGACGCGCAGGCTTTCGGCCCCATCGCCACTCTCGCGCGCCAGAGCGCCCAAGAGAGAAGCGAACAGCCTGCGCTTGAGCGCCAGCGGGGCGTGCGAGTCCTCGACAGTGTCTATGAGGCGGTAAATGAGATAGGCCAGCATGGTCTGCCCGGAAAGCGGCCTTGGGAGCAGGCGGATTGCGAGGGCAAAGCTGCGGCTGACCTTCGGCAAAATATCCCAGCAGACGTCCATCTCGCGCATGCGCTCCCCTTTCCCGCTCCCACTAGTCATTTCCTTTCATGCCTATGGGGAGCGCGAGATTTTAAGAGGCTTGCGAGTCGGGGACTCCATTATTTAATCCTCTCCTTCCTGCTCCTGCACGAGGTAGTTCCCATGCCCCGCCAGCCGCTCGCTCTCGACGTTTCGGCCGCAGGCTTCGCCCCTGCCTCCCTCGCAGGCCAGGCGCCCTATTCCTCGCTTCCCTCCTATCTCTCAGAGCTGCAAAAGGCGGTGGCGCGCAAGAACTGGAACCACCCAGCCTGCTCCCTTCTTCTCCCATCTGAAGACAAATTCCTGCGCCAGTCGCTTGCTCTTGCCAAATCAACCGGCCCAGCCTCGCTGACCATTGTTGTAGGCATCGGCGGCTCCAATCTTGGCGCGCTGGCTGTCAGCGAGGCTGTTCTGGGCATGCACCACAACCTGCTGCAGCCCAAACGCCAAATCGTATTCGCCGACACGGTGGACGGCCCGTCCGTGGACGCCCTCTCGCGCCTCGCGCGCTCCCACCTCTCCTCCGGCGGGCGCGTGGTGCTCAACGTAATATCAAAATCCGGCACAACGCTTGAGACTGCGGCCAATTTCGAGCTTTTGCTGCATTCGCTGGGCGGAGCGGCTGCCCTGAAGAAGGGCCGCAAGAAATCAAAGCCGCCGCTTTCTGTAGTCATCACAACTGACGAGAACTCGAAGCTGTGGAAGCAGGCTGGCGGGCGCGGTTTCGCGCGCCTGCCCGTCCCGCCCAATGTTGGCGGCCGCTACTCCGTCTTTTCCAACGTGGGCCTCTTCCCCCTCGCGCTGGCCGGCGTGGACGTGAAGGCCCTGCTGGCTGGCGCCAAATTCATGCGCGAGCAGTGCCTCTCCCAGCCTCTCCATTCAAATCCCGCGGCGCAGATGGCCATGTTGCTTCATGCGCATGCAAAGGCCGGCAGGCCCATTCACAACCATTTCCTGTTCTCCAATTCGCTGCAGGGCTTGGGCCTGTGGTACTGCCAGCTCATGGGCGAGAGCGTGGGCAAGGCGCAGGATTTGGGCGGCAGGCAGGTGCATGCAGGCATCACGCCAACCGTCTCAATCGGCTCGACCGATTTGCATTCCATGGCACAGCTCTATTTGGGCGGGCCGCGCGACAAGTTCTTCCGCTTCGTTACCGTGGACTCGCCCTCCCCAGACCCGCGCGTGCCGGTTTCCGCCCCGCTTGAAGCGCTTGTGCCGCACGCGGGCGGCAAGCGGCTCTCCCAGCTCATGGAAGCAATCTCCGGCGGGGTGCAGGCAGCCTATCGCGCCCAGTCAATCCCATATGCGCAGGTGCGGCTGGCGGACTTGTCGGAATTCTCCATCGGCGCGCTCATGCAGATGGAAATGGTGGAAATGATGCTCCTCGCCAAGCTGATGAACGTCAACGCCTTCGACCAGCCGGCGGTGGAGGCCTACAAGAAGGAGACACGAAGAATTCTTTCTGAAAGTTAGGGCAAGAAGCTAGGACAGAAAGCGCCTTGTCTTCGCATTCTTTTTCCCCTGCCCCAGCAGGGCCGCGCCAGTCAGGGCGGGATATGGCAGCGACACGCAGCGCACAGGCGTTTTTTTCACAGGCAAAATCGCGTTTTGAGCATAGGCAGCCAGCACCGCCCGGCGGAGCTTTGCATTCCTCATGTATGCTCTCCCCACCGAGCCTGCCACAAGTATTTCTTCCGGGTCCAGAGCGTTGGCAAGGCCAGCCAAGCCTGCGCCGAAGCAGCCGGCCGCAGCGGCAGCCATCTTGCGCGCGCTCGGGTTGCGTGAGTGCAGTATTTTTTTCGCGTCCCATCCTTTTCTTGCGAACTTTCTCTCAATCCCAAAACCAGAGCAGCCCGTTTCCCAATCAACCCAGCCGCCCTTGCCGTCACAAACTTTCAGATGCCCAACTTCTCCGGCCACGTTGTGCGCCCCGCGCGCGAGCCTGCCTTCCCTCACAATCGCGCCCCCGATTCCGCTGCCGGGCGCCACCAGCAGGAAATCGTCATCAGCCTTCCCTCCGCGCGCAACCCATTCCGCCAGAGCCATGCACTTGACGTCGTTTTCAACAAAGAATTTGGTGCCGAGTTTGTGAAGGCCGCCCACGAATCGCTTTCCATCCACGCGCGCAAGATTCGGCATATTGGCCAGCTTTCCATCCACCACAAAACCGGGAACCGAAAGGCAGATGCAATCGGCCTTGCTCGCATCCGCCAATCCATAAATTATTTTGAGCAATGCTTTTGCATCTGTGCTGTGCTTGATTTCCGTCTGCCCCATTCCGCTCCAGCGCCCGCTCTGCCATAATCCGTACTGCATCTTGCTGGCTCCCAAATCCATGGCCAATACTCGCATGGGCCATCTCCTCATTCCGAAGCGCCCGCCCGCTCGTCATAGAGCAGGCCGGCCCTGCGCGCAGGCTCGCGCAGCAGCAGCAGGCCGGCCGAGCCAAGAAGCACCGAAACAACGGCGTTGTTGAGGGTGATAATCATCACCATAAACATCGCGTTCTGGAAATCCTGCAAACCCAGCATGAACAGCCCCGCGCCGATGACAAGGCCGCACACCGCGCTGCCCGCCAGCGCGGCCAGCACGAAATGCCCGACCTGCCGCGCGTTGATGCGCTCCTTGCCCGGCTCGCGCAGAAGCTCCCACACCTTGTATGGCACGTAGGCGAAAAGGAAATTCGCAATGAATCCGAACAGGCTGCCCGGGCCCAGCGTGCCGAAGAAGTCCGCGCCCAGGTTCCCGAACGCCGCTCCCCACGCGGCCGCGGGGCCGAACAGCACGCCGAACAGCACCGGAACGAAGCTGGCCAGCCTCAGCTCGGTGTATCCGGGCACTATGGCAAATGGCTTGAGGGGCACCAGCAGGACGGCATACGCAAGGGCAGTAAGCAGGATGATTCGCCACTGCCTCTTGTCGCCCCACACAGAGAGTATCTCGTTCATCCGCCAAGCCCCCAAAGGGCCAGAAAGCCAAGATTGATAATCCTGCGCTGCGCCCATCCAGACTGTGAATCTATGGGCCGGGGTCTGCTGCAGGGAATCCAATCCAACGTCATTTTTCTGGGGATAGCCAGCTTCCTCAACGACGTCTCCTCCGAGATGATATTCCCAATCCTGCCGCTCTTCCTCACCTCCGTCCTCGGCGTGGGCACCGCGATTGTGGGCCTGATTGAGGGCGTGGCCGACTCGGCCTCCAGCCTGCTCGACATACTCGTCGGCTACTGGTCCGACCTGCGGGGAGGGCGCAAGGACTTCGTAATAGCCGGCTACTCCGTCTCCTCGCTCTCCAAGTTCGGCATCGCCCTTTCCACCACGTGGCCCCTCATCTTCATCTGCCGCGCAGCCGACCGAATAGGCAAGAGCGTGCGCACCCCGCCGCGCGACGCGCTCATCGCGGCCTCATGCGCGCCATCCGCGCGCGGCAAGGCCTTCGGCCTGCACCGCGCCATGGACACCATGGGCGCAGTCGTGGGCCCGGCGCTCGCATGGCTCATCCTTTCCATGATGGGCGGCACGTCCGAGGCCTACCGCACCGTATTCCTCGCTGCCGCAATACCCGCCTTCCTTGTCATTGCCGTCATCTTCTTTTTCGTGAAAGAGCCGAAAAAAGAAAAAGAGCCGGCCCGGATGGAGAAAAATTCTTCCCGCTCCTCCCGTCCCCGCTTTTGGGATTCGCTGCGCCAGCTCTCCCCGCGCTACAAGCGCTTTCTGCTGATTTCCTGCCTCTTCTCCCTCTCCTACTTCAGCTTCGCCCTCCTCATAGTGCGCGCGGGCGAGGCCGGCGTAGGGGTGGAGAACATTTTGCTGGTCTACATCCTCTACAACATAGTCTACGCGCTCGCCTCGACTCCCATCGGGCAGTGGTCTGACAAAATCGGGCGCAAGCCCGTCATTGCCGCCTCCTTCTTCCTCTACGCGCTCGTGCTGGCCGGCTTTGTCTATGTCTCGGCCCTGTGGCAGCTTGCCCTGCTCTTCGCGCTTTACGGAATATTCGTGGCTGCCGACGAGTCGGTGAACAAAGCGTATCTGGCGGATTTGAGCAATGAGAAGACGCGCGGCATGGCCCTTGGCGCATACTCAAGCGCGGTGGGGGCCGTGTATCTGCCGGCCAGCGTGCTTGCAGGCGCTTCGTGGGCAGCCTTCGGCTCAGGCCCCACATTCCTTGCGGCCGCCCTTGTCGCTGCCGCGGCCGGCGTGCTGATGGCAGTGCACATGAAGTGAGCGAGCAGAGCAGGTGATTGTGATGCCCAAGAAAGGATTCGTCGTGCGGCTGGAGGAGCAGACGCTCAAGAACTCTGATTTCAGGCGCGTGCTCTACACTGCCCGGTTCAGCCAGCTGGTTTTGATGAGCCTCAAGGCTGGGGAGGAAATCGGCGAGGAGGTTCATCACGACCGCGACCAGTTCTTCCGCTTTGAGAAAGGGGAGGGCATGGTGGTCATCAACCATGTGAAGCATGTTGTGAAGGACGGCACTGCCGTCATCGTGCCTGCCGGCGCGCTCCACAATGTGATAAACACTTCGAAAAGAGCGGCTCTCAAATTCTACACCATCTATTCCCCGCCAGAGCACATTGACAAGACAATCAGGCACACCAAATCTGATGCGCTGGCCAAGCCCGAGGAATACGACGGCAAGCCGACTGAATAGTCGGTCAGGCATTAGTTGCGGATGCGTTCGCTCCAATCAAAACCAGTATGGAGACTGAAGGAGTACAAATCGCTCATCAGATGATTGGGGCCGAAATAGGTGTAATCATGGATGATCGGATGGATCATTATATCATTCGCATCCCGATCCAGATAGTACTCTTTATGATAGAACCTAGGCAATTTTTCCTTCAGGTTATCTAGGCATTCATGGATTGCCCGGTTGACGTCGATATAAAGGAGCAGCGTTCGCCGAGACGCGATATCCTTCTCCTTAAGCAGCTTCTCTGCGACGTAGAATTCGCCCAAGGCTTTGCTGTATTCCTTCTGTTCTGTGAAGGCGAGAAGCAGGTGTAATCTGGCATCGACTTTCTCTTCGAGGGAAGAACTGCGATCCAATGCTTTGCCAAACCAAGCGATGGCGGCATCGAATCCATTCTGTCTGAACGACACCTTGCCGAGTTCGATGCAATGCTTGGGGGTGATGCGTTTTTCAGACTCCAACTTCTGGAAGATTTCGGGATGGAGTTCGAACGCTTTACTCAAGGCCTTGAAATTCCCGCAGGCCAGATCCATCTGGATTTTCGCCTCCAAGATGTCGGGATTCGCCTTGAGCGTCAGGAATTTCCCGTAGTTCTGCGCCGCCTTTTTGTAATGTTGTGTGGATTCGTAGGCTTTCGCTTTTGCGAGAAGCCATTCGGCTCTAGGGGTCTTGAGATATTGAATAGGATGTAGGAATGCGTTCGGAATCTTGGACACAGACAAACACCAGTTATAATTGGTGGTTTAATGTATATAAACCTTCGCTTGCCGCATAGACCGGGTGTATCTCTGGGAGCAGTCTATTTATTCTTCAGCTCTCTCCCTGAATTTAGAAAAGGCATCAGTCCGTCCGTCGCTCCTCATCCAGGCCGCGAATGACGGCCTGTCCGCGATCACACTCTAACATCATCTGCCGTATGAATTTGAACGGCTGGGCCTTATAGTCGTTGCCACGGCCTTTTCTTTTGGGGGTGAAACCCTCAGCCCCTTTTCTTTTCGCGAAAAGAAAAGGGGATATGGGTCTAACATCATCTGCCGAATCCTTTTTGGCGCGCCTGAAGTTATTATAGAATCGCTATCCCGGCCTTATCCTCGGCCATCTGGCTATCCCTTTTTAAGCTGCTCATCGTTGTTGGCCGGGGTCAATCTATGGGCCGTCGGGGTAAACCTAAAGCTAATTCCTCCTCCGCATCCGCGCCCTCCACAGAGGCCGCTTCCCATCCTGCGCCGCCATCCGTCCAAGGGCGGGCAGAGAATGTAATGCTGCACGAGCTTCTCAAGCCAATAGGCCATCCCCCCCTTCCTGCGCCGGCCAAGGCTGCCGAAGCTCCAGTGCCGGCCGTCTCCATGCACGAGCACGAATCCGCCGCCCTTGTGCATCCTCCATTCTCTCCAATCATCAAAAAGAAGGGCGGCACTGGCGCCAAGCCCGTTTCCAAGCCATCAGCCCCGGCCAAGCCAAAGCCCCTGAAGCAGGTTTCAAGCTCGCATGACTTGGCGATGGCCTCGGGCACGGCGCGCCTGCCCTCATCAGCCATCTCCGCAGCCCAGCAGATGGCGCAAATCGCCAAGATGGCGCGCGAGGCAGCAGGTCCCGAGCCATCAGACAAGAAGTCCAAGCGTTCTTCCGCAGTTTCCCCATCCGCCCCATCCAAGCTCCCGGCCGAATCCAAACCTCTTTCGCCATCCGCCCCGTTCGCGACAATGGTTCTCGAATCGCTCGCCCCTCCGCCTTCCGGCCGCCCTGTTTTGGGCGAGCCTGCCAAGCCTTCCGCCTCTCCCCATCCATCCTCCCAATTCCCCTCCTCCCTCCAATCCTCGGACGCGCGAATCTCCAAGCCGTCCATTCCGGCTTCACCGCCCACATCAAAGCCTTCAGTTCAGCCAAGCCGCGCGGCTTTCATGCCCCCGTCCCAAATGTCCAAGCCCCCTCTGCCCCCTGCCCGCGCGGTTTCCTTTTCTCCGCCGCCCTCTCCGCCTTCAGCCCCGTCCGGCCGGGCAGCGCCTTCAACTCCATCCGCCCGCGCATTTTCAGCCCCGCCGCCTCCGTCAGGCCGCCCGTCTTCCGCGCCTCCAGCACCGCCGCCCCCGCCTCCGTCAGGCCGCGATTCTTCAGCGCCTTCCCCTCCGCCCCCGAAACTGCCGGCTTTCCTGCCTCCGTCCGCAGAATCAATTTCTGTTTCCAAACCATCGGCGCCTTCAATGCCGCGCGCGCCAGCGTTCGCCCCGCTCAAGCCATCCTCGCTCACCATGCGCCGCGCTCCCGCCTTCTCGCCGCTCGCCCGGCCTTCCGCGCGGCCGCCAATCGAGCAGCAGGCTGCCGCGCAGCCGGCGCCAGAAAGCCCTGTCAGGCTCATAGCCAGCAAGCCGTCATCTCCGGCCGCCACCGTGGTGGTGGTCTCGCGCGCAGCCCGTCCGCTTCCTGCCCCGTCTTTTGGAGCAGCCCCGTCCGCTCCCTCCAAGCCCGCGCAGATTTCAAAGCCTGTTTCCCCAATGCCGCAGGCTGTTTCCAAGCCCGCCCAGCCTCCGGCCAAGCCAGCGGCTGCAGCCGCTCCTCCCAAGCCCGCCGCAATTTCCAAGCCCAGCGTGCCGCCAAAGCCGGTGGTGCTGGTGTCGCCCTCCGAGCCTGCGGCCGTTCTCAGAGCAGGGCCAGAGCCATTCATCGCGCCTGTCGGCAAGCCGTCAGGGCCTTCCCTTGAAACTGTTTCCAAGCCAACAGTCACGCCAAAGCCTGCTCCAAGAAAGCAGGAGCCGCCATTCATTCCCTCCCTGGCCAAGCCTGCAGTTTCTGCCGAGGAGGGCGAGGCTGAGCCTGACATCAGGCCTGTCGCGCCGCCCAAGCCATTTCTTGCTTTCAGGCCCAGCGCGCCGTCCGTCTATGTCGCAGGGCACGGCGCGCCTGTCAAGCCTGCCGGGATGCCGAAAACCATTTTGCCAAAACCTGTCGAGATTCCCGCGCCGGTTCTCCGCTTGCCCGAAACCATCCCTCCAAAGCCGGCCAAGGCCGCAAAACCCGCCCCTCCAAAATCTGCAGGAATTCCGAAGGCAATTCCTCCAAAGCCTGCCGAGATTCCGCAAGTCATCCCGCCAAAGCCAGTCCAAATCCACAAACCGCTTCCGCCCGCTCCCCTACAGGTTCAGAAGGAAGTTTCCTTCAAGCCTGCCCCGAAGCCCCGGCTCCCTGATGAAATCACCGAAGTAGCCAAGCCTGTCATGCCGGTTGTCCGGCCAATCGTGCCGCCAAAGCCTGCCGAGATTTCTGCAATCATTCCTCCAAAGCCGGTCCAAATCGCAAAAGCCGTTCCCAAAATGCCGGAAGCAGCTCCGCCCGCGCCAATCAAGCTTCCGAAAGAAATCGAATTCAAGCCTGTTCACAAGCCCCAACCTGTTGCCGAAATCAGGGAAGTCGCCAAGCCTGTTGCGCAGCCAAAACCTGTTGCCATTGCGAAACCTGTTGCGCAGCCAAAACCTGTTGCCATTGCGAAACCTGTTGCGCAGCCAAAACCTGTTGCCATTGCGAAACCTGTTGCGCAGCCAAAGCAAATCCAAGTTCCGAAACCGGTTCCGCCCGAGCCTGTTGCCATTGCGAAACCAGTTGTGCAGCCAAAGCCTGTTGCTATTGCGAAACCAGTTGCGCCCAAACCTGTTTCCAAGCCTGCGGCAGCGCAGCCTGTTCTGGAATTCACCCTGCCGAGCATACCCTCCATAGTCCTGCCGAAAATCGTGTTCAAATCAGCGCCGCCCCGCCAGCCCGCTCCTGCACAAGCCCAGCAGAAACCGATTGCCCCCGCTGAAGCAAAGCAAAAGCCATCCGTCATTCCCCCGGCAGCCAAGCCGATGCCTGCAGCAGAAAGGCCGAAACCGCACGCAGAAGCTCAGCCGCCCTCCGGCGAAGTCCATCTGTCGCTTGACGAGCCGGCCGTCCTCAGCCTTTCGCTGGAAGAGCCGGCCAGCCGCCTGCCTGCCGGGCTTCCGGCCTCCCGCGTGCCGTCAAAACCATCTGTCCATGCGCCCGCAGCCGGGCCAGTGCCGCGCGCGGAAAAAATATCACCCGCTCCATCGAAGCCGGCGCCAGTCTCCAAACCATCTGTCCAGCCAGCGCAAAAGCCCGCATCCGCGCCAGCGCCTTTCTCCAAGCCTTCTGCCGCCCCGGCGCATGTTGCGCCTCCATCCGCAGAGCCCGAGCCCCGCCTGATTCTTTCCGAGCCTGAACCAGTCTCATTCCATCCTCCTGCGGAAAAAATATCCGCCGCCCCATCCAAACCTCCAGCCGCGGAAAAAATGGCCATCATTGCAAAATCCGCGCAAAGGCCTTTTTTTGCCAAGCCTGTTGCGGAGCAGAAGCCGGCCGCGCCCCCTCCATCAGCCGTCAAGGCGGCCGCCCGCCCCCCGCCTCCCTCCATCCGCGTGGTGGAGCAGCAGGTTCCCATGCGCGCGCCGCCGGAGCCCGAGCCCCGCCTCGTCCTGCCGGAAACCGGCGCGCTGCTCCCGTCCAAACGCGCGCCGCTCGCATCAGGCTCGCCGGCAGTCTCGTTCTCTTCAGTCCCCAGCCGGGAGGACGAGGAGGACGCCCTCGCCCATGCAGGGCAGATTATTCCGCCCGCCCCCCCCGCTGCCCCGCAGGCCCCGCCCAGCCCCGTCGAGCCTGCAGAGTGGGCCGAGGCCTACCGCTCCGAGCTTGTGCGCACCACGCCTTCTCTGGCGGAGATGGAATCGTGGTGGTCGTCAGCCAGCCTCGAGCAGGAGAAGTTCGTCTTCGCCCTGCGCGCCGAGGCTCTCTACTGGCGCATGCGCAGCCTGCCGTCCGGCGACCCGTCAGCCCCGGCTGCAGAGGCGGAATTCCTCTCCCTCTTGCAGAACGCAAGCCCTGAGCAGCGCCTCACAATCGAGCTTTGCATCAACCTCACAAAGGCGCTGCAGTCGCTGATGCTGGCGACCGACCCTGCGAGCCAGCCCGCCGTTGCGCAGAAGGCGCAGGCCATATACCAGCAAATCCTCATCGAGAGGCCGGACGTGCGGCCCCTTCTCTACTACCGCCTCTCGCGCCTCGCCCTGCAGCGCTCCTACAAGGCAGGCACGGGAGACCCCTCTCCAGACTACGTGCGCTTCGTCTCCCGCCTCTCCGACCCTGCGCGCGAGGCGGTGTGGGCCATGCGCGCGGCCTTCTTCGACCGCATACTGCACGACGGCTCGGCCTCAAGCGCCCTGCGCGCTTCCGCCGCCGAGCATTATTCCAAGCTCGTGCTCAACCGCCCCCGCCTGCAGGCGCAGCTGGCCCGCTACCTCAAGGTGCGCGCAGCCCTCAACGCGTTCTTCTCCGCCCCTTCCGAGGAGGGCGGCGGGCGCTGGTCGATTGTGCTCAACCAGGAGGACGAGACGCGCTCCATCCTGCTCTACGAGCTGGCATCCATACTGCTGCAGGCAGAGCGAACCTCGCAGCCTGCAGCCGAAGCCAGGCCGGCAATGTCAGGCCCCAAGCTTGGGGGAAGGGGAAAGAAAGGGGGAAGAGCGGCATCCGCGCAGGGGAGGAAAGCCTCCCGCGCGCAGGCTTCGGCCGCGCGCCCCGCCCCGGCCGCAGCAGCCAGCGCCTTCCGGGCAGGAAAAGGCGGGGGAAAGCGGCATGCGGGCGGCAAGAAAAGGCATTAAAAGCATTTACCGAGAGGCATAAGTGTATTTAGGAGGGGTTTCGCATGGCGGATGCAGCATCAAAGGAAAGCGGTCCCAAGCCAACGACGGACATCCTGCCCGGCTCATTTGGCGCGCACTCGGGCGGAAAGGAAATCGAGTCCTATCTTTTCGACAACGAGAACATCAAGGTCATGTCGCGGGTGATGTACTACCCCGACGACTTCGTGCTTCACTACGAGCTGTCGGTGCGCGGCCTCTCCGAGGGCACGCGCCTTGTGCTCAACACCCTGCGCGGCGAGCTAATCACCACCGTAAAGCTCGATTTGATGGACATCATGGACGTGCGCAAGCGCGACGCGGTGCGCACCAAGTTCGAGGAGCGCGCGCAAATCCTGCTCACCAAGCACTTCCCCACCCTCTCGGAGGCGGACAAGAAGGTGCTCATCGCGTATCTGATTCAGAACAGCTTGGGCCTCGGCGATTTGGAAGCCCCGCTGCACGACGAGAAGCTGGAGGAAATAGTCATCAACTCCAGCCGCGACCCGGTGTGGATTTACCACAAGAAATACGGCTGGTGCAAGACCAACGTGGTGGTAAGCTCGGAGGAGGCCATCTACGACTACGCCGCCATGATTGGCCGGCGCGTGGGAAAGCAAATCAACGTGCTCAACCCGCTCATGGACGCCCACCTGCCCACGGGCGAGCGCGTGAACGCCACCCTCTATCCTGTGAGCAATTTCGGCAACACCCTCACCATCCGCAAGTTTTCAAAGAATCCGTGGACTCTTCCATACCTTGTGGAGCTCAACTGCATCTCCCCGCAAGTGGCCGGCCTCATCTGGCTCTCCATCCAGAACGAATTGTCTCTCCTCGTGTCAGGAGGCACAGGCTCGGGAAAAACCTCTTTCCTCAACGCCATCTCCTGCCTCATTCCGGCAAACCAGCGCGTGATTTCAATCGAGGACACCCGCGAGCTGACGCTGCCCTCATTCCTTCAATGGGTGCCTCTCACCACCCGCGAGCCGAACGCGGAAGGCAAGGGAGAAATCACCATGCTTGACTTGCTTGTGAACTCCCTTCGTATGCGCCCAGACCGCATAATAGTGGGCGAGGTCCGCAAGCAGCGCGAGGCCGAAATCCTTTTCGAAGCCATGCACACCGGCCACTCCATCTACGCCACCCTGCACGCCGACAACGCGGCAGAGACAATCACCCGCCTCACCACGCCGCCAATCGACATGCCGCACGAGGTGATGGACGCGCTGGCCGGCATAGTGGTGCAGTTCCGCCACCGCCGCCTCAACATCCGCCGCACGCTCGAGTTCGCCGAAATCCAGAAAGGGGGCGACCCCAACGTGCTCTACCGCTGGGACCTCAAGAGCGACAAGATGGCCGAGGTGGGCAAGATGACCACGCTGGCCTCCACCATCGGCCTCTACTCCGGCCTCACCCCGAAGGAAATCGAGCAGGACGTGGCAGACAAGTCCAAGGTCATCTCATGGATGACCAAGAAGAAATACCGCGAAATCAACGCGGTGGGCGCCATCGTGTCGCATTACTACATGAACCCGCAGGAGGTTCTCGACGCGGCGGACAAGAACTCGAACTGGGTATTCGGGGTCTGAGCGCTCATGGCGACCTCGCCGTCATCTGAGCGGGGCGCGGGCTCCCCCTCCCGATGGGGCTCGTCCGCCCGCCCGCGCGGCTCCGCGTCTTCCAGCCCGCCGCCTGCAGATTCGGACACAGCCTATCCCTCCTTCCTCCAGCTTGTGAACGAGGCGCGGATGCTCGAGGGCGCGGCCCTCCCGCCTCCGGGCGCGCCCCTCGCGCTTGATGACGAGGACGAGCTTGCCCTTCTCAAGGCAGACGAGCTTCTGGACGAGACCACTTTCTTCGAGGCGCAGGCGCAGGCGCGCGCGCTGGACATTTCCGGCTCCACTCCGGGCGCGGGGCTGATTCACATCCGCCTGCCAAACCTGCGCATGGGCGGCCCAGCGCCAGCGTCCGAAATAGAGCAGCAGCTTTCCCAGTTCGGCAAGGAGCCAATTGAGGGAAGCGAAAGCTACGAAGAAACTTCTTCAGCTTCGGGCGCTGCTTCGGGCTCCGGCCCTGCTTCGGGCGCAGGCAGGCCCGGCCCGGCCCGCGCAGGCGCAGCTTCCGGCGCGGGCGCCTCCCGAGTTTCCGGCGCAACCCGCCCCGGAGCTCCTTCCGCAAAGCCCGGCGCGACAGGCTCGCTCGCCAGCTCCCATTTCAGCGTCAGCTCACTTTTCGGCAAGCGCCCAAGCGCAGCTTTGGTTTCTGCTGCCCCGGCTCCTCCGGTTCCTGCGCCGCCTTCATCAACAACGGGCGGCCGGCAGATGCATCCATCCCCATCCGCCCGCCCGCCTCTCCCCCCGCCATCAACGGCCGCCTCCGCCGCGCCATCCGCAGCCGGCGAGCCGGTCCCGCCATCAGCAGCATCCATTCCAGCGCTTCCGTCTTCTCCCCCGCCAGAGGGCTTTTTTGGAAAACTCGGCTCAATGTTTGGCAGGCATCCTGCTGGCCTCAAGGCCCCCGGCCTTGGGGATTCCATCTCCCAGCGGGGCGATGAGGCAGCCAAGCCCGAAGCTCTGCCGGCCGCTTCAGCCGCAGGCCGGCCCGAAAGCGGCGGCACCGAAGCTTCTCCATCAGAATCCATGCCTTCCCTTTCCGGGCGCGCGCCATCCATTCCCCTTCCGCCTCCCGCCGCTGCGCCGGCAGCCAGTCCGCCCCCGCCATCCGTTCCACCTGCCGCTTCTTCTGCAATGCGTCCGCCGCCTCCTCCGCCTCCCGCAGCATTGGCGCCGCGCCCGCCAGCTTCCGCGCCATCCATGCCTTCAGCTCAATCTTCGCGCCCGCTTCCCCCGGCCATTTCCGCTCTCATGCGCCCGTCCGCCCCTCCGTCAGAGCCCGGCGGCACCGATGAAGAAGGCGGCGAAGGCCCTGAGGAGGAAGAAGGCCCTGAAGAAAAGCCGCCATCTCCCCCTCCAAAACTTCCCATTCCTTCTGCTCCCGCTCCTTCAGCGCCTCCCCAAGCCGCTTCAATTCCTTCCGCCCCTTCTTTAGCCATCCCATCCGCTCCCTCTCCCGGCGCGCCGCTCATACGGCCGCTTTTCCCCGGCATGACATCGGCCCCTCCTACAAGCCCAGCACCAAAAATTTCCGAACCATCCACTCCAAGCTCAACATCGGCGCGCCTCACCTCTTTGCGCGCCCTGATTGCGGCCGGCCGCGCGCCGCCCGAAGCCCCGCCAGAGGAGCAGGCGGAAGCTCCCGCAGCGGCCCCGCGCGCCCGCGCAGTTCCTTCCGGCCGCAAAAAGGGGAAAACCGCAAAAACATCCGCCCGCGCTCCGCCGCCAGCCGCCGCTCCATCCACTGCCCCGCCAGCCGCAAAACAATCTGCGTCAATTTCTCCCATCTCTCCAATCGAGGCAAAACCCGTTTCTTCGCGCCCATCCTCCCGCGCAAAGGGGGCGGCAGCCGCCGCGCCGGCTTCCCAGGCAAAAAGCGCGCCCATGACAATTCCGCCATCCGCTGCTGGCGGCTCAGGCGAAGAGGGGGGCGAAGGCCCGGAAGAGGGCGAGGGCTCTGACGAAGGCAAGCCTCCTCCAACAATGCCTGCGCGCGAGCCGGCCTCAAGACGCCAGCCGACAATTTCACCGCTCATTCGCGGGCCTCCTTCCCGCCCTTCAGCTTCAGCCGAGCCGGCTCCATCAGCGCCTGCATATGCGCCTCCCGCTCCATCCGCCCCGCCCCCGCCTTCCGCTCCTCTTTTCCGTCCATCTGCTCCTGCCGCCCCTCTGCAGGAGCTTGCAGCCGCGGCTGCCGAGCTGGGCCAGTCGGCGCGCGAAGGCCTCGCGCCGCAGCCCCAGGTTTCCTCCACGCGCGTTGGCGAGCGCGTGTTCCCTACCCGCCGCGCCGAGGGCGCGCCATCTCCTTCCGCGCAGCCTGCGCGCGCGCCAGAATATCCGACATATGCCCCGCAATTCCCGTCTTCCCGCGCTCCGCCTTCTGCCCCCGCAGCTCCGTATCCGGCTCCCGCCCCATCCGCTCCCCGTCCGGTCCAGTCTGCGGCTCCGCTCCCTCCACCAAGGCCTTCCGCGCCTTCCATCTCCCCAATCCCGCAGATGCCTTCGGCAGCTTCTTACCTGCCATCGTCAATGCGCGCTCCAGCGCCTCCATCCGCATCAGGCCGTCCTCCATCCCCTCCCTCCGCTCCCGCCGGCCAGCCCCCAACGCCGCCCCCTTCCGCATCAGGCAGCCCGCCCTCTCCGCCTTCAGTCGAGTCAGGCACCTCCTCCAAGGCCGCCGCCCTGCTCTCGCAGGACCAGTCGGAATCCGCGCTGACGGACGAGGTGTATTTCTCCTACGCGCGCCGCACCCACCCATGGCTCTATGAAATATACAGCGTGGGCGGCATGACCATAGAGGAATTCCGAGCGCGGGTGAAGGCCAAGATGGGCGAGGACAGCGGCGAGGGCGGCCCGGCTTCCGCACCCACAGGCGACCAGAACGCGGCCTTCGCGAACCTTAATAAAGAACTTAAGGGGAAGTTCAAGAAATAAACCGGGATTTCCATGGCCTCATCCAAACCACCCGTCGACCAGGCCCCGCAGCCCATGGTCAGCACGCCGCTGAGGGCGCCCGTCCAGCCGGCAGCCTCCGACCCGCTGCACAACCTGTTCTACGGCATAGCCTCCTCGCGGCCCGCGCTCAAGAAGGAGCTGGACATGGCCGAGATGCCGCTCAGCCCGCCGCAGTTCGTGGAGCGCTGCTTCATGAGCGCAATCCCAATCGCCCTAATCCTCGAAATCCTTCTGCTCGCCGCGCTCACGCAGGTCTCCATAGACGCGCTGGCATTCGTGATTCTCGCCGTTGCGGGCGTGCCCGTCTTCGTCTTCCTCTCCCTGCAGTACTTCCTCATGCAGCCGCGCGTGGTGTCCAAGCGCCGCGGGCGCAAAATCGACCAGGAGCTCGTGTTCGCTGGCCGCCACCTTCTCATCGAGCTTCGCTCCGGCGTCATGCTCTTCGACGCCATGCTGGGCGTCACCCGCGACTACGGCGAGGTGAGCCGAGAGTTCAACAAGATAGTGGAAAAAGTCACCTTGGGCGTGCCCATGGCCGCGGCCCTGCACGACGTCGCCGAGCACTGCCCCTCCAACTACGGCAGGCGCGTGATTTTGCAGATGGCCAACTCCCTCTCCTCAGGCTCCGACGTCGCCGACTCGCTCGAATCGGTGCTCGACCAGGTGTCGCAGGAGCAAATCATCCAGCTCAAGGCCTATGGGCAGAAGCTCAACCCTCTTGTCATGTTCTACATGATTTTCGGGGTCATCATGCCCTCTCTGGGCGTGACCTTCCTCATAATGCTGCTCTCGTTCGTAGGCACGGGCCTCGCGCTCTCCGGCCCCGGCATCCTGGCAGCCATCTTCGCCCTCGTGACCATCACCCAGTTCATGTTCCTCACCGTGGTGGAAACCTCGCGGCCCAGCTTTGATTTGTGAGTTGATGCTAAATGGCCAACACCCAGTCATTCGAACTCGTGGGCCGGCTCTTCGGCCGCGAGCGCATCCGCTCTCTCGCGGCCTTCCTGCACGCCGGCGGCTACTCCATCTCGGCCGAGGTGTTCGCAGGCGCCTGCGTGGTGGCCAGCCTCGCGCTGGCCTTGGCGCTCACCTCCTCCTTCCTCGTGCTCGTGCCCCTCAAGCAGGCGCTCTACCGCCTCAGCCTCATAGCCTTCGCCCCGCTCGTAGTGGCCACCCCCACCTTCGTCCCCACCCTCGCCATCGCGCTCGCCTTCATCGGCTCCTTCGCCCTCGTCGCAATGCTGGCCTACATAGTGGTCCGCATGGCCGCGGATTCGCGGCGCAACAAGGTGGAGGAAGTGCTCCCCGACTTCCTGATTCTCGCGGCAGCCAACGTGCGCGCGGGCATGACGGTCGACCAGGCGCTCTGGTATGCGGCCAAGCCCGAATTCGGCACCCTCTCGGCAGAGGTGCAGGTGGTGGCCAAGCGCACCTTCGGAGGCGAGCCTTTCGACAAGGCCATAGACCACCTCTCCGAGCATTTCAACTCCAAGTTCGTGCGCCGCACGGTCACCCTCATCAAGCAGGGCCTCTCGTCTGGAGGCCAGATAGCCGAAATCCTCGAGCGCACCGCGAAAGACGTGCGCAACATGCAGATAATCAAGCGCGACATCTCGGCCTCGCTTCTGATGTACATAATTTTCCTCGTGTTCGCGGCCTCGATTGGCGCGCCCTTCCTTTTCTCGGTGTCAGCCAAGCTCATCGCGCTCCTCGAGCACGTGTTCGCCCAGATGCCCGACGCCAGCACGCTCAGCGGCATGACCGGCAGCTCCTTCATCTCCCCCCACCCGCCCGTCATCACCAGCTCGCAGTTCATGCTCTTCGTGACCGTCTCCACCGTAGTCACTGCCATCTGCTCGGCGCTGATGATGGGCGTCATCAACAGGGGCAACCGCATGGAGGGCATCCGCTACATCCCGCCCATGCTCATCGCCAGCCTCATAGTCTTCCTGATAGTATCCTCGCTTCTGGACACCTTCCTTTCCAGCATGGGCGGGTCGTTCTAGAAGGATTTAAAAAATATCGGGCAGTAGGGGGCGCAAACATAGAGGGTGATTGCTCATGACGCGCATGAAAAAAGGACAATCCGCCATGGAATACCTGATGACCTACGGCTGGGCCATACTGGTCATCGTCATCGTGATTGCGGTGCTGGCGATGATTTTCCCCAAGCCCATAGAGCAGTGCCTGTTCGACCAGGCCGGCTTCCTGTGCGACAAGCCCATCCTCATGGTCAACGGCAGGCCGGCCCCCACAGACGCGCCGGTCGCCAGCCTGCTGCACGCGCAGCTTCTCAACAGGCAAAGCCAATCCATAGTGGTCACTGGCATCATGTGCGTCGGCTCGCGCGTCCAGCCTCCGGGCGACGTGGGCGTGTGGCCAACCGAGTCGCAGTTTGAGCGCACTATGGGCTACCAGGAATCCATGGACGTGGGCAACTTCGAGGACAACAGCCAGAACCGCCTCTATGTCACGTGCTATTCCTCGGTGGACGGCTCCGGCGCCGTCACGCCCCTCACCCTGAGGGCAGGCGATTCGTTCTCAGGCCGCCTCTACGTAGCCTACCGCTACGCCGACGACCCGACGGACGCGCCATCCAA
>JAKAME010000020.1 GCA_021813025.1 Microcaldota archaeon
ATCACCGGCATGACCGGCGGCACGCCGAAAGGGGCGGCCATCAACCAAAAGTTGGCAAAAGCTGCAGAAAAGGCAAAAGTGGCCCTTGGATTAGGCTCGCAGAGGCCCATGCTTAAGGATGAAAAAACCAAGTCCCACTACGCCGTCCGCTCCCTCTGCCCCTCCGTTCCGCTCATCGGAAACATCGGCGCGGTGAATCTTTCCGAGTATCCTCTTTCCAAAATAGAATGGCTTGTCTCCTCCATCGAAGCGGATGCGCTCGCCATCCACCTCAACCCATTGCAGGAAGCCATCCAGCCGGAAGGAGACACGAATTTCGCAGGCGTGCTCAAATCAATCGGCAAGGTCTGCGACAAACTCTCCGTTCCCGTCATAGTAAAGGAAACCGGCGCAGGCATCACCGCGCCAATTGCGCAGGCCCTGCTTGACGCAGGAGTTTCATTCATCGAATGCTCGGGCAGGGGCGGCACCTCTTGGAGCAAAGTCGAATATGCAAGAGGAGGCCGTCTCCCCGGTTTCGAGGAATGGGGCTGGCCGTCAGTGCCAGCCTTAGTCGAGTGCGCCAGCGCGGGCCCCACAATCTGCACCGGCGGCGTGCGCTCAGGCCTTGACGCAGCCAAGGGCATTGCCATCGGGGCCAAGCTAGCCGGAGCAGCCCATCCGTTCTTCGTCGCCCCGGACCCTGCCCGCTTGGCCGAGCAGTGGCGCGAGCAAATCCGCACCGCAATGTTTCTCACAGGCGCCAAAAACATAGAGCAGTTCGCTCAAGTGCCCCTCCTAATCACAGGCCGCTCGGCAGAGCTGATTCATGCTCGCGGGTTTGACGCTGCAATGTTCTCCACCCGCCGCCCGCCCGGCCTGCCCGCCGTCTCCCCCGGCGCGAACGAGAGGGGCCATTACATCTGATGTGAGCCAAATGGACTTGCCACAAACCATCAGCAAATGGACGCTGCACAATGCGCAGGAGTTCGGCGCAGCCAGCGCAGGCAAGGTTCTGGGCCGCGTGCTTGCCGAGCATCCCGAATGCAAAACGGATGTGAAAGCCACGCTCGCGCTCATTGAAACAGAATGCACAAGAGTGAATGCATTGGACAAAGAGGAGCTTGCAAAAGAGCTTTCTGCCTATCATTTCGAGGAGAAAAAAGAGGAACCAGAAGAAGGCGGGCGCAAAATCGAGCTTCCGGGCGCAGTTCAGGGCCGCGTGGTCACCCGCTTTGCCCCCGAGCCCTCCGGCTACCCCCACATCGGGCATGCCAAGGCCGTTTTCCTAAGCCTTGAGGGCGCCCGCTCCGCCGGCGGATACATGCGCCTGCGCATGGACGACACCAACCCCGAAAAGGAGAAGCAGGAATTCGCAGACGCCATTGTTTCCGATTTGAAATGGGTGGGCGCCTCATGGCAGGGCGAAATCACCTACACCTCCGACTACATGGACAAGCTCTACGAGTGCGCCGACGAGCTAATGTTGAAGCAGAAGGCCTATGTGTGCACCTGCTCCGCCCAAGAAGTGAAGAAGGGGCGGGAGAAGGGCGAGCAATGCCTTTGCCGCGCCAAATTCCCTGAAGAAAACGTGCATGACTTCAGGCGCATGATGGCAGGCAAAACTGCCGAGGGGGAGGCAATCCTGCGCTGGGCAGGCGACATGAAGGCCATGAACACCGTGATGCGCGACCCCACGCTCTTCCGAGTCATCACCGCCCCCCACTATAGGCAGGGCGAAAAATACAAGTGCTGGCCCTCCTACGACTTCGAAGCGCCCATCATAGACAGCATCGAGAACATCACCCATGCCATGCGCTCCAAGGAATACGAGCTGCGCGACGAGCTTTATTTCGCAATCCTGCGCGAGCTTGAGATGCGCGCGCCCAAGCTAATCCATTTCTCCCGCCTCTCAATTTCCGGCGCGCCTGTTTCAAAGCGTCTCATCACCCCCCTCATAGCGGAAGGAAAAGTTTCCGGCTATGACGACCCGCGCCTGCCCACCCTCTCAGCCCTGCGCAGGCGCGCCATCTCACCCGCAGCCATCCGCCAGTTTGTCCTGTCTTTCGGACTTTCCAAGGTAGAGAGCGAGCCGGGCTGGGAGAAGCTCTTGTCCTACAACCGCAAATTGGCAGACGCCTCCGCCCCCCGCCGCTTCTTCGTTCCCTCTCCTGTCAGAGTGGAGCTTTCAGGCGCTCCTTCTCGCATCCTCACCCTCAAAAACCACCCACAAAACTCTTCCATGGGCACGCGCTCCGTTGAAGCCTCCTCACCCCTCTACATTCCCGGCCCGGATGCGTCCGCTCTGGCAGATGGCGAAACCTTCCGGCTCAAGGACTGGTGCAACATCAAGCTGACGGGCAGGCGCGAGGAGAGCGTGCTGCAGCCTGACGGCAGCTCCGCCCCCAGCCCCATCCTGACTTGCGAATTTGTCTCGGAAGAGGGCGAAGTCTCGCGCAAGGTGCAATGGGCGTCCGAATCGCATAAAATGGCAGCGCGCGTGCTCATGCCGCGGGATTTGCTGCTGCCAGACGGCTCCTACAACCCCGAATCCCTGCCCATTGTGTGGGGCTGGGCCGAGCCGTCGTGCGCCTCGCTTGAGGCCCACACCCCTGTGCAGCTTGAGCGCTTCGGCTTCGCCACCCTTGACGCGGCAGACGATAAGGCGCTCACCTTCATCCAGATGAGCGATTGAGTGATTGGAAATGAACGACATGAGAATCAGCCCAAAGCCAATGCTGCCACTCTACGTCCAGCGCACGCTTGCCATCTACTATGCTCTTCTCATGCGCAAATATCTGCTTGATTCTTCCCGCGAGCTTATGAAAACAGGGCCAAAAGAGAGGCCTCTTTCCTCTTTCGGCGGCCATCGGACGATACTCTCATCCGAGCATGCATCTGCTTCCGCCTCCACAATCCCGCGCCGCCAGCCCGAGAAGCTTCAGGCCTCAAATATTGAGGAGAAAGCCGCTTCCCTGCCAGCCGGGCAGCCTTCCCAGACAGCCGGGCAACCTTCCAATAATTTAATCTCCTCCAAGCAGGCCTCTTCCAGCCCCGGCGAGTCTTTCCCGGCCCCCTTCATCACCCGGTTTTCCTCCCCGCTCAGCGAGCCGCCATTCCCATCCAATGCGCCCGGCTCAGCAGGCTTTGTTTCGGCCAAATCCTTCATCCGCGGCTCTTTCCGCTACCGCCACACCCGCTGGCGCCGCCGCCGGCCCAGGCGCATGAACCACCGCCGCATCTGGCGCTACTACCTGCGCATGGTGCGCGAGCGCTTCTTCTACCGCCAGCTGGGCCGCATCTCCCGCAGTGACAGGGAGAAGCTGGGCCGCCTGAGGGGGCGCTACACTTTCCACCACCAGCAGAGGATTAGGGAGGAGATGGGCCAGAGAGGGCGGCGGCGGAAGGGTTATTATTAACCTTGTGCATATGTCTATCGAGGGTGATGGACATGGCCGTGGAAAAGGTTGCCAAGCACAAAGTCCCCAAAAAGACACCCATTTCGCCTGATTCAGTTCCAAAACGCCTCCCAGAGCGCAGCCTCTTTGTCACGGCTTCCAAGGCTCCTGATGAAGTCCAGCCCAAGGTTCAGGCAGACTCCTCTTCCAAGCGCATAGGCCCCATCCGCAAGGCCTTCACGGCCGGCCTCATGGGCCTGACGATGCTTTCCACCACTTCACAATTCGCTTTTGCCGGCGGGCAGGACGAGAAAAGCAAGAATGTCATAACGAAAAACGAGCTGGTCAGCCCGGACCCGACGAATGCGCCGATAATGACAACAGCTGTTGGTGCCTATCCAATTGTTGGTAGCACGATATTCACTTTTGGGGCCGGACCATCAGATAAAAATTTCCAAGTAGATGCTACTACTCAGCTAAAAGGCATTGGTGTGGATTCCTTCACTCCTGGTTCTTTCGGGCTCGATTGCAGCGGCGATAAAATTGCCTCATTCTATCTATTCGTGCCTAGTTCCACAGGTATAATCAATTTTCAATTGTTGAGTTATCAAGAACTTGGAGAGAAAGCTAAAGTTAGTGGCACTCAATCAGTCACCGATTTCCATCGGAGATATCAGTTTGAAGAGATTGTTTATACTCGTCTTCCGAATGGTTACATCGCTTTTTGTGTCGGGCGAGGGATTGGTCTTCTCGCTCCTTCTCATCAAAATGGAGCAGGCATAGACGCAGATTTATCTGGTGTCGGTATTCTCCCTACCAAAAAACTTGGAAAGGATTATACTGTCGAAATAACTTATGACGAGAAGGACAAGTTGGTTTATTTTGATTTCAAGATTGGCTCCAAATATGTCCTTTCATATCAAATCGACCCTTATAATTTCAACAAACCTGTTTTCAAGGTTTCCACACCAACTGAGGAGCCAACCTCATCTATAAACTCCCACTAAAGGTGCAAGTATGTTTGTTTTTCTTCCCAGAACAATCGAGCAACCTATTCAAGAGCAGTATTCTTACAATAAATTCAATGGAGATGTCAAGAATCTCATCGACAATAACCAACCTATCCAGCAATATCTGAAAAGTATTGGAAAAGAAGCCACTCTTGAAAATGTCATCACCCAATACAAAACCGACAAAAACTTCAAGGTCATCTTCGAATCCGAACTCGACAAGGCCGGCCTTCTCAATCAATGGCAGCAGTTCGTCACCGAGTTCGAGCGCCGCCAAGCGTTCGAAACGGCCAAGATGGCCACCGAAGTGAGGCAGGCCGCCCGCAACGTCGCCAAGGCAGCCGACCAGATTCAGGACAACGAGGAATACGCCGACCGCCTTGGCCAGAAGCTCAACAGGATGGTAAGGCCGCGCAAGGCCGCCTGAAATCCAGCGGAAAACCCCCATCCCCATCTTCTATAAACTTCCGCCCCCCTTCTTTTCCCAATGCCGGATTCATTCTCCCCAAACTGGATTGTCGAGCCTCCGAGGCCCGCCCAATATGCGGATGAAATCAAGCTAGCCCCGCCCCTGCGCGAAGTGCTGCGCGAGCGGGGAATAGCCAAATTCTATTCCCACCAGGCTCAGGCCATCCATGCAATAAGAGAGGGAAAAGACATAGTGCTCATGGCCCCCACGGCGGCCGGCAAGACGGAATGCTACATGGTTCCGGTGGTGGAGGCAGCGCTGCAAAACCAGTGCTCACTCCTTCTTTTCCCTACCAAAGCCCTTTCCCGCGACCAGTGGAACAGGATAAGGGAATTCAATCTGTTGGGCGTGCGCTCCGCAGTCTATGACGGCGACGTGATTGAGAGCCAGAGGCAAAAGGTCAGAAAGGACTTTCCCCACGTCATCATAACCAATTTCGACATGCTTCATTTCATGCTTCTCTACCCAAGAATATGGGCTCCCTTCTTCGCCCGCCTCAAATACGTTGTAATCGACGAAATGCACGCCTATTCAGGCACCGTAGGCTCGCATGTGGCCAATGTCGTGTGGAGGCTGAGGAGGGTATTGCAAAAGCAGAGGGAAGCTCAGAAGGTGAAGATTGAATTTGAGAAAGAGCAGGAAGCGAAAGCAGAAAGCAAAAAAGAAAAAGATGGAAAAAAGAAAAAATTGAAAGCAGACGAGCAAATAGACCTTTTCGGCCCTCCCATTCCAGCGTCCTCGAAAGCCGCCGGCTCTTCTCAGCCCAGCGCCAATGTCCAATTCATCTGCTCCTCAGCCACGGTAGGAAATCCATTAGAATTCGCCTCCAAGCTCACCGGCCTGCCCCCCAACCATTTGGCTCTCGTCAAGGGCGACGGCTCGCCAAGGGGAAAAACCCGTCACGCGGTTGTATCTGAAAAAGACGAGAGTGTAGTGAGCCAAGCACTCCACATCGCAAAAGCAATGGACAAAAAAACAATCATTTTCGGCAATTCGCACAACATGGTGGAGCGCCTCGGCCTTGTGGCAGGCCGCATGGACCTCCCCTTGGCAGTCTACCGCTCAGGCCTTCCCCCACAAGAGCGCCGCCAGCTGGAAGCCTCCTTCCACTCAGGCAGCATCCGCCTTCTCGCAGCCACATCTGCACTCGAATTAGGCATGGACGTGGGAGACGCCGACATGGCCATATTGGCAGGCTTTCCCGGCACCATCACCCGCCTGCGCCAGCGGATAGGGAGGGTGGGCAGAAAAGGGCAGGATGCCTACGCGGTATTGGTGGCCCGCGCCAACCCCCTTGACCAATACTATGCCTCCAATCCAAAAACCTATCTCAATGGCCTGCCGGAATCCTGCCACGCCAAGCCGGACAATCCTCACATAAGAAAATGGCACCTTCTCTCGGCGGCAAGGGACTGGCCTCTTGATGAGGCAGATTTGCAGGAGGGCGACCAGCCCCTCCTGCGCGAGCTGATGAATGAAAACCTGTTGAGAAAATTCGGGGATTCAATAGTAACAAGCGCGGAAGGCACAAAAAAGGCAAGAACTCTCTCATTAAGAAATGCCGGCCAGCGGGTGCGCATTATTGACGCGGAAAGCGGAAGATTTTTGGGCGAGCGGGAGCAGTCAATAGCAATAGGAGAATTGTACGAAGGCGCCATCTACCTGATAGGCGGCAGGCGCTATGCCAGCCTAGGCATAGATTTGGACGAAGGCGTTGCCCGCCTCACTCCCATACGCGACAAGGATTCTGTCTACACCCAAGCGCTTCGCACAAAGCGCGCAAGCATTATTGAAGTGGAAGAGGAAGGACAATGGGGCGGAGTGCAGCTCTCAAGGGGGCCTGTGCATATTGTCAATGAAGTGTATGGATTTGTGCGCAAGGACGGCTTCTCAGGCCAAACGCTCTCAAGAAAAGAGCTTGACGAGCCTCTTACCTACGAATTCGACACCCATGCGCTGTGGAGCGACTGGAGCGAGTGGGCGGACGGCCGCCTCTCGGCGGCAGAGGGCCTGCACGCGCTTGAGCATGTCTCAATTGCAATGATGCCCGCCCTCACAGGCGCCGACCCTGCCGAAATAGGGGGCATCTCAAACCCGGAAGGCCGGATTTTCTATTACGAAGGCTCTGCCGGAGGCTCGGGCATGAGCGAAATAGTGTTCCGCCGCTTTGGCGAATGCATTTCCATGGCAGAGGAGCGCCTGCGCACCTGCCAATGCGAAAAAGGCTGCCCCTCCTGCATATTCTCCCCCCAGTGCGGAAACAACAACAATTACCTTGACAAGGAGGAGGCGCTCGCGCTGGCAAGAAAGGGGCTGGATGGGGCGAAATCAAAAGCATGAAAAAACTGGAAAATAAAAACAAAAGAAACTCTTTTTTTAGCAGCACCCGCACTTCTTGTCCCGCATGGACTGGGCCCTGCCCACCTTCTTTCGCGCCTTCACTTTGCCGCGCGCCACTCCCTTGCGGGAGAGGTTGCGCCTCGAGCTTCCTGCCTTTCGCATGAATATCACCAGTCCTTTTTCCATCCCAATCTATTTTAAGGGGAAGGTTGCGCCGGCACTGCAGTCATCAGCTCCTCATAGAGCTGCCCATAGCTTGTCCAGCCCGCCCCCTGCACCTTGTACAAATCCCAGTCGGTGACCATGAGTATGATGTTGCGCTGCATGCTCCAGCAGTTGCTCTGCCTTTCGGGCGCGCACACCGAGAACTCCTGGCCGACCGTGCCCATGTACTGGCCGTCCTGCGGCTCGAACACCTGCGCGCCCGCCAGGCTCACGCCGCTGTCAGTAATCCGGCCGCCAACGGCCACCGTGCAATGGCCCTGCGAGAGGTAGGGGAAGCAAACCACCCACACCGGTTTGTCGCCCAGGGGCCCCATGTCCACTGCCTGCGCGCCGTCGTAATACCAGTATTTCTCCACGTCTGTCAGGCTGGCCTTGGGATACACCTGAAACCGGCCGCTTCCCGCCCCCCACGCCGTCAGCGTCAGATTCCTATCGCGCCCGCGCGCGGTGTTGATGATGGCCTTGAGCAGCAGCGAGTAGTCCTCGCAATCCCCGCTGCCTGCGGCGAAGGTCTGCTCGACTGACTGCAGGTGGTCGGCCGTCCCGGTCATGCTGTTCGGCGGGTCGGTCCTATAAGTGATGGTGGCCGTGCGCTCAAGCACGTAATTCACGCAGGCGAGGTTGAGCGCATGGTTGTCCACGCAGTCTTCCATGACCCGCTCGCCCAGATTCTTGGCGCCGGCGTTGGTTTGCGGCAGCACCGCGTTTTCCCTGAACCAGCCCATGCTGTCGGTAAGGTCCGCCTGCAGCTGCCGGAACTGGGCTGTGAGGTTCTGCAGGCTCTGCTTCTGGCTCGCCAGCTCGCCCTTGCTCGCATTGAGCTGCTCCTCCGCCCTCTTCCGGGCCCGCGTCTGGTTGTCGAGGCTGGCCTGCGTGTTGTTGAGCCTGTATTGCAGTGCCGAGAGGCTTACCTGCTGGTCGGCAGCTTGCACGCTCAGGGCGTCAATGCGGCCTTCGAGGCTTGCCTGCTGCCGCTCCCATTGCGCGCTTGCCTGCGCATAAGTCTGGTTGAGCGCGGCCAGCTGGCCGGCCAGCCCCTGATTCTGCCATGCCTGCCAGAGGTTGGCGCAGAGGCTGAGCAGCAGCAGGATTGCCAGTCCGGCCAGCGCCAGATGCAGGGCATTGCCGCTTTCCATGGCCTTTGGTGGGGAAGCCCATGCTTTTTATCCTTGCGCGCATGTTTCCGACCGGTGATTTTCATGCTCGTAGGAACCAAAGCCCCCCCATTCAGCACAACTGCCTGCGCCGGAGACTCGGTGGTCGAAGTCTCGTCCTCCGATTTCATGGGCCACTGGCTCATCCTCTTCTTCTACCCTGCCGATTTCAGCACAGTCTGCCCCACCGAGCTGCGCGCGCTGGAGCGCCATCTGGAGGAAATACAGGCCGAGGACGCGCGCGTGGCCGCCGTTTCCACAGACGACGCGCAGACCCACAAGCGCTGGCTGAAGGAGGAGCTGCCGGAAGTGAAGTTCCCGCTGCTTGCCGACCCGACGCATGCAATCTCCAGCGCTTATGGGGTGCTTTTGGAAGAGGAAGGCATCTCCCAGCGCGCCGCCTTCATCATAGACCCGCAGGGAGTCATACGCTATCTGGTGGTGTCAGACATGGACGTGGGCCGCTCTGCCGAGGAGCTTCTGCGCGTGCTGCAGGCCCTGCGCACGGGCGCGCCCTGCCCGGCAGGCTGGAAGAAGGGCGACAAGCCGCTGCCCGTGAAGGCGGAATGAGCATAGCTTTCATTTGGCCGAAAAAATAAGTCGCCCCAGCCGGACAGGCAACCAATCCGTCGCTCGTTCGGCTTTTTTACGCCGGTGCGCAAAAAGGCTGGGCGGCGAATAAGATGAGTCGCCCAAGCCGAAAGCGGAGAGCCCTGTTCAGGTCCCCGGCCTAAATTTCCATTGGATATCGGTTTTATCTGCGTTGAAGAATAAAAGACTGTGGGGCGCTTTTCAGGTCGATTTTTCAAAGATTTCTCGTTGAATTTGGCACGTTCATACCATATTTAACGATACAGCAGCAACGCCCAGAACGCTTCCTTTTTTGGTTGTTAAGATAGGGCCGATAAGTATATATCAATCAAAACCTCTGCATAAATAGAGACATATGCCTGTTCGGTCGTCTGAATCTATACTAGAAAGCTTCGTCCGACTAACTGAATTCCTGAACGACAGGTCGGTGAATTCGGACCAATTACCTCAAGAAGAACATGCAAGTGATATTCTGGAAAGCCCTTATGGCGCTCAAATCCCTACAATACCACTCGATTTCAGCGAAGCGGGGCTGCGCCTTTATTCGAAAGGAATCAGCAAAATATCCACAACATTCCTGAAGTCATATTACGATGCCCTGCGGACATTCAAGGAAGCTGGCAGTTTGACGGAGGGTTTCCTTGCGGCAGCGAGCAAAATACCCGCAGAGTTTTACGACCTTGCGAAAAGGCTTTCGGACATGCAAGTGCCAGAAAGCAGAAACCCAAAGCCCCAATCCATCAGCGCGCCGGGGGCTGTTCGGGTCGGTGTTATTGCCTTTGAGCCGTGCAATAGAAAATGCTCATTCTGCGGTGCGAGCTCCAGCCCCGACAGCGAAAGGTTTTCGTTCAGCAACTTAAAACAGTGGCTAAAGGGAAGGACCGCCGGGCAAATCGTTGCAACGTTTGGCGAACCTTTCATATACCATAGTTCGGTTGATGGGCGGCTTGTGACAATCGCCCATGTTGCTGAGTATATACTATCGCAAGACTGCAGTTCAACATTCAGCATCCACACATCTGGCATAAACTTTGGCTCGAAACTCGAGGCAATGGCGGCAGAAAAGCTTGCCATTTTTTCTCCAGAAATTAAGGAAAGAATTACAATACGCTTGACGGTTAGCAGCTTTCCGAAATTCGGGTCTAGAATGCCGGAAGAAGTGCAAATCGACACGGCTGCCTTTGCAATGGAAAATGGATTCTATCTCGAGATAGTAAACTTCGACAAAAACCGGGAAGTTAAGAAAGCGATAGTTGAGCCGGCTATCACGAGGCTTCTCGGCTCGCCAATTTCGGACGGCTCGCTTTTTTATCCCGGAACCATATTCGAAAGGCAGCCCGAACCGTTCGGGAGTGCGATACAGAACCGCCTCATGGGCAGCGAGGATGCCAGGAATTTTATGCATAAAAAAATAGGCTGCACAATGCAGGAGGGCGTGGTGATGCTCTCCTCGGAAGGGAAACTGTGCCCGCCTTGCTGCCATTGGATGGCGCCGTTTATCGTCCTTGGGAGCGCGACAGAGAAGGATACTGAGATTCGAGAAAAGACAAGAATATGGAAACAGGAAGTTCAAAAGCGGGCGAGAGAGGAGAGTTCATGCGATGTTTGCGAGCACTGTATGAAGATGGCGCTGGAACGGAACGCAATCCGCAAACCGGAGCAGTTTCGAAAGGTTGTTCCGTATATATTCAAAAAAACCTGATGGTGGGCTGAAAAGCCGGCCATCCGGATGAGCCGATGGCGCGCCCGGGCAGCATGCTTATAAGCATGTGAACGGTAATAGAAACATGAATTCTCATAAGAGACCATTACCTATTCAAATAACAGCGAAACACAACAAGTACCTCTTTGACTATTCTTTCTGGTCTCGTGTCAAAGATGGCGTGAAAGCACATAACATGAACATAACACCGGGCAGAACGTTTCTTTCAGATCCGACCGTTTCACCCAAGGGAATAATCGTTCCCGAGAGCCCGTTCAGGGAATTTTTTAATCCCGCCAATCTTGAAAGCCGCATCCGGGATGCAACTGAATACAGTCTGAAAACTGGCGATGACAGAGTAATCGGCTCGATAATCCGCTACGAGAAGGCAAGGTTTGGACATGACATTGGGGAAGAGCGTATCGTGCAGACTGTGGGCGCGACCAATGCCATCGACCTCTCAATGGCCGCAATTTTGGAGCGTGGCGATACGATATTGATACCGACGCCCAGTTATTTCAGTTTCTGGAAAACCGCACAGCACCGTGGCTACAACTTCAAAGTTTTCTACAGCGGCGAGGAAAACAATTTTCTTCCCTCACTTGAAGATATGGAAAAGAACCTCAAGCCCGGAATAAAGGCGGTCGGCCTCATACATCCGGCGTTTCCGACGGGCTTCAAGATGGATCGCGACAGGCTCATCGAGCTCATTGACTTCATTTCCAGCAAGAAAGTCTTCACGATACTCGATTTGATATACGATTTTCTGACATACAATATCAATGACATGATGCGCGTGGATGCAAAGCTCGGCGCTTGCCTGGAGCGCAACAAAGAGCATGCTGTGCGCATCAACGCCACCTCGAAAATATGGTCCGCGCCCGGCATCAGGTTTGGATATATGGTGGCGCCGGAGGGGATTGCCTTAAGAGTTGCCGACCGCATCCTATCGACTGTGAGCCGCTGTCCCATCATACTTTCAGACCTTTACCAGATGCTTATGGATGGCACATCATCCATGATAACCGATGCCGCTTCAGACTTCAGGCAAATTCTGGCAAGAAATCTTAAGGAGTACCAGCGCCGTGCCGAAGTCATATCTGCAAAGATGTCTGGAAAAGGCGTTGAGGTGCTCAAGTCCGATGCAGGCTTCAATGTTTTCATCAAGCTAAATCACGTGCCGAATGAATACGAAGCACAATGGGAATTTCTGGATGCACTCTATGAGCGGAGCGGCGTATTCCTGGATTATGGCTTCGCGTTTGGGGTCCCGCACCATCCCGGCGTTCCAACATACGCGAGAGTAAATCTTGGCCTATCGGAAGATAGGCTAATGTGGGGCATTGAAAAGCTGGCGGAATTCCACAGCGATTACAAGAAGAAGTGATATCCACATGAAAACAATTGGAATCCTAAAACACAATCGCGCCGGAGATCCTGAAGACAGGATTGCCTTCCATGCAAGGAAAATGGGCTGGCAGACTGTGCAGATCAATCCTTTCGAATTGATGCTCCCCATAAGGACCACAAAAGGGGCGTTTAGGGAGATAAGTTCTGTCATCTCCCGCTGCGAGATAAGGGGTGCGCAATTTCGGGAGTATGACCAGTACCTCAGGGCACTCGGGTATTTTGAGAGCAGCAACATACCCATAATCAATAATGCCCAATCAGTCATCAATACCCAGGACAAGTACAGGTCCCATGTCCTGATGGTGCTAAATGGCATTCCGACCCCAATATCCTACCTTGTTCATAATAAGGAACAGGCGTTTTCCTTGCTCGAAGGCGGCCTTATCGCCTTCCCGCTCGTGCTCAAGGACCCGTATGGCTCCAGAGGAACTGCAGTTTTCAAAATTGACGATAAAGAAGCGCTGGAAGGGGCGTTTGTGAGCCATTTTCGAAGAATCTCGCCGCTAGTGCAGGAATTCCTCCATCTTGAAACCGATACAGAGGGGCGGGTGGGAGATTTGCGAGTATGGGTTGTGCGTGGCGCCAAGACCGAAAAGCCGAGGTTTGCCGGCGCATACCACAGGTTTGCTCCTGACAAAAGCAGCATTCTGACAAACCTCTCGACTAATGACGGTGGTTATGGCGGACCGATGGGCGGCCATGTTTCAAATCTGATCAGATACTCGAAAAAGGTGCTTGACGCGCTTGGCGCAGATGTTCTTGGAGTGGATGTCGCGAAAACCACCGAAGGCCGCCTTTATGTGATAGAGGCAAACATCACGATGGACACGACGCCAGAATGGAGAGAATGGGCCGGCGTTGATATCTGGAAGAATGTAGTTGAATTGGCAATCGCACGGGCAGTTAGGATGGGAGCCAGGGATTAGAAAGCCGCCTTCATTATTTTGCCGGTCGTCCGAACTGTGGCAGCATCTGCCTGTTTTTTCACCGCCCCTTTCGCAGCATTTCCATTCGTAGTTGCGCCAGTTAATTCCGCCATCTTAGTTCTTTCTCTCACGTCTTTTTCCACGCGAATATCCGTCATCGCGGTCCCATGAACTTCTCCAAAAGAATCGACGCTCGGCTCCTTGCCGCTAATCTTCCAGTCCCTCCCGTAATTGCCAATCCCGCCAATCGGGTAGATGCCGGTCGCATTTCTCCCCGCAAATATCACGAACCTGGCATGGGCATCTATCACGTGTGGCGTGTCGAGTTGGTCAGGCAGGTAAACGGGTATTTCATATTTTGACGAAATGAATTGCTGCATCACCCACGGCTCGCCAGTGGCCAGCCTCTGGCCGATGAATTCGATTAGCTGGCCAAGGCTTTTTCCCCCGTATGGCCTGTAAACTCCCCTGCTGTTGGTGTGCAGGGATCCTTTTGACGACGCGCATTTTATTACAAGGCTGTTTCTAAGCGATTTCCCCAGCTTCATGATATCATCGATTGAAGTAAGGCCGGAAAGGAATTGTATGTCGCGACCAGAGAGGCCGGTGAAGTAGTCTGCAAGATGGCTCAAATTAAGCCCGCGCCCCAAGAGAGCGGTTGGCGGCATTATTTGGCGCAGCCTCTCAGGAAAGAGGTGCGCGTATTCCTTCATGAATGGCAGCGCCAGCGCCCATTTTGCCCGGTATATCCAGTTTGGGGGAATTTCAATCCAAAGTTTCTCTTCAAGGAAGTTCCTGATTAGATGCGGGTACAATTCCCGGTCACCCTCAGGCGCGCCCAATGAGAACGGGTTGAGGAAAAGGTAGAAAAAATCCACTTTCAGCGTCCGTCCGCCCGTCTTTATGAAAATGTCTCCATTCTCACGGAATACATGGTCTGAAAACCGGTCCCGCAGCATCGGCACGTAAGTGAGGTTGGTGCCTGCGTACTTCCGGGCCATATATTCCTCGCCGTTTGCAAAGGCGATGCCTATGTCGTTTACTGCGACGACCTGACCTTCCCTCCCATTTACAATCATCTTGCGGAAATTGTCAACGGAGTTGCCGAGCGATTCTACCCCTGGCGGGAAAGGTATCACCTCCGAGAGTGCAACCTGCGTTCCCAGCATCAGCCCGGGTCCGTCGGAATCCCACTCTACTTCTGCAAGTTTCCTCCCGTCGCCAAGGCTGATATAATCAATCCGGCTTGACCATGGCTCAACGCGCGTTTGGGCGATGGTGCGTTGTATCTGCACCTCTTGGGGGAGCAATCCGAACTCCGCGATATTCTTGATTTGCGGGCCGATTTCGCCAGCCAGCGATTGCAGGTACAACTCATTCGCAGTTCGGTAAAGCTGCCATGCGACCCCGAAGTCCTCAATCAGGTCGTCCCTTTCTTTTTGCGTAATATTGGTTGTGGATGGCGTGACTAGTGATGGAAAGGATTCTGTCCTGCCAAACAAGAGCCCCTCCTCAAGAATCTTGTCTTTCAACTGTGGAACCACACTGGCATCATAAGTTTCGACATGCATGCTAACTCCAAGAAGTATTATCGGCGAAAGCCTATTTAAATACATCATATCATATTCTAACACATATCAAGGGACATCTATGGAAGCCCGCAACCAAGTACTGATAAATGGCGCTCAAAGATACACCCTAGCGGAGAGCAACGAAAATGGCGGCATAACCAAAATGGAGGCTTATCTAAAACACGGCGAAAGAATGCCGATTCTCAGGCAGATAGCGCCATTTTTCCTGGACGATAAGCTTTGGAAAGAGAACAAGAAACTTCTTGACACGCTGCGCCCCATTACCAGTGGAACCCATACGGCGGTGGTTAGAATCCCGCTTTCGGATGCGCTCGTGAGCCCGGCGAACATCGGAGATTTCCTGAAAAAAGACAGCGTTTTCAATCCGCCTGTGGAAAACATCCTAAGGGTCGTGGAGGAACGCCGGGAGCGGTTCATTCTTGAGCTTTTCAAGGGCGGGGCATGGCTCTTCCCAATAAGCGCCGAGTTTTTGGATATGAACCGCATCAGATTAACGGACACGGGCAGGCTTTTTGTTGTTGAGAGCGGCTTGAAGCTAATTGACGAGGGGGCCGGTTGCTACCGGACTGAAATAGACGCTCCGCTTCAAAATCTAGGGGTTGGTTCCATCCGGACAAAGTTCCATACGAACACAGGTGAGCATCCGCTTTTCTTTGGCGAAGGAGGCGAGCCGCTCAACTTTTACCCATGGTTCAACTCGAAGGAAGTGAAGGTCAGTTTTGCCTGCGTGGGCAGCGATGTCTATGGCTATGATGAACGTCTGAATGTTGTTTTTACAAGCAGGCCTGATGTTTTATTCAGCGTGGTGGTCAGGAAGGAGGACTGACAAAATCAAACTCGCGGAGCCAAGCGCTATCCAGTTCAGTCTGCGTAGCACTGTCGTCAGAATTCGCCATTAAGAATTCTATTTATCAGCGACCAAATATTCGCAAACTCATTCCCGCCTATTTCCATTATTTTGTCTGCCTCGGCGCGCGCCAGAACGGCAATGTCCCGCAAGTCGGGAATGCGCCCGTCAGCCACGGTCTTTCTGACTCTGAGGTCAGTCTCCAGAACCTCTTGCACGGCTTCATAATCAGTCAAAGTACGGGGACTGGAGGTTGCTTGAGTGTCTTCTGAAGCGCTTTCTTCCAACACCCTCATCATGCTTGACGGTTCCCAGGTTAGATTGATACCGCGGGAAGGATCATAGTAGTAAACGCGGCCAACGAGGCTGAACATCGCCCTTTTTGGTGCGTTGAAAAAGCGTTTCACCCATTTTTTTCCGTCGGGGACGTTCTGGACGGGCACCCACAAGCTGGATTCGTTGGCCTTTCCATAAGTGCAGGAGCGGACAAGCCCTAGCGCTATCACGTCTTTTTCGGTAAGCTCAATAGTTGCCCCCGATCCATCCACGCGTTGCTTAATGTCGAAATTGTCTCGAGTCAACTCTATTCCTACTCCCAGCTCTTTTTGGAAAGGTTTTGGGATAATGAGGACCCCATAATCCGAACCTATCTTCTCCCCGAGTGGCATGCCGTCCTGGCCTTTCGCGACAAGGGTGCTTGTGAGAAGCCAGGTACTGACAAGATTCTTGCGAACATCTACCGGGAGCTCTCCGAACAAGTCGATGTCTACAACAAGGGGGTCGAACTTAGAATTTGTAGGGACATTGACGCCATTTTTTATCAGCCAGAAAACTTGGGTCTGTAAAAATTTTTCGCCTTGATTATACATCCTGACATTAGAGGGCTTAAGTCGCACTTGCAGGCGCGGATCCATGGACGATATCTCTCCCACGCTTTCTTTTTGTGTTAAGTTATGGAAAAAGCAATTTATAAACCGATTGGCTATGTTCGGCATTTTTTCGTAGAGCAGTTGTGTTCAGACAGACATCTAGCTGTCCAAGGCGGAAAAAGGCCAAGGGATTTAAAGCCAGGCTAATACGCCCCAGCCGGGATTTGAACCCGGATCGTGAGCTTTCACCTGCTTTCAGGCTACTCGCATTAGTGCATTCGTAGCACATGCCATTCGGAGGCTCGCGTCCTATCCAGGTTGGACTACCAGGGCAGATTGATTATCTTGGCTCTCTCTATCTTTATAAAGTTGAAGACGAGAAGTAGGGATGCATTAGGGGGGAATCAGGAGGAGCTTGGAACTGAAGGGGGGACGAGGATAATTCATGTGTTCCCCCCTGCGGTTTAGGCCGAGTTGGCAGAGAGGCTATGCATCCGCCTGCAGAGCGGATTAGGGGGGTTCGATTCCCCCACTCGGCTTTAATTTTTCTCAGCTTACCTTGCCCTCTTTCACTTTGTTCATAGACAGCGGCTTTCCGTCCACCATCAGCTTGTGCCCGTTGGCCAAAACCTTGCCGTCCTTCACTTCCAGCTTCACCGAGAAGAATTCGTCAATCGAAATCTGCGGCCGCGCGGGGTTTGCTTTCACTCCCTCAATTTCAACCGGCGTGCCCGCGGGCGCGGGAGGCGAGAGCAGTTCCATGCCTTCCGCCCCTTCCGCAA
This sequence comes from Microcaldota archaeon, assembly GCA_021813025.1. Classification (GTDB taxonomy): domain Archaea; phylum Micrarchaeota; class Micrarchaeia; order Anstonellales; family Anstonellaceae; genus CAIXYX01. Next base: position 17,295 of record JAKAME010000020.1, read on the forward strand.
CAAGCAGCATGCCCGCGCTCTCCACTCCCCTCAATTTGGCCGGTTTCAGATTTTTCACCAGCACGCAGGAGCGGCCCATGAGCTCGTCCTCTTTCATGTGCTGCACAAGGCCGGAGCACACGGTGCGAATCTCACCATCAGACAGGATAATTTTCTCAACATACAGCTTTTCAGCATTCGGATGGCGCTCCACAGATTCGATTAGCCCAACCTCCAATTGGAGGTTTTCAAGAGGAAGGGAAACAGATGGAGCGGGGATAGGGCTGTTCTTTTCCTTCTTTTTTTCTGTTCCTTTATTTTTCCCAACCTCGGTTTCCTGCTGCTTTCCAGAATACTTTTCCCTGAATCCGGCCAGCACCTTCGCATCAACTGGCTTGTACAAATGCTCGGGCGTGCCAATATTGTGTCCCCCTTTCAGCCTGCGCTGGCCGATGTCCTTCCATTTGCCTGCCGGCATGTCCAGCTGCTTGAACACCCGCGCAGAGCTTTGGGGCAGGAAAGGCTCGGAGGCTATGGCCAAATCATAGATTGCATTGCCAAGGCAATAAAGCGCAGCCGCGGCCCGCTTGGGATTCTCGCGCACGCTCTTCCACGGCGCCTGCGACTGCAAATAGGCATTGGCGGCCGAAGCCGCGCCCATGAACTCGTTCACTGCAGCGCGAATCTGCACTTTCTCCAGCAAATCCGCCTCGCGCCCTAGGCGGATGGTTATATCCGCAAGGAACGCTTCGTCCTCTTCGGAAAGCTCCCCGGCCTCGGGCAGCGCGCCCTCGTAATTCTGGGCCAGGAACACAAGAGTCCTGTTCACCAGATTGCCCCAGTTGCCCAGGAGCTCCTTGTTTGTGCGCGTGCCGAACTCCTCCCATGAGAAGGTGGCATCTGCGGATTCAGGCCGTGTAGACAGGAGGTAATACCTCCACACGTCGGCCGGCATGCCTGATTCCATCGCATCATTCCCGAACACGCCCACTCCCTTGCTTTTGGAGAATTTGCCGTCCTCGTAGTTGAGGAATTCGGTGGAGGAGATGTAGTAGGGCAATGTCCAGTTCTGTTTTGTGCCCATGAGCATTGCAGGGAAAATTATCGCATGGAAAGGCACGTTGTCCTTGCCTATGAATTCGTAATGCCGGACATCAGGCGTCGGGCCTGCGCCAGCCCCATCCCCAGCCATCCACCATTCTTTCCACTTGCCGGTATGCGCGGCAGTAATCGAAATATATCCAATTGGCGCGTCGAACCAGACGTAAAGCACCTTGTCCTCCCATCCCGGCAGGGGCACGGGCACTCCCCACTTCAAATCGCGGGTAATCGAGCGCTCCTTCAGCCCCTCCTTGAGCCACGAGCGCGCGATGGCGAGGGTGTTGGCAGACCAGCGCCCCTCCTTCTCTATGCCGGCAATCCATTTCTCCAGTTTCGGCTGGCTCTTGGCCAAGTCAAGGAAGAGATGCCTGCTTTTCTTGAGCACAGGCCGGCTGCCCGACAATTTGCTTTTCGGCTCCTTCAATTCGGAATAGGTGAGAAGCTTGCCGCACCTGTCGCACTGGTCCGCGCGCGCATCAGCCGAGCCGCAGTGGGGGCATGTTCCTGTCACGAAGCGGTCTGCGAGAAACATCCCCAGCTTCTCGTCATACGGCTGCTCCACCTCTTTTTCCACCAGCATTCCGTTCTTGTGCAACGAGAGGAAAATCTCCTGCGTGTGCTCCGTATGCGCCGGGTCTGACGTTCGGCCGAACCTGTCTGCCGATATGCCGAACCAGTCGTAGATGGACTTGTGTATCCTGAAATACTTGTCGCAGATTTCCTTCGGCGTCACTCCCTCCTCCATGGCCTTCGCCTGCGTGGCGGTGCCGTATTCGTCCGTGCCGCAGATGTAGAGCGTCTCATAGCCGCGCAGGCGGCAGAAGCGGGCGAACACGTCGGCGGAAAGCACGCAGCCTATGAGGTTGCCCAGGTGCGGCACGTTGTTCACGTAAGGAAGGGCGGAGGTGATGAGTATTTTCATGCCCTTTATGGGCAGAAGAAAGAATATAACCCATGCCGCGCCAGCGCGGTGGCGCGTTATGTATTTTTAAGTATGCATTTCCATTATTATGGCATGGCTCTCAAGATGAAGAACCTCAAGTCAGAGCTTCAGCAGATGTCTCCATCGCTGGAAGAGCATCCCTTCTATGTCCCCACGCGCCTGCTTCGCACCTATCTTCACAGCGACGACGTCATAATCTCGGAGCGCCCGTTCAGGAGCGCGTCGGCCGAGGCCATCGGCTTTTTGCGCCGCACGCTGCTGTTCTTCAAGTCGCTCTCAATGCGCAAGCCGGAGCTGCTTCCCACCAAGCAGCTCAATGCCGGCGGCGTGCTGCGCCGCCTCGCGCGCCTCGGGGAGGCCGGCTTCGACCACTACGACCATGACAACCAGCAGCGCCTGAACGAAGTGGCGGAGATGGCGTCCGAAATCCTCTTCCTCCTGCGCACCAAAAGCGACGAGCCGGCCGGCTTTGACGCAGACTGCGTGCATTGGGCTCTGGAGCTCAGGAGCGACTATGCAACCCGCACGGTGGTGCTTTTCCTCGAGCAGGTGGGGAAACCCAAGGAGCTCCTGCCAGACGAGGACAGAATGCAGGCAGAACTGCTTGTCGAAATCGGCTCTGTTTCGCATGGCCGCATGCGCAAGTTCATCCGCGGGACGCTCAAGCGCATGGGCAGGCCTGATTTGCTTTCCAAAATGGACGCCGGCGGGCCCCCCATCGCCCAAGCGGACGAGCCGCCCAATGCGTCCGAGCCGATGGGCGAGCCGCTCATGGAGGGCTGAGCCGTCCGCGGCAGTGGAGGGCCGGGCCGCCCGCCCTCCAAAGCGTATTAAACCTTGCAGGAAGCAAGTGAATGAGGGGCTGTCCCATGGACTCCAAACGCATTTATTCCGACCGCGCAACTGCAGTCGAGCTCGCAGGGCAGAAGAAGGTGCTGTCGCCGGCCGAGTTCTCGTCAAAAGGAATCTCCTTCACCGTCGCGGCCGACCGCCCCGACGGCGTGAGCATACATTTCATGAAGGAAAAAACCGCCTTCAGCCCCGGCTTCAGCGAGAGCGTGCCCCTGCTGAGCGTCGAAAACCTCGGGGACGCTAAAAGGCCGGGCATAATCGACAGCGTCTTCGCCCGCCCGGCGCCAAGGGCAAAGTCGGCCACAAGCGAAAGCTATTCGGCCGGCGTGGTCTACAAGGACAAAAGCGAGCTCATGGTCCTCGTCAAGGCAGCCCCCAACGGCAACGGGGTGGTTTTCGACTACGGGGACCTGAGCAAAAAGGCCTACTTTTTCGGCGGCGCAGCCGGCCAGCTGTCGGATTTCATAGCAGGCACCGAATACGCCGGCAAGTTCAAAATCGAGTCAAGCGACGGCACCCTCTCCATCATCCGCTCAGACGACGGGCGGACTATGAAACTGGATGCCGAGCCGGCAATCTATGCCGAGTATTCGCAGGGCGGCTTCCTGCGCATCACCAACACCCCGCCGGGCTACAGGGTGGACCCGTCCTATTCAGACATCACCATTACTCCTGACGGCAAGATGGTCAGGCACTACATAGCCTCGGAATGAGCGGCAAAAAGCAGCGCTCTAGATCGGAA
>JAKAME010000083.1 GCA_021813025.1 Microcaldota archaeon
CATCCAGCCGGTTTCCTGCGCCAGCCACAGCAGGCCTGCCAATCCGACCAGAAGGGCGGGCATGAGCAGGGCTTTGGGTTTCTCTCGCGAAGGCATGGGCAGGAATTGGCCGGCGAGGTTAATAAAGCGTCCCGCCTGCACGGCAGGCTCAATCCACTGGAAATCTGCCCTCTCCAAACCAGCATATTCTGACACGAGAATCTATCTACATGCGAGCATACAAGTTTCGTCTCTACCCTTCCAAAAAGCAGGAGGAAATGCTCAAGCACCACCTCTGGATAAAGAAGGAATTATGGAACACCCTTCTGGAAAAAACCAAAGAGAAATACGAGAAAGAGCAGAAATTCCTCACCATCAGTGAGATGGCCGAGCTTGTAAAAGGCACCGAGCTTTACTCCCAAGTCGCCCAGTCAGTTTTCAGGGATTTGGACAAATCATTGAAGGCCAAGATGAGGGCCAAAAGCAAGGGCCAAAAATGGGGTTTTCCAAGGTTCAAGCCTTTTGATAGGATGAAAAGCATCCACTACCCCCAATCCGGCTTCTCTCTGGCTAGAAAGCTCAGCGTTTCTCCGTTTGGAGAAATAGCCATCGTCCAGCACCGGGAAGTAAAGGGAAAAGTCAAAACTCTGACCATAAAGCGGGAGGCATCAGGGAAATGGCACACCATTTTCACGGTTGAAGAAGAGCCCAAGACTCCAAAGGTGAATAACGGGGCAGCTGTTGGATTGGACTTGGGGTTGAACAGATTAGCCACCCTCTCAGATGGCAAAGTCATTCAAAACCCCCACCACTTCAGTCGGCTTGAGCAGAAGCTGGCGGAAGTCCAGAGGCGCTTATCCAGAAAACATAAGCGAAGCCATAATTGGCTCAAGGCCAGGACGAGGGTGGCTCTGGTGCACGAGATCATAGCCAATGCGCGCAAAGACTATCTACACAAGGCAGCCAACGTCCTTCTGTCAAACTACTCCAAGATTGCCATGGAAGATTTGAGAATCGGGGAAATGATCCAGAAAGGTCATGGCAAAGGCATCCATGACGCCTCTTGGAGAATGTTCACCAACATGCTCTGTTACAAGGCTGCAAGTGCTGGTTCAGAGATTGTGTTCGTGGACCCAAAAGATACAAGCAAGGAATGCAGCTGCTGCCATGCCCTGATCCAAAAAGGTCTGTGGGAGCGGACTCACCACTGCCCCTCCTGCGGTCTTGTCATGGATAGGGATATAAATGCTGCAATCAACATACTCACGCGAGCTACGGCCGGGATGGCTGAAAGTAACGCCTGTGGAGATGAAGCGAGGCTTTCGTCTTTGAAGCAGGAAGCTGCACCATTCAGGGTGCGGTAATCCACAGGAGGTTCGATTGGATGATTGTGGTTATCTCAGAGCCAGCAAGCGGCAAGAGCTATCAGGCCGAAGTGCCGAAAGAGAAGGAGTCTGCCTTCATAGGCCGCAAAATCGGCGAGTCCATAGACGGCGGCGCATTGGGCGCGGCCGGCTACACGCTCTCCATCACCGGCGGCTCGGACCAGGCAGGCTTCCCCATGCGCGGGGACGTCTCGGGCCCCCGCCGCTCCTCCCTGCTGCTTTCCGCAGGCCCGGGTTACATCTCAACTGCCAAAGGCTCGCGCCGCACGCGCCTGGTGCGCGGCAACACCATATCGGACGAAATCCAGCAAATCAACCTCAAGGTCATGACGGCAGGCTCCAAGCCATTGGCCGAAATCTTCCCGCCATCCGCAAAGAAGGACGAGAAGAAGAAGTAAGCAAGCGCGTGAGCGAGGTATTGTTTTGCAAGCCCAAGTCAACATCGGCATGGTCGGGCACGTGGACCACGGCAAGACCAGCCTGACGCGCGCTCTCACAGGCAAATGGACAGACACCCATTCGGAAGAGCTCAAGCGCGGCATCACAATCAAAATCGGCTATGCCGACGTCGCCTTTTACAAAAACAAGAAGGACGGCCGCTACCTGCCCCAGGCGCAGCTTCCCAAAGAACCTGCCTCTAAAGCTGAGTGGGAAATGACGCGCCGCGTCTCATTCCTCGACGCGCCGGGCCACGAGACTCTCATGACCACCATGATTTCGGCGGCCAACATAGTGGACGGCGCGCTGCTTGTCATTGCCGCCAACGAGCCCTGCCCACAGCCCCAGACTGCCGAGCACCTCATGGTGCTTGACGTGCTGGGCATCAAGAACGTCATAGTGGTTCAGAACAAAATCGACCTGGTTGACGAAGCGAAGGCTGTGGAGCATTACAAGCAAATCAAGGCATTCCTCAAAGGCACCACAGTCGAGAAAGCTCCCATCATCCCAATTTCCGCCAATTACAATTCCAACATCGACACTCTTGTCGAGGCAATCGAAAAATACATCCCCACCCCGGCCCGCGACGAAGCCAAGCCGGCAAAGCTGTATATCGCCCGCTCATTCGACATCAACCGCCCCGGGCAGGCAATTGACAAGATTGGCGGCGGCGTGCTGGGCGGCTCGCTCATTTGCGGCACGCTGAAAGTGGGCGACAAAGTGCAGCTCAAGCCCGGCGTGGTGCGCAAGGAAAAAGACAAGGATGGCAAGGAGACTTACCTCCCCCTCGAGCTCACCGTCACCTCCCTCTCCACAGCAGACGGAACTCTTGAAGTGGCCCATCCGGGCGGTCTTATTGGCGTTGGCACCACCCTTGACCCTGCCCTCACCAAAGGGGATTCCCTTGTCGGCAACATCTTGGGCAACCCGGCCGGTTTGGGGCCCGTTCTTGACCAGCCTGAGATAGAATACACGCTCATCAAGCGCGAGGGATTCGAAAACCCGCCCCTCAAGGCAGCCGAGCCTCTCGTTATTTCCTCAGGCACGGCCACTTCGCTCGGAGTGGTGGTGAAGCTGAAAGGCGGCGTGCTCACCCTCAAGCTCAAGCGCTCGATTTATGCGGAGAAGGGCCAGAAGGTGGCGCTCTCGCGCCGCATGGGCCAGCGCTGGCGGCTTTCGGCTTTTGGAATAGTGAAGTAAGGAGAGAAGAAAATCTCCGGACATACTGCGCTTATTTATAGTCCTAACCCTCCACCTCTTCTCATGGCTCTCGAGCTTGAAGTTTTGCCAAAAGAGAAGCGGGTGCAAACCTCCCACGCCCCCAGCGTCAGCTCGCTTGCAAACGGCTATTGGGGTGTGATAAAGAAAGGCACAATAGAGCTGTCGGCAGAGGAAGCCCTCTACCTAATCGACATCCGCAACGCCAAAGTGCTTGACCCCTCAAGCAATGAATGGCATTTCAACGAGGTGGCCGCCCTTCTCGACAGGCCCAAGCTGATGGCCCGCTACCTCACATTCAAGGACTGGCGCGACAGGGGGCTGATTGCGCGCCCAATCCCGGAGCTGGCCGGCCCCTACACCCGCTCGACGCTGAAAAAATACCCTGCAGGCAAATTCGAAAAGCCGGGCTTCGGCATGTCGGCCCGCTTTTATGCCGACGACCTCTTCTCAGTCATTGACGACGACGAAACTGCCAAGGCGCTGTATGCCCACTCCTGGTTCGGCCAGTGGGCCACCTACAAGGCTGAGCAGCGCGGGCGCCTGGGCAAGCTTGACATCTATGAAACCCTCTTTCTGATGAAGCACGCAGGCTTGAAGCTTGAGAATGCCAATGAGAAGGAAGTGATGAAGCTCGCCCTCGCCCGCCGCGAGGATTTCCACTCGCTTTTCGAGGTGTATGAGGACTGGAGGCTCAACGGGTTCGTGCTCAAGACAGGCTTCAAGTTCGGCACCCATTTCCGCATCTACTTCCCCGGCGCCTCGCCATCGGCAGGCGAGAAATGGATGCACAGCCAGCACGTGCTGCACGTGTTTCCGCGCGCCAGCCGCCTGCTTATTTCCGAGTGGGCGCGCGCAATCAGGGTGGCCCATTCCGTTCGCAAAACATTCGTGCTGGCCATTCCGGGCCAGAAAAAGGGGAAAAAGGGCGAGGGTGCAGCCAAGAAAGCGGCCCATCTCCCCCATGCCTCCTCTTCCTTGGACTTCCTCCTCTTCCACCGCCGCGGCACGGACATAGAAAATCCCAAGACAGGCTATCCGCGCTATCTCATGCTCTCGCTGTCGGAGGAGGAAACCCTGGGCGGCGAGCAGCTGGCGCGCTCGATTGAGGCCTGCAAGCTGGCCGGCCTTGAGCTCATGGTCGCAATTGCGGACAGGGAAACCAGCGTCACCTATTATGCGGTGCACAGAATCGAGATTCCGGGCTCTGAGTACGAGTATTACGAAATAGAGTGGGTGCAGCCCTAGGGATTGAAGAAGAGACCCCTGCCCATTCTCACCCATCCGTCGGCTCCCTCCCATCTTTTTTTAAATCTACGAGGCCAAGCGCCTTTGTTCTAATTCATGGGGGGTATCCTCGATGGCAGTCAAGTCTCATCCTAAAGCGGCCAACATCGGCATGCCGGCCCCGGCGGCAGGCGGCATCGGCGACGCATACCTTGCCCGCGGCATGGCCAAAAGCTCTTTGGGCGATTTTGCGGGCGCAATCAAGGACTTTGACTCA
>JAKAME010000084.1 GCA_021813025.1 Microcaldota archaeon
TGCGGAAACCATTTCCACCCTGCCTGTGCACCAGCAGCTTGTGCTTCTGGCCGTATGCAACCTGTCTTTGGAGGGCCAGCGCTATGCCCGCTTGGGCAGCACGCCTGCCCCGTCTGCGGCCCATGAGGAGCGCCCGCTGATGTCTGGAGAGGTGTATGAGGAGTATTCGCGCCTGTGCAGGCAGTACAAGAAGCCCAAGCGCTCGGCTCGCTGGTACCGCGAGTATTTGAATGACTTGGAAATGCTGGGCCTGATTACCACCGTGGAGTCAGGACGGGGCATGCGCGGGCACACCCGCCTCATTCGGCCCGGCTATTCCGCGGAGCAGATGAAGAAAATCATCGAGAAAAGCCCGACCATCCACGGGCCTGACGACTCGCAGCCCGAAGGCCCTTCCGAAGCCGCTGGCAGGGGCAGCTTGCCCGCTCTGGGTGGGTTTGGGCATCCACCCAAGCCTCCGAAGCAGAGCATAATGGCTTGGTGAAAAGATGGCCTCCTCTTCTCACTCTCGCATAGCAGACTTTCTTTTCGAGGCAGGTTTGCTCAAAACAACGCAGCGAACCGGATGGAATACGGTCCGCGCTCCTCCCGAAAGCGTGGCCGAGCATTCCTATCGAACAGCAGTAGTGGGTTATGTGCTTGCGCGCATGGCCGGCCTCTCGCCTTCTGACGAAGCCTCGCTAATCAAAGCATGCCTTTTCCACGACCTGCACGAAGCGAGAATCGGGGACTTGCATCGCCTAGCCAAATTATATGGCTCGCTGGATGAGAAAAAGGCCGAGAAAGCCCAAAGAGAGGGGCTTCCGGCTGACATGAAAGCAGACCTTGCCTCAGTTCTAGACTCCCTTTCCCCCCGCCTCAAACAATTCGCATACGAGGCAGACAAAATCGAGTGCGCCATCACGGCAAAAGAGTATTTGGATGCCGGCTATAGGACGAAAAAATGGATTGAGCACACGCGCCCGATGCTCAAAAGCAAAGAGGCAAAGGAACTGCTTGCTGCAATAGAGAAATCTGATTCAATTTCCTGGTTTGTTGACAATCCCAAATGGAGCGGGGAAACAAAGAAAAAGTAGCTGGCCGGCTTTCTTTTTAGCAAACCCCGTCCATGATTTCAAGCGCCTTCTTGACAGACATCCCCTCGCGGATGCCCATCTCCTCGGCCCAAACAGTCATGTGCTTTATTTTGGCGTGCGAGAAGCCCTCCAAATCCTTCACTCCAGAAACAAAAGCGGCCACGTCTCCCAGATGCTCGCAGTTCTGCTTGTCAAGATAGGCGCATGCCACATAGCCCTTCTTTGCCTTCACTACCATGAGCGGCATGTTTCCAAGCGAGAACAGCATGCCTGTATACTTGCGACCTTCAATCACCACGGTCTGCTCAGCCACGACGCCACCCCCAACCCAGACGCTTTCATCAGGCGGAATTGGATCCTTCGAACCTTTCGTTCGTTCCCCAGCGGTCCTGGGACTCGCGGTCCTGGCCGCCCCACGAATGCGAGCGGCGGGCCATCATGTCTGCCTTTTTGGCGTAAAGGCGCAGATGCTTGGCGCACGAGGGGCAGTAATGCATCTCGCGGCGCAGCATGGTGCGCACGTCATCGCTTGTCTTGAGGTCGGTGGAATAGACGGTCACGCGGTCGTAGGCCAGCGCCTTGTCGCGCGGCACGCGCCTGCCGCAGCTGGCGCAATTCACGAGCTTGATGCTTCCTCTGACTCGTCGGGACATCTCCACACCTCATTTAGCGGTCGCGAATCTTGATTGCATAGCGGCCCGGCGCCTTGGCGCCTATTTTGGCCGCTATCTCGGATTTGGATGCGTCGAAAATCTGGACAACGGAATTGAAGCGCTCCGAGAACTCGGTGCCTCCGCACATGGGGCAGGCGCTTTCGGTTTCCACCAGCAGGTGGCAGGATTTGCAGGCTTTTGTCATGATAACTACCCGCTAGCCTCTTTGGCCTTGCGCTCCTTCTTCTGCGCCTTCGTCTCCCTCTCCGGGGCAGGCCCGCTCTTCTCGCGGTCGGAAATCCACTCGTCCTTGCCCAGGCCTTCAGGCCTCATGGTGAGGCCTATCTTGGTCTCGGACAGGCTGGCCTTGAGGGAAACGGTCGATATTTTGGCCAGCACGTGGTCGCCTTTCTTGAGCGACTTCTTGCTTTCCTTGCCCACAAATGCGGGAATGCGCTTGTTGTATGTGAGGAAGTCGTTCGCAATCTGCGAGAGGTGCACCAAGCCCTCAAGTGAGCCCATCTGCAAAAACGCGCCGAACTCCACAAGCTCGGCCACCTCTGCCTCGATTATTTCATTCACTGTAGGAAGGTAAGCCAGAGCCTCGAAGGTCACGTCATAGTAGGCTGCGGCATCGGACGGAATCACAAGGCCGTCGCCCTCGGGCTTGACGTCCCAGATGCCAAGCACGATGCCGTACTCCTTGTCTATGCGCCGCTCGTAGCGCTCGCGCAGTATTTGGCGCAAGCCCTCGGCCAGCTTCATGGTGAAGTTCTGGGCCGGAAGGCGCACCCGGTCGTGGACGGTAACTACTTGATACATGGATGAATCACCAAATGCCAGAAAACGCTTATTTCCTATCAAATCCTATACTCGCCCAATCTTTATAATCATTCGTTCGTGCGAACGCTGGCGTCTTCAGGTGTCGAATGAAACGCGAACCACCCTGTCCTAAACGACCGGAAAGTCACCCTCTCCAAGCCTTCAAATCATTTCAAATCATCTCATTATCATGCGCCTGACCATCCGCTGCGGCATTATCAAGCTCACCAAGCGCAAGCAGCAGCTTCTGGACAGGGAATATTCCAGCCTCCAAACCGTTTTGCAGGGTGGGAATGCGTCTCTCTATTCAGCCTACAAGCAGCAGGCCCTACGCTTTTACAAGAAAATCAAGAAAGGCGTGGAATATCCGCTGAGTTTGCGAAACGACCTCATCAATGTGCAAAAAAGCAAGAGCCTCTACTTTCTCAAAATACCAGTCGCTGGGCAGAGGGGAGGCATCAGAATTCCTTTCAAGCCCCACCGACCAATTCCAGCCAATGCCAAATTGTGCGAAAGCAAATTGTTCAAAAGAAAGGGGAAATTCATAGCCAATCTGGTCTATGAAATCCCCACCAAACTCAAAACTCACTTTTCCTCTGTTCTGGCCATTGACATGGGCGAGCGGACGCCTGCCACTGCGGTGCTGTTGCAGGATGGCCAAGCCACGAAGCCGATGTTCTTGGGCCGGGAAATCAGGGGAATACGAAGGCACCATGCCTGGCTGCGAAAGAGGCTGCAGGAACGAAAACTGCTCAAGGTAGTCAGAAGGATTGGAGAGAGGGAGAAGATTCGAGTAACCGACATTCTCCACTGCGTCAGCCGCCGCATTGTGGATACGGCAGCAGCTTCCAATTCCTGCATTGCCTTGGGCAATTTGCGCGGCATCCGAAAGGGGGCCAGAGGCAAAGGAAAGCGGTTCAACCGCATTGTTTCCTCCATGCCTTTTCTCAAGCTGCGGTCGATGATTGAATACAAGGCTGGACTTTTGGGCATTCCGGTAGTGGCTGTGGACGAAAGAATGACCAGCCGCACCTGCCATGCCTGCGGCCTGGAAGGCCAGCGAAAGAGTCAGGGTTGCTTTGTCTGCAAAAACTGCGGCCAATACAACGCTGACCTTAATGGTGCCATCAACATTGGAAAGAGGCTTCTGCCCTATATGGACGGAAGCGGGGCCACCTGTGGACTGGCCCTGAACCGGCTGGATGAGCATCCTTTGGATGGGACGCCGGAAGCTGCACCTTTTCAGGCGCAGTAGTTCACAAAACAAGGCGTGGAAGCCAGCGGCCCGGCCTCCGGCCATCGCCGGTGTGCCCAAGCTATTGCTTCCTAAACTTCCACGCTCATTTCATCCATCGCGGCCGTGCTGTTTGCGAATATTTTCTTCGCAGCCCGCTCAGCCTCCAGCCGGTCCTCCACGGTCTCGTAATTGTCGGCCGCGAAATGGGTCAGGAAGAGCCTCTTCACCCCAGCCTCGCGCGCGGTCCGGGCCGCCTCTTCGGGATTCAGGTGCGGCCAGGCGGGCGTGAGCGGCGCGCCGGCCAGCAGGGAGCATTCGATGATGAGCGTATCCGCGTTGCGCGCAAGCGGAACAAGATTGTCGCATGGGCCGGTGTCCGTGCAATAGGAGAGAATGGCTTTTTCTCCATCCTGCTTCAAAATCTCGAACCGGAATCCCCAGCAGGGGTCCGCATGCACGAGCGGCGCTGCAGAAACAATGTATTCGTCGATTTTGTTCTCGCCTTCGTGCAATTCGCGTATTTCGACGCCGAATCCGTACTTTTTGAGGTGCTCATAGGAGGTGGTGTACGGCTTGTTCACAAGCGTGTCCAGCGCCTTCTTCGTTCCCGGCTGGCCGAAAATTCTGAACTTGTTTTTCATCATCCTGAATTTGGGCTGTATGTGAAGCCCGATGGTGTGGTCAAGGTG
>JAKAME010000021.1 GCA_021813025.1 Microcaldota archaeon
GTGCTGGAGCAGAAGCAGCCCCACTCCGGGCTCATCAAGTGCGTCAAAATCCAGCTCATCAAGAACGGCAAGACAATAACGGCCTTCGCCCCCCGCGACGGCGCCATCAACTACATCGACGAGCACGACGAGGTGACCGTGGACGGGCTTGGAGGCTCGCAGCGCGGGCAGATGGGCTCGATTCCCGGCGTGCGCTACAAGGTCATCAAGGTCAACGGCGTTGACTTGCAGATGCTGCGCACCAAGAGGAAGGAGAAACCAAAGAGGTAGAGGATTTAGGCGATTCTTATGGTCGAAAAATTGTTTGGAAAATACGAGCTGGACACCGTCACGGTCTCCGACCCGTCTCTGGTTGGCTACATCAACCTCACGCCGGTGGTCATTCCCCACTCGTTCGGGCGGCAGGCCAAGGCCCCGCTGGGCAAGCGCAAGGTCAACCTGGTTGAGCGCCTCTGCAACAAGCTCATGCGCGGCGGCACCGGAGTGAAAACTTCGGGCAAAGTGATTCGCACCGACGGCCGCCTTCAGGGGCAGAAGACAAAGGCCATGAAGGTCGTCGAGGAGGCAATGGGCATAGTGGCCAAGCGCACCGGCAAGAACCCGGTGCAGGCCCTTGTGGATGCGGTGCAGAACTCCGCCCCACGCGAGGACTTCACTCGCGTGTCTTACGGCGGCGTGTCGTATCAGGTCGCCGTGGACGTCTCGGCCTCGCGCCGACTTGACATGGCTTTGCGCAACATCACGCTTGCAGCCATTATGGGCGCCTTCGCCAACAAGAAGACTCTGGCCGAGGCGCTGGCTGGCGAGCTTGAGATGGCCGCCAAGGGCGACGCGCAGTCGAGCTATGCGATAAAGAAGCGGGATGAAACCGAAAGAATGGCCAGAAGCGCAAGGTAGAGCGCTCAACCTTTTCTCTTGGCGCGCTCGGGTGCGCGCCTGTTCTTTGCTTTTATTTTTCTCTTTTATTTTTCATCTTTTTTTGCGCCAATTTCCACTGCCGTGCAGCAGGCATGCCGCCCGACGATGGCTTTAAATATCTCACATCCGTTGCAACATCGGGAACCAGACGAGTGTGGAGGCCTAATCCGTGACGTTGTTCAACGCACACCTGACCGACCGGGTCAGGTTTCTACCGCTCGGCATGATGAGATGGCTGCTGGCTTTCGCCATTCTCTCCTCCGCCTCTTACGCGCTCACCAGCGTTTCGTCCTGCCAGAATCTTTCAGTAGCCGGCGAAACCTACCAGCTCACGGCCAACATCTCGGTCAGCGGCTTCAACTGCATCAACGTCACGGCAGCCAACGTCACCCTCGACTGCGCAGGCTTCAACATCACCGGCTCGAACGCCAGCGGCAAATACGGCGTCTATTCAACCAAATCAAACACCACCGTGCGCAACTGCGGCCTGCGCGACTGGGACGCCTGCATCGACTACGAGACAGGCGCGAATGACGGCTTCATCATCAACAACACCTTCAATTCCACTGCGGCCACCAACGGCGCCATATGGCTGCAGGGCGTCAACAACATCTTCGTGGCCAACAACACCGGCTACGCCGCCCTCTACGGCGTGGCCTATGTCTTCAATTCCGACAACAACCAGTTCTACAACAACACCGCCAATTCCACCAACCGCTACGCATTCCAGTTCCCCGGCGGCTCGGACAACAACATAGTGGAAAACAACACCCTCTACTCCTTCGACTGGTTCGTCATCGTGCTCCACGGCGCTACGGCCAACAACAACAACACCTTCCGCAACAACACCATAACCGCCGGAAGCGGCACCAACCTTACGGACGGCATCAGCGTCCAGGTGGGCGAAAACAACACAATCGACTGCCGCGGCGCCTCAATCACCGGCCCCAACACCACCGGCACCTACGGCGTCTATTCCGCCCAGCCCAACACCACCATAATGAACTGCAGCGTCTCGCAATTCGAGCACGGCATCACCCTGACGTCCGCAGCCTCTTCCTCAACCGTCACTTACAACAACCTCACCTCAGTAGTCTGGATTGAGAACAACGCCAGCTCAAATGTCTTTAACACCTCCGCGACGGGCAACATCTACTACTTCCCCAACGGCACGGCCAGCTGGAGCGTATTCAGCATCTATTCCACCTCCGGCGGCACCTGGGCCAATGCAGGGGCAAGCCGGCCATTCAACGCGACTACGGTCGGGGCCAACTGGAGCGGCTCCGGCTCAGACTGGTTCCCATTCACCCTGATTTCAACAAGCGTCAGCGGCTGCCAGAACCTTTCGGCCATTGGAGTGTCCTACGCCCTCTCCCAGAGCGTTTCAGCCAACGGAACCACCTGCTTCAACATAACTGCGGCCAACGTCAGCCTCGACTGCGCAGGATACAGCATCACCGGAAACAACTCGTCATCGGCCGCCGGCATCAATTCAAGCGGTCTCAATTCCACAATCCGCAACTGCCGCATCATTTTCTTCGAGACAGGCATGGTGCTGGGCGGCAACCAGTCCACTGCGGCCAACAACACCCTCATAGGCTTCAACTCCTCCAGCGGCTACGAGAACTGGCTGGCGGCCAACAACACGAACGCCTCCAACAACCTCAACTGGCTCTCCGCAGCGACCCGAATGCCCACTGCCTCCTACGGCATCATCGCCAACGGCTCCAACTCCCTCATCGCAAACAACACAATCAGCTCCTTCCAGCACGGCATCTCGGTCTATCCGGCCGTCAGCATGGGTGCGTGGGCCGACACGCTCGCCACCATTCCATCCACCCTTGGCGACAGGCCGGCCCTGTTCGCGGCAGGCGACTCTCTCTACATCATAGGCGGATACACCGGCAGCGCCTTCTCCAACAAAATCTACCGCGCCCCCATCACCAGCCCCACTGCTTGGGCCGACAGCGGCTCCACCACCCCCACCGCGCTTGCCTACCTCCAAAGCCCGATAATAATAGGCGACTACATCTACATGTTCGGCGGCTTCAACACATCCGCGCGCAGCACCACCATCCTGCGCGCGCCCGTCTCCAACCCCACCTCGTGGGCAGACACCGGAGCCGACCTTCCAATCGGCATCATGTCCGGCCATACGGCCGTCATCGGCGACTACGTCTATCTCTTCGGCGGCAACAACGGCAGCTACACCAATTCCATCCTGCGGGCCCCGGTCTCAAACCCCCTGAGCTGGAGCGTCACCGGCTCCACCATTCCCGACACCATAGGCGTCGGCACCGTCGTGGTCATCGGCGACTACGTCTACCTCCTTGGAGGCTATTCTTCGGCCGTTCTCAACACAATCTACCGCGCCCCTGTCTCCAACCCCCTCTCATGGTCCAACACCAGCGCCACCCTGCCCGTGGCCCTCTGGGCCTCGCATGCGGCCATCATCGACGATTACGTCTATCTTTTGGGCGGAGGCACCAGCGCCACCACCTACACCAACGTCGTCTACCGCGCCCCCCTCTCCAATCCCACCGCCTGGGCCGACAGCGGCATCACCCTTCCAAGCAATCTGGGCTTTGCCCTGAATTACGTCGGCAACGGCCGCGCATACACTCTGGGCGGCGAAACCGCCAACGCAGTCTACACCAACAAAATCTATTCCTCCCCCATCTACCTTTACAACAACTCCGGCACCTCCGTCATCAACAACACAATCAGCTCAAGCGGCACCGGCAACTCGACCGCCATATGGATGCGCGGCCTCTCGGGCACAATCACGAACAACACCGTGCAGGCCGCCACGACGGCCTACGTGTCCGACTATGCGAACACCACCGTCTTCAGAGGCAACAACGTCACCGCCTCGGTCTGGCATGACGAATGGGGCAACCGGACGAACTACTACAACTCATCCTTTGCGGGCAACATCTATTATTTCGCCAGCGGCACGGCCTCGTGGGACGTGCTTGACATCACGGCGACGAGCTCTCCGGGCTGGGCGGACGCCGGCTCCGCGCGGCCTCTCAATGCCACCACCGCCAGCGGCTACTGGAAAGGGAACGGGCAGGACTGGTTCCCCTGGACGGAAACCGTCACTTCCGGCACCATGACAATAGGCTATCCGCTCAACTACACCATTGTCCAGCGCTTCAACTCCACCACCGGCGAGATAAGGATTGTGGGAACCTACACCTCCGCTCCGACGGCGATTGAGGCCAGCTTCAACGGGGGAGCCTTCCAGACAATAAACGCCTCGCCCTCGGGCGGAGCATTCAGCGGAGCCCTCAACGCCTCGGTGGGGCAGGGCAGCCTCACCGTCCGCTTCACCAACTCGCACGCCACCAACGCGACCACGTACAACGTTTCAATCGGCGACCTCTATGTCGCCTACGGCCAGTCGAACTCCATAGGCGCCGGCGTCAACCTCACCTCCTCCTCCACCGGCCTGCTCTACTATCCGGTCGTTTTCGACTCGTTCTCCGCCAAGAAATGGAAATTCGCCCAGGACCCGTTCAGCATAGACTGGGGCATGGGCAACGGCAGCGTCTATCCAACGCTGGGCAACTATCTGGTGGGCAACTTCTCGGTTCCGGTAGGCTTCATGTCGGTCGGCTGGGGCGGGCAGCAGATAGCCGGCCTCATGCCCGGCTCCTCCAACTGGACGCGCGCGGTGGCAGACATCGACCGCGCCACCAACGGCACGCGCAAAATCAAGGCCTTCCTCTATCTGCAGGGCGAGAGCGACACCCCGAACGGCTCCACGGTGAACGGCGTCTACGCCACGTGGTACAGCAACATCTCCACGATGGCCAACGCCGTCAATTCCACCTTCAATGCCACCATGATGGTCGCCTCCCTGGGCGGCTATGCAGACGCGGGCACGCGGACCAAGCTTGACAACGTCCGCCGCGCCCAGCAGGACACGTGGCTTGCGGGAGGCAACTTCACGCGCTTCGGGCCGCTCACCTACGACATCGCCCACCTGCTGAACACCAACCATTTCGAAACCGACAACGAGATGAAGGCGCTGGCCAGGCGCTGGTATTACTCCATCGGGGAGGCGTTCTACAACCTCAGCGGCACCACCGCCCCCAACATCACGGCAGTCTACCGGGTGAACAACACCACCATCCGCCTCGTGTGGAACAACAGCATCGCCATCACCAAGTGGGAGGGCACTTCCTCGTCGCTGGCCAAGGGCATCTTCGTGATGGACGGCGCCAGCAACCTTACCGACGCCAACGTGTCGTCCACCAACATCAGCGGCTCGACCATAGACTTCAACTTCAACTGCACTGCCGGCCTCGGCTCCACCCTCTACGTCTGGTACGGCAGCTTCAACGACGCTGTCGACCAGCCGGTCATCACAGGCACCACGAGCTACCTGATTCCGGCCAGGCCGTTCTACAACATGACGGCCGGGGCCGTGCCGTCGCCGTCTTCCAACATCACCGTTTCGGCCCTCTCCGCCGTCCCGTCCTCGCCCTCGAAATCCACCAACCTGTCCTGCAATGTCACTATCACCGGCCCGAATTCGGACTACAACGTCAGTTACGAGTGGTACAAGAACGGCGCCAACCAGAGCGCCCTGGCGGGCAGCATCATAGGAGTGCTGAACAACACGGCCAGCCTCGTCTCGAACCTGACGGCCGGCAATTTCACCAAGAACGAGAACTGGTCGTGCCGGGTCAATGCAACCAACGGAAGCGTCCAGACTGGCTGGAACATGTCTGCCAACGTCACCATCGCCAATTCCGCCCCGGCAATAGCCAGCGCCATCTCGTTCACCAACGCCTCGACCGGCCACTGGTTCTATGCAAACGCCACTGCCTCTGACGCCGACGGGTCGGCGGACATCGCAAGCTGGAACGTCAGCGCCAGCTCCGGCTCATGCGCCAACTACTCCAACAGCACCTCAGGCAACAACCTCACAGTCATATTCAACTGCTCAGGCACGGCCCTGCAGTCCGCAACCGTCAACATAACCTTCATCGATTCCAGCGCGGCGAGCGCCTCCACATCAGACTCGAATTCCTATCCAAACAACGCCCCAACCAACCCAACCGGCCTCCTGCCCAACGGGAGCGAAACATTCAGCGATTCTGCCGCCAACAACATCTCAGTCAACTGGACCAACAGCACGGACGCGGACGGGGACTCCATCACATACTGGCTCTATTACTCATCGGACGGGGGCGCCACCTACTCTCTCATAGCCAACACCACTTCCAACCCGTACGGATGGAACAGCACCGCCCTGTCCTCAGGCTCGGGCTACCGCGTGCGCGTCTATGCAAACGATTCCTACAATGTCTCTGCAAATGTCTCCTCCTCGGCCAACTTCACAATCGCCCACAACACGCCTCCAATCATCAGCGCCCTTGCCGTCGCCCCCTCCAGCCCGACCGAGCTCTCCAACCTCACCTGCAACATCACGGTGACTGATGGCGAGAACGCCACCCTCACAATATACTACAACTGGACAAAGAACGGCGCCAACCAGCCGGCCCTTAACGGCTCCACTGCCGCAAGCAACAACACCAGCACGCTCATTTCCACCCTGCTCTCCGGCAACCTCAGCGTCGGCGACAACTGGTCCTGCGCCGCCATCGCTTCAGACCTGCAGTCAAACTCCTCGCTCAATTACACCTCCAACGTCACCGTCCTGAACAGCTCCGCAGTCTCGTCCTGCCAGAACCTCTCGGCCTCCAACACAATCTACACGCTGGGCCAGAACATCTCGGTAGTCGACGCCACCTGCTTCAACGTCACGGCCGCAGGCGTCACCCTCGACTGCGCAGGCTACAGAATCAACGGCAGCAACATGACCGACACCTACGGGGTCTATTCCAACCAGAGCCGGACCACGGTTCGCAACTGCATTATCAGCAATTTCAGCTCGGAAATATACCTCAATGGCGCCAGCAACGCGGTGATAACCAACAACACCCTGAACAACTCGTTCAGGCAGGGATACTCCCTCATAGCCATAGGCGGGGCAAGAAACCTGACCATGACCTCCAACTCCGTTTCACGCTCCCGGCTGGGCTATGGCATCTACATTGAGGAAGACACCGACAATGCCACCGTGGACTGCCGGGGCGCGGCCATGGCTGGCGACACCGGCGCCTACGCCTACGGCGTCTTCTCGGCAGGCAACCGCACCACAATCAAAAACTGCGTGTTGGTGGAGTTCGCCGAATCCATACGCATCAACGGCGGGCGCGACCTGACCGTGCAGAACAACAGCCTCAACGCCACAGCCTGGCCGGCCCACGTCGCATTGGGCATCGTGCTCAGCTCTGGCGGCATGATTGGCGTGCGGAACGCGCTCATTGAAAACAACACGCTCAACATCTCGTCCCGGGCCGGCGGGACAGCCACAATCGGCATAAACTTTGACGCCGGGGCAACCTACTCGCACAACAACGTCACCGTCCGCAACAACACCATCGTGCAGTACGGCTCCGACAGCGCGACAGGCATAGGCGTCGGCACCAGCGCACCCAACGCCTCCATCGTGCGCAACAACATCACGGCCGACGTATGGGTGGCCGATTCTGCCATAGACTCAAGCGGCGTCAATTTCAACGACTCTGCGGCCGGCAACATCTACTACTTCCCCAACGGCACGGGCGCATGGGAGGTCTTCAACATCACTGACAGCAACAACGACAGCTGGGCTGATGCAGGCAGCGGCCGTCCGTTCAACTCAACCAATGCGGCAGGGAACTGGACGGGCGCAGGGGCGGACTGGCATCCATTCACCCTCACCGCCAACCCAGCGCCGGTAATAGTGCAGAACGTCAGCTTCGTCAATTCGTCGACAACAGCCTCGTTCCTTGCCTCCGCAACCGCCTCCGATACTGACGGCGCAGCCAACATCACGTCATGGAACATCAGCACCACCTCAGGCGCTTGCGTCAACTACTCCAACAGCACTTCAGGCAACAACCTCACCGTCACGTTCAACTGCACGGGCACGGCCTCGCAATCCGCTACGGTTAACATAACATTCATCGACAGCACGGGCTTGTATGTTTCCACCAACGGAACCAATGCCTATCCTGACAACAGCGAGTCGCCCCCTCCGCCCGCCAGCTCCCCGTCCAGCAGCCCGCCCAGCGGCGGCGGCCCGGTCACCCCGCGCCCCGCCCGCCCTGCCGTGACTCCGCCCGTCCAGCCATCGCAGCCTTCTGGCGGGCAGCCTGAGCAGCCCGCAACCCCGCCCGTGACCCCGCCCGTCCAGCCATCGCAGCCTCCTGTCCAGCCGCCCGAGCAGCCATCCACCATTCCAATCAAACGGCCGGCTGCTGGCGAGCCCGCTCCCCTCGTGCCTGAGGCAGGCGAGGCATCCTCCGACCCGCTGACCCGCCTCATAAAAGCGCTTTCTTCCATGGCGGCGCCCGCCGTTGCTGTTGCGAGCCCGTTCTGGCCGCTCCTCGCAATCCTTTTGCTGACTGCCATCATCGCCGCAGCGGTTGCAATGCTGGTGTGGCGCCGGGGCGGGAAGAAATGAGATGAAGCCAAAAATAATGCTTGTTTTAAAAACATGCATTTCCATCAATCCCTACGGTGATGGGATGGACCCGCTCTTCTTCAAACCCAAGTTCGACTTCAAGACGACGAAGCAGGACCTCGATATGATTAACGCCCTTGGCATCCGCGAGCAGATGAGGGGCAAAACACGCCTTGAAAAGATGGAGCTTCTGACGGAATCCCTCATCAGGAGATTTTCGGCTGACGACGAGAAGTTTCGTTTGCTCACCGAAGATAACCTTGCTTACCGGTATTTTCAGGACATTCTGGGCCGCGTGCCAAATATCAAATTCCTCAACACGAAATTGTCGGAATACATCAAAAAAGGGGACACTGGCGAGGCCGAGCGCTGCCTGCGCCTGGGCGCGGACCCCAATGCTAAAGACAAGGACGGGGCGACACCGTACATGACGGCGGTCCTGCTCTGGGGCCAGGATTATGAAATGACCAAATTGCTGGCCGAGAACGGCGGAAAAGCCGACAAATCATATGCCACCCGGATGCTGGCACTTCATGTCTGGACTTTAGCCATCGAAGCGTATGACATTTTAGTCGCCAAACAGTATGACATCAAGATGCAGCATGCGGATGAAACCTCCAGCATGCAAAAGATTTCCGACCTCCTCTCGATGGGGGCGGATGTCAATGCAAAAGCGAGCCTTGTCCCATCCGGCCATCCCCTTCCCGCCCTGCACCTCGCTGTTCTTGGCAACAACCCCAAGTGCGTCAAGCTGATTCTGGGCGCGCCCGGCCTGGATTACAATTTTGTGGACGAGCAGCAGGGGACAGCGCTTGACATTGCCGAGATGCGCCTCAAGATGGGACATGGCTCAGATGAAAGAAGGCGCGCAGTTGAGATTGTGGCGCTCCTGAGGGTAAACGGCTGCAAAACGGCGCAAGAGCTTGGCAAGTCTTATTCCCCGCCCAAAATAGAATACTTTGGGAACTGAACTGCAAATCCCCCGGATTCCGGCCGCCTTTTTCCCTACGACGGGTTGCAGCTTCCCATGATGGGTTTAATCCCCCTGAACGACAGGCCGGTGAAATCAGGCGTCTGGTAGTGGATTGTCAGATAGTTCTTGAACCGCTCGGTTGATGCCGAGGCCGTACCCGCATTGGAGCAGATTGTGGGCGCACGGATGTAGAACGAGTGCCTCTCGTTTGGCGAGAGCGTTACTCCGTTGGACCAGTATGGCGAGGCAGGCGTCGAGCTGTCCCAGAACGTGCCGGCCGTGCCGTCCGCCGAGTGGTTGGTGTAGGTGCTGAAAGCCTCCGCATCGTCCGTGTATGGCTCGAGCACAAGGCCCATTATGGTAATCGGCTTCGAGTCTATGTTCTCCACGCTGAGCGCTATTTCCCCCGAAGCCGGCGTGCCTGCGTAGTAATAGCCCTGCATGCCCAGCACGCGGATGGGGCGGGCCTGGCTGGCCCAATAAGTCTCCGCCTCGGTCTGCGTCATGCCGCCGGAGCTTTGCGAGAAGAACATGGCAAGGCCTATGACTATGAGGCCGATGACAAGAACAACGGCGAGTATGGTGGTGTATTCAAGCGTGGTCTGGGCGCGAAGGGAAGATGACATGGCTGGGCTAAGATAGCGCACATTAAAAAAACCGATTATAAAACCTGCAAGGGCCACTTTTCTTCCTTGTTTCTCATGGCTGGCAGTCGGCCACAAGCGGGATGGTGCTGTTTTCCATCAGGCTGCGCGATGGTTCGGATGAGCGGAAATAGGAGAGCGCCACCGGGATGCTGACGCTCATCCCGCTGCTTCGGCAGCCGAGGCCGCCGCCGAACGCCTCGGTGCGCATGAGCACGCTCGTGCGGGGCGGCAGGGCCAGGTCGCAGGTGCAGGGGAGCGACTGGCAGCTTGCGCTGCTGCACTTCAGCACGTCGCCGCCGGCAGGGTCGTAGGAGTAGACCGCCAGATGCTTGTTGTCGACCCACAGGCCGCCGAGATGGAACGCCTCGTCGCTCTCAACGCGCAGGGAGAGGTAGAGCTCGCCATCGCCCATCCTGTAATGCGCCTCGGTTATTGTGATGGGGCGCGCCTGCGTGCGCCAGAAGCTGTCCGACGCCTGGTCCCGGATGCCCAGCGTGACGTCAGGCCAGAAAGAGAGCAGGCCGGCCGCCAGAAGCCCAAGGACGAGCAGCACTCCAAGTATGAGAATGAAATCCACCAGGCTTTGGCCTTTATGAAATACCGGCTCTTTCCCCATGCTTCACCGCTGGAGCCAGACAGCTTAAAACCAAATCGGAGAAGCAGGAATCAGTTTTTCTTTCCCGGCCTGCCGGGCCGCCCGCGCCGGCCGGCCTTTTTTCCAAAAGTTTCGCCCATCGGCTCAAGCTCGGCGACAAGAGGCTCTTTTTCGCCTTCCGGCCCTCCGCCGCGCCCGCCCTTTTCCTCCTCATCCGGCTCGCCGGTCACGGCATGGCGGATGCGCTCGCGCAGCCTCTTGCGCTCGCCTTCCTGCGACACCACGCCCGCCACCGCCTTGCCCTCCTCGCCTATGCCCTCGCTCATGAGCGCCTGCACGTCCGGCGCCTGGCTCACCTGCATCTCGTGCGCATCCGCAAGCTAGCGCGCCTGCGCGATGAGGGCCGCCAGCTCCTTCTTTGTCTCCTCTATGCGCTGGTCGACGTTGGTCTCGATGCGCTGGGCCTGCGAAAGCTCGAAGTCGTATGATTCCGAGAGCGCGCGCAAGTCGCGCAGGTATTTGTGGACAAAGCCGCTGTCAATGGCCGCCTTGAGCTTGTGGTATTGCGCGCCGGATTCGGAGATGTACTGCCTCAGACGCTGCATGCGCTCGTTGTATTCCAGCTGGTGCGCCTCGGCCCAGTGCTGCACCTCGTCGAGGCGGCCGAGCTGGCGCTCGATTTCCTCCAGCGCGGCCTTCTGTTTCTCCAGCTCCTGCGAGCCGGCTCCCGCCTGCTCCTGCATCTGCGCGCGCAGGCGCCCTATTTCGCGCAAGCCCTCCTCTCCGGCCTTCACGCGGGCCGCCTGGCTCTGCAGGGCCTCCTGCGCCTCGCGTATGCGCTCCTCTATCTGGGCCTGCAGCTCCTGAAGCTCGGCCGAAAGGCCGTTCATCTGCTCCAGCCTTGCCGCTTCCTCGTTCATGGTGGCGCGGGCCTGCTCGAGGCGCTCCTGCGCGCCCTGCCTCGCCTGCTTGAGAACGTTCATTGAATGCGTCATCTGCCTGTCGGTGTCGGCATAAAGCCTCTGCATTTCCGAGGCCACCTGCACTATGCGCTCCTGCTCGCCGGCAAGCTCCGACACCTCGCCCGGCACGCGCGAGGCCTGCTCGCGGATGCTAAGAAGCTGGTTTTCCAGCTCGATGAGCTTTTCGGTGATTGCGCCCGCTTCCTGCTCGAGCCTTGTTTCCAGGGGCCGGTAAACCTCGACCAGCATCCTCTTCTTCTCGCCCTTCAGCTTCTCGATTTCCTCGCGCTTGGCGCGCGCCTGCGCGATTTTCCCTTTCAGCGCCTGGCTCATGCGCATGGCCTTCTCGTCCATCTTCGGCAATGGAGGCAGGGCAGGCTCTGGCAGCTCCTCTGGCTCAGGCTCTGCTTTGGGCTTCGAATAGGGGGGTTGTGATTCCTGAGATATGGGCTCTGGCTTGCGCGCCGGGCTTGGAGGCGAAAAGGGAATAGACTCTGCCGGATGCGCCAGCCGCGAAGCGGCATCTTTTTTCCTTGACTCATCGTCTCCGGGCGGCGGCTGCGGCGCGCCTGCGCCCGGATACATCTGCCTGTATCTTTGTTCCATGAAGCGGGCGGCCTCCATGTGCGCCCCGCCGCCTTCCGCCCCGGTGGGCGCAAAAGAAGCCGAATGCGCAGGCCCGCGCCCCGCTCCGGGGCGCGCGGCCGAAACCCACGAAACCTCCTCGTCGGCGAGGTTGTAGCTGACGCGCGCCTGCCCGCGCTCCTCGAGAATGTGAATCCATTTGCGGGCCTGCGGGATGCTCAGGCCGCTGAGCGACGCCACTTCGCTCAGGCGCATCGTCCGCCCTTTGCTGTTCTGCAGCAGCTCTATGAGGCGGTCGACTTCGGTCTTGATTTCATCCATAAGCTCAGGCTCATGCCCGCCCGCTTTCAGGCGGCGCTTGCCAATGGCGTCTCTCTCACGGTGTATGTCCCGGACATTTTTGCCCGCGCGCGGCGGATTGCCTCCATTATGTGGGGCCGGTTGGCCGCCGTGCTGCGCAATGTGAAGATGGCCTGCCCGGCGCGCATGCGCGCGGCGCGGTCGGTGGCGCGCCCGAATGCGGCGCGCATCCCTTTCTGCAGGCGGTCTGCGCCAGCGCCCGCAATCATCTTGTTCTCGCGAATCACGTTGTGCGGATAGACGAGCACGTGGAAATAGTACTGGCCGAGGATTTTTTTCTCAAGATACTTGTTGGCCGCCTGCCTCGCCGCCTCCAGCGCGTTGTCGCGCAGCTGGATGTCGGTGTCTGTGCACACGTCGTACTGCGTGTCATAGGCCTTCTTCGCGTCGCCCATGTGGTAGACGAGGAGCGAGAGGTGCGGCATGGCCTTGACAAAAGACTGCTTGGGGCGCTTTTTCGAGAAGCGCGCCCACGGCTGTTTCGTTGTGCCACGCACGGTGTGGCCCGGTCGGATACCCATGGATTATCACCTTTAGGAGGATTAGTGGTGAATGTTTCTTCACCAGTATTTAAAAACCCCCTCTCAGCCCGCACGGCGGGCGCAGGTTTCGTTTGGATGCTGTCCGCTTATTAAGGGTTTGGATGGGCGGGCCGGCACCGTCTGCCCGCCTGTTTCCTCCGGCCCCGCGCGGCCGGCGCATGTTCTCCATTTTTAAAATAAACTCACTAATATACAAAAAACAACAGGCTTGTTATCTGCATCTGCGGTGTGGGCATGAGCGAATCTTCTGCATCCAAAAAACCGTTCAGTCTCGAAGACGCGTACACGTCGGTGGCCTATCCGAAAGGCCCTCTTCTTCTGGTCTGGACCGAGCGGGCCGAACATGCCGCCCACCGCGACAGCCACGAGCAAGTGTGGACCAAGGACCTCTTGCTCTCCCATCTCCCCGCCATTCTTTCCATTCCGGGCGCATCCGCAAAAATGGGCCTTGGCACCAAATCCCGGGTCATTCACGCAGCTGCCGAGTTGAGCGTCCGCACGCCGATGCCGGGCGGCCTCTATGAGGCCCTGTATGATTTTGCCCACGAAGCCGGCTCCCCCATTTTGTCGGCAGGCAAGCTGCCCGGCCTCGACCCGCGCGTCATCGAAAAATACCTGTCTGGGCTGGCCCGGCTGGCCGTTGCTGAAAACGTGCCCGCGCAGTCCTCCGGCGTTCCGGCCAACGAAATCCGGATGAAATTCATCGAAGACCTAATCGTTTGCTCCGAAACCATCGCCCGGCACAACCCGGGCCTGCTGTTCAGCTCAGCCTCAATCCCATTCGTCGAACGCCTTGCAAGCCTTCTGGCCTCCGCAAGCCGCAAGGAAAGCGACATGGCCCTCAAAACCCAGGCAGTGCGCGCCCTTTCCAGGCTTTATTCCGCGCTCCAGCCGCAAGCCGAGCCAAAGAAGGCAAAACTTTCGCCAAAGGCGGAAGACCTTTTGGAATTCACGCTAGAAGACTTGGCCGGGACTTTGGAGGAAATGTTCCTCGAGAACGCGCAAAATGCGCATCAAAAGAAAATAGGGGAATTGAAAACTCAAATCAAGGATTTTGAAACCAGGATTAAAGCCACGCAAGCGAGTTTGGACGCGCTCAAAAAAGAAGAGCGGGAAGCAGAACGCGAAATGTTCAGCGAGATGTCCGAATACTCGCTTGAAAGTCCTTCTTATCAATCCGTTTTGCAATTGAAAGATTTTGCCCGCAGAAACCGTTATTATGAGCATATAATCGAAGTCGACATACAATCCCTGCGTGACTGCAAAGAACGTCTGAACTCCGTCCGCTGCGAGACCGGCTCAGTAGAATTGAAATTTTCTTCAGAAACCCTTTGCGCGGCCATCGTGCAATGTTTTGCCGTCAAAGGGGCGGCTGCCGGCAAAGCATCGAGCGAGCTTCCGGACATCGACCTGCTGCTGTCCCATGTTGAACGCTATTACAATTACGTGCAAGGCTTCGGATTCCTGCCGGTGCGGACTCAAAAATGCCCGTTCGAGCGGAGCGAAGGCGATGAGCTGTCGCGCTCGTATTCTGCCCAACGACGCTCGATTGCAATTGATTCAGGCATGCCTCTTGCGGAGCTGTTCTTGTCTGCCGGTTATCCAAGGCGGCTGTTCGAGCCCGTCGCGCCGCCCGAATTCAAGAATCCGATGCAGGACCGGGCCATCGAATGCGTTGAGGAGGCCTTGTTCAAGAATTACGGCCAGACAAAGGCCATTTTGGAACAGCTGGCATCCGCCGATTATGCGGCCAAAACGAACGGCAATGCGAACGAGCAGGCCATTCACGCCAAAACCCTGGGCATGCTGGCGAAGAACCCAGTTTTTGCCGTGTCGAACGGCCAGGCCCCGGAACTCAAGCTCGTTGAAGCGCCCGTTGAAGCCGGGAAACAGGTTCTTGGAGGCAAGTCGGTTTATTCTGCGAAAAACGGGGATAAGATCGATTTGAACAACATACCGGGCTGGAAGCCCAAGCCCAAATCAAACCAGAATTGCTCCAGATCCCGCTTTGGTCGGACTTCCCGCTGGTAAGGGGCCAGCCTGTTTTTCCCTCCCATTTTGCTCTTGTTTTTAAGCTTTGGCGTGCATATACATGCAGGTCATTCTACGACGTAAAATCCATCCAGAAAAACATTCAAAAAATGCTTCAAAACAGGCCATCTGCGACCATCAGAAAAACATCAAATCAGGAGCCCCGACCAGCATGAATCCCAACCCTTCCGCTAACCAAAAAACCGGCTCAGCGGATGCCTCCAAAGCGGCCGAAACCAAGCCGGCCGGTGCCAAGCCCTCCACGGCAGCAGCCAATCAGGCCGAAACCAAACAATCAGCCACTCCCGGCCGCGAAGCCTCCAAGCCCTCCCCCGCAGCCTCAAAGCCTGCCAAAGAGGGCCTTCTCTCCGCCATCATCAAGGCAGCCACAGGCTCTCCAAAGCATTCTGGAGGCGCTTCTGCAGGCACCAAAGCGGCCGAAACCAAGCAATCCGCAACTCCCGGCCGCGAAGCCTCCAAACCAGCACCCGCCGCCCCCAAACCCGCTTCCGAATCCTCATCTTCCAGATACGACGCCTCCTCAATCCAGGTGCTTGAAGGCCTCGAGGCCGTGCGCAAGCGCCCTGCCATGTACATCGGCGACACCGGCGCGCGCGGTTTGCACCACTGCGTCTATGAAGTGGTGGACAACGCGATTGACGAGGCGCTGGCCGGCTTTTGCAAAGAAATAGTCGTGACCATTCATTCCGACGGCTCGGTTTCGGTGATGGACGACGGCCGCGGCATTCCGGTGGAAAAGCACGCAACCGGCAAGTCCGCGCTTGAAGTGGTGATGACGGTGCTGCACGCAGGCGGCAAGTTCGACAAGAAGTCCTACAAGGTGTCGGGCGGCCTGCACGGCGTCGGTGTTTCCTGCGTGAACGCGCTCTCAGACTGGATGGAAGTGTTCGTGCACCGCGACGGCAAGGAATACAAGCAAAGGTATGAGCGGGGAAAACCGGTCACCGCAGTAATCGAGATGGGGGCAATCGGTTCAACCAAATCTTCTTCCGCAGCCTCCGCATCTTCCGCCTCCTCTTCCAGCGCCCCAATCTCATTCTCCTCCCCCCACGGCACTCTCGTGCGCTTCCATCCGGACAGCCAGATTTTCGAAACAATCGAATTCGAATACGACGTTCTGCTCAACCGCCTGCGCGAGCTGGCCTATCTCAACAAGGGCATCCGCATCACGCTGAGCGACGAGCGCTCCAAACAGTCAGAAACCCTGCATTATTCAGGCGGCATCATCGAATTCGTCTCGCATTTGAACAAAAACAAGACAAGTTTGCACCCTGTGATTTATTTTGAAAAAGATTTCGACCACAGCCAGGCCGAAGTCGCATTGCAGTACAACGACGGCTATTCAGAAAACCTCTTCTCATACGTCAATTCAATCCACACCCTCGAGGGCGGCACGCACGTGGTGGGCTTCCGCGCGGCCCTCACGCGCACCATAAACAATTACGCAAAGGAAAACAAGCTTCTGAAAGACAAGGACTCCTCAATTTCATCCGAGGACTTGCGCGAGGGCCTCTCTGCCGTAATTTCCCTGCGCATACCCGCCCCCCAGTTCGAGGGCCAGACCAAAACGAAGCTGGGAAACAGTGAAGTGAAGGGTTTCATGGAATCGCTGTGCGGCGACGCTCTTCGCACCTATTTTGAGGAGCACCCGGCCGACGCGCGCATGGCCGTGGCCAAGGCGCTCAATGCAATGGCCGCCCGCGAGGCCGCGCAAAAGGCCAAAGATTTGATTCGGCGCAAGGGCGCGCTTGAATCAGCCGTGCTGCCCGGCAAGCTGGCCGACTGCTCGGAAGAGGACCCTGCCAAATGCGAAATCTACATCGTGGAGGGCGATTCGGCCGGCGGCAGCGCGAAGCAGGGCCGTGACCGCAAGACGCAGGCAATTCTCCCTCTTCGCGGCAAGATTCTCAACGTTGAGAAAGCCCCAATCCACAAGCTGCTTGAGTCAGCCGAAATCCGCAACCTCATCATGGCGTTCGGCACCAACTTCGGCTCAGACTTTGACAGAAGCAAGCTGCGCTACCACAAAATCATCATCATGACCGATGCTGATGTTGACGGCGCGCACATCCGCACGCTTTTGCTCACCCTCTTCTACCGCCACATGCGCGAGCTTGTGGAGCGCGGGCACATCTACATCGCCCAGCCGCCCCTCTACAAGGTGAAGGCAGGAAACAAGGAAGCCTATGCTTACACCGACGCCGAGCTGGCCAAGCTTCTCGCCTCTTGGGGCAATCCGAAAAACTACCATTCCCAGCGCTACAAAGGCCTTGGCGAGATGAATCCAAAGCAGCTGTGGGACACGACAATGGACCCGGCCACCCGCTCGCTTCTGCAGGTCACAGTGGAGGATGCGATGAAGGCTGACGAGCTTTTCACGATTCTGATGGGCGACGCGGTGGAGCCGCGAAGGCAATACATCGAACTGCACGCGAAAGACGCGCAAAACATTGATGTGTAAGGTAGAGAAAAATGGCTGACGAAAAAAAGAAGGAGGAAAAAAAGAAAATCGAGGCCGCTTCGGCCACGCCCAGCCATGCCCCGGCCAAAACGCCCGCCTCTCCGCCCGGCCCCGCCCAGATTGTTTCATCTGCTCCCGCTCCATCCAGCCAGCCCTCCTCTGCTCCATCCGCCCCATCACCTTTGCCAATCCCCTCAACTCCTGTTTCAAATCCAAACGTCCATCCCCGCCCGCTTGAGAAGGAAATGCACGCCTCCTACCTCGACTACGCAATGTCGGTCATAGTGGGCCGCGCGCTTCCCGACGTGCGCGACGGGTTCAAGCCGGTGCATAGGCGCGTGCTTTTCGCCATGTACGAGCTGTCCAACACGCACGACAAGCCATACAAGAAATCGGCCCGCGTTGTCGGCGAAGTTCTGGGCAAATACCACCCCCACGGAGACACGGCGATTTACGATTCGCTTGTGCGCATGGCGCAGGATTTCTCCCTGCGCTATCCGCTTGTTGACGGGCAGGGCAACTTCGGCTCGGTGGACGGCGACAACGCTGCCGCCATGCGTTACACCGAGGTGAGGATGGCCAAGATAGCGGATGAGATGCTGCTTGACATCGACAAGGACACGGTTGATTTCACCCCCAATTTCGACGGCACGCTACAGGAGCCCGCCGTGCTGCCCTCCAAGCTTCCCAATCTTCTCATCAACGGCTCGTCAGGCATTGCCGTCGGCATGGCCACCAACATCCCACCACACAATTTGGGCGAGGTGTGCGACGCCCTGACGCTTCTCTTGAGCAAGCCGGAAGCCACCTCGATGGACCTTGCCCAAGTCATCCGCGGCCCGGACTTCCCAACCGGCGCGCAAATCCTGGGCCGCTCCGGCATTCTGGAAGCCTATGCAACAGGCCGCGGCTCCCTGAAAGTGCGCGCGGTGGCCGAAATATTGGACAGCAGGAAGGAGAAGGGGCGCAAGGCCATCAAGATAACCGAGCTGCCGTATCAAGTGAACAAGGCAGACCTTGTCAAAACAATCGCAGAGATGGCGCGCGACAAGAAAATAGAGGGCATTGCAGACATACAGGACCGCTCCGACAAGGACGGGCTTGAAATCCACATCGAGCTCAAGCGCGACGCCAATGCTGACATCGTGCTCAACCACCTCTACGCCAAGACTTCGCTGGAAACCTCGTTCGGCATCATCTCCATCGCGCTGGTGAACGGCGAGCCCAAAACCCTCTCCTTGCGCGACATGCTGCACGAATTCGTCCAGCACCGCCGCATAGTCATCCGCCGCCGCTCGCAGTTCGAGCTCAACGTGGCAAAGGAAAGAAAGCACATTCTGGACGGACTAAAGATTGCCCTTGCGGACATAGACAAAGTCATTGACGCCATCAAGAAAGCCAAAGACCCCGCTCTTGCCAAAACTGCCCTCATGTCAGGCTGGAAGCTGTCTGAGAAGCAGGCTCTCGCAATTTTGGACACCAAGCTCTCGCGCCTCACTTCGCTTGAGCGCGACAAAATAGACGAGGAAAACGCGCAGCTGTCCAAGCTCATCGCCTTGCTTGAATCAATTCTCGCCGACCCGAAAAAGATTGACGGCATCATCCGCTCCGAAACTTCCGAACTCAAATCCAAATACGCCGACAAGCGCAAGACCGCCATCCTTGAGGATGCGGACGAGGGCTCTTTCGAGGCAGAGGACTTGATTCCCGACGAGGCGGTTGCCGTGATGATAAGCGAGGACGGCTACATCAAGCGCATCTCCATTGACGAATACAAGAGCCAGAGGCGCGGCGGGCGCGGGGTCAAGGGCAGCGAGACAAAGGAGGAGGACCGCGTCAAGGACATTTTGATTGCGCGCACGCACGACACCCTGCTCTTCTTCACCACGGCCGGGCAGGTGCACTGGCTCAAGGTCTACAAGATTCCCCCCGCCGGCCGCTATGCAATGGGCAAGGCTCTGGTCAACCTCCTCGACATCGGGCAGGAGAAAATCTCCTGCTGGATTGAGGTGCGCGAATTTTCCGCATCCGAATTCCTTCTCATGGCCACCAAGAAGGGCACAGTGAAGCGCTCTTCCCTCGCCGATTACTCCCGGCCCCGGCGCGGCGGCATACGCGCCATCACTTTGCGCGATGGCGACGAGCTTATTCGCGTGCGAAAAACAGGGGGCAAGTCCGAAATTTTGCTTGCCTCTGCTCTGGGCCAGTCAATCCGCTTTGCTGAGGATGAGGTGCGCGAGATTGGAAGGGCGGGGCAGGGAGTGAAAGGCATCGAGCTGGATGAAAAAGACGAAGTAATCGGCTTCTGTCTGTGTGATAGGCCCACCGTGCTAACAGTTTGCGAAAACGGCTACGGCAAGCGCACGCCAATTGAGGAATACCGCCTGCAGGGCAGGGCCGGCTCGGGCATCATCAACATCAAGACTGAGGGGCGCAACGGCAAGGTCGTGTCGGTGAAGACCGTTTCCGATGAGGACGAAATCCTCTGCGTTTCCTCCAAGGGGCAGGTAA
>JAKAME010000022.1 GCA_021813025.1 Microcaldota archaeon
GGCTTCCGGCCCGCCCACAGCTCCGGGGCTGGGCGGGGTGTAGCCGCTCTCCTTCTTTGCCTTGGCTATTTCGAGGTGGTTTTTCGCCTCCGCCATCGCAGGATTGAGCTTGAGCGCGTGCTCGTAATCCGCAATTGCCTTCTCCAAACTGTTCATGTAGTCGTAGGCCAGCCCCCTGATGTGATAAGCCTCGGCGAATTCGGGGTTGAGGCCGATTACCTGGGTGAAATCCTCCACAGCCTTCTCATAGTCTTGGAGGCATGCATACGCCAGCCCCCTGTTGTAAAACGCTTTCAAATACTTCTTGTTAAGCCCCAATGCCTTGTCGTAATCCACAATCGAGTTCTGGAAATCCTGCTTTCGGTAGTATGCGTCCCCCCTGTTGTTGTAAATCACAGGATTCTTCGGGTCCAGCTCGGTGGCCTTGGTGTAATCGGATATGGACTTGTCGAAATTCTTGAGGTTGTAATAGCTCAGCCCGCGGTTGAAATACGCTTCGCTAAAAGTAGGGTTGAGTATGATGGCCATGTTGTAATTCTCGACGGCCTTCTCAAACTCGTTCTGCTCGAAGAGGGTGTTGCCCTTGTGGTAGTAGGTGCGGGCATCAGTCGGGCTGGGCTTGTCAGCCATAGCAGGTCCTCTCCGTTTCTCTCGGCGTAGAAACTGCGGTTTTGTTTAAAAAGCGATGCGCCTGCCTGCGTCTTTTTAGGCCTTGGGCTTGTTTTCTCTTTTATGTATGATTTGCATGTCGTGGGAGCGGGGCCAGCAGGAAGCTTTGCCGCGATTACCGCGCTTCGAGAGGGAAAGAAAGTCCTGCTCTCTGAGGAGCACAAACAAGTTGGCGTCCCCGCCCACTGCTCAGGTCTTGTCTCAGCCTCGGGCCTGCGGCAGCTCAAAGACGTCGTCGACTACCGCCGCATCACCCTCAACACCATCACGCGCGCGAATTTGCACGGCAAGCGCGAGCGCATGACTCTTTCCTTCCCCTATCCAAAAGCCTATGTAATCGACCGCGCAGGCTTCGACAGGCTTGCGGCTGAGAAATATGAGAACGAGGGGGGAAAAATAGAGAAAGGAAGCCGCATTAGCGAACTCGGCGATTTTCGTTCTCATGTTATTGTTGGCGCGGATGGCCCCATCTCCACAATCGCCCGCCTCTTCAGTTTCCCCAAAATTTCATCCTATGCCAGCTCGTGGCAGGGCGATTACGCCTACTCTTCTCCCGACCTCTCGGCAGTCGAAGTTTTCTTCGACCAGTCATGGGCGCCCGGCTTCATAGGCTGGGTGATTCCGGCAAATGAAGAAGAGGCCAAAATCGGCCTCGGCGTCACAAAAAAGGGGGATTTGCCGCGCGCAAAAAAGAAATTTTTGGAGCATTTGCATCTTGCGAAAAAGAAGCCCCACTCCCAATTCTCGGCCCTCATCCCGCTGTCTGTAAGAAAAAAAACAGGCGGAGTGTTTGGCAATCATCATGTTGTGCTGGCTGGCGATTCCGCAGGGCAGGTAAAAGCCTCATCCGGTGGCGGCATCTTCTTCGGAGCCTCCTGCGGCCGCCTCGCGGGCCAGCTTGCAGGCGAGCCTGACGAATACGAGCGCGCGTGGCGGCATGCGTATGGAACGGACTTGTCCATGCACCACCTCCTGCGCT
This sequence comes from Microcaldota archaeon, assembly GCA_021813025.1. Taxonomy (GTDB): domain Archaea; phylum Micrarchaeota; class Micrarchaeia; order Anstonellales; family Anstonellaceae; genus CAIXYX01. Next base: position 1,649 of record JAKAME010000022.1, read on the forward strand.
CCACCCTCGACGTGCTGCCCATGTGGGGTCTGGATGCGTGGCTGATGGCCATGCAGCGCACGCGCCTTGACCAGTGGCTGATGGCTGCGGGCGAGATGGACCAATACTCTAAAATGCTCAGCCCCAAAACGCTGCTGACATACGCCAAAACATGGCTGCCTGTAGAATGAATGGGTGGACGCATGACCGCGACTAGGAAATTCGACCTGCATTGCCATTCCCTCTTCTCCGCCGATTCCATCACTCCTGTGGAAAAGCTCGTGGAGCGCTACGCCTCCTTGGGCTTTGCCGGCTTCGCCCTCACGGACCACGGCTGCATCGGCGGCTGGAAAAAAGCCAAAGCCCACATCAGCAAAAAAAAGCTTGAGCTTGAATTCATCCCGGCCTGCGAATTCATCACAGAGCGGGGCGACCTGATAGGCCTCTATCTTTCCGACATGCCCCATTCGCGCGACCCCCTCGAGCTGATTGATTCCATCCATTCTCAGGGGGGCTTGGCCATTCTGCCCCATCCCTTCGATGTCTTGCGCGGCCGCTCAGCCATGAACCCGGACAAATTGGGAAAAGAGGGATGGAAAAAACTGGATGGGATGGAAGTGCTCAATGCGCGGGCCACGAAAGGTGCGAATGAGAAGGCCCTGTCTTTTGCCTCGTCCCATTCTCTCGCCCGCACGGGAGGCTCTGACGCGCATTTCCTTTTCGAGGGCGGCAAGGCTTACACTCAGGTTGCAGGCGGAATGAATTTGGCCAAGGCCATCCGCCTCAAAAAAACCTCCGCTGCCGGCTGGCGCAGCCCGATTTTCGTTCACGGCCCCACCACGGCCATCAAGTGGGGAAAAAAGCTGGGCCTGCTTCCGCGGCCCTGACAAAAAGCCCGGCCTGCCGTCCGCGCGCCCGACTTTTGAGAATTAGTCTTGCCCCTCTTTTTCTTCTTATCTCCTGCGCCGCGCACGCCTGCGTTTCTTCGGCAACATGGCCTGCCGCTGCGCAGCATACCCGCGCGCGAGGCGCTCCTCGCCGCGGCGGATGGTCTTGCCAAGCACGAAATGCGCCACCGAGAGCACGAGGCCCAGCGCGAGGCCGTAGACATAGGCGCTGGGCACGTCGTTGCCCATCACCACCATCTGCAGCCTGAAGATGTCGCTTGTGTAAAGGTATTCCACCAGCGAGTGCAGCGTCACCACGACGCAGAAATAGACTATGAAAGCCTCGAGCCAGCGGATGAAGAGACTCTTCTCCATTGCATACCCCGTCCTGCCCATTCTTACTATCTTTTTAATGCTTCTTGCAGGCCGGACGCATCCGGGTTTAAAAAATTCCTCTTCATGGGGAATTCATGGGAGGTTCACGCGCCAGCCAGCTTGCCCTTCCCGCCTCACTGCAAGGCCCTGCAAACTCCCTATGGCTGCTGGTGGCGGTCAGCCGGCCTTTGGGCTGGTTCATCGGCCCGGCCTTCCTGCTGGCCGGCATGGTTTACGCGGGCCTGCACCCGCTCTCCGCCCCAACGCCCATTTTGCTGCTGGCCCTCTTCTCATTCTTATTTCCCTCCACCCTGCTCATCTTCGGCGTCAACGACATCCACGACATTGTCTCCGACAGGCTCAACCCCCGCAAGCGGAACGGCCTGTACGGCGTGCGCCTCTCCCCATCGCGCATCCCCTTCCTGCGCCGCGCCTGCCTTATATCCGCCGTTTTCATCCTCGCCGTCTCCCTGCTTTCGTTGAATCTCCAAACCGCAGCTCTCACTCTTGTGCTGGTGCTTTTGGCCTATTTCTATTCCGCGCCACCCGTGCGGCTCAAGGAGCGGCCTGTTCTGGATTCCCTTTCCAACGGCGCCCTTTTCTTTCTCATCTTTCTCTGCGGCTACAGCTACGGGCAAGACATTTTCTCCGCGCCAACGCGCTTCTTGTGGGCCTGCCTCGCAATTTCAGGCGTGCATGCCTTGGGCGCGGTGATGGATTTCGAATCCGACCTGCGCTCAGGCCAGCGCACCATCGCCACCTGGCTGGGCCAGCGCCAGGCCGCCCTCTTCGCCGCCTTGCTCTGCCTGCTCGCCCTGCTCTTCTCCAGCTTCTCCAATCCCCTCGTTCCGTTATCCATCTCCTTCTGCATGGCCGCCGCCCTTGCCGTAGCCGCCTTCCCCCGCCTTGCCTGGCTGGCCTTCCGTCTGATTTTCGCAGAATCCTTTCTCGCCATCCTGGCCGTGGCTTGGCTCTATCTGGCCACCGGCCAGCTGCCCTGAACCGCCCGCCGCCCACGCCGTCGGTTTTATATCCCTCCGCTCCCTCCTTTTTCCATGCCAGCCAGTCACGGCCGCACTCCGAACCACCTTGCTTTCATACCGGACGGCAACCGCCGCTGGGCGAAGAAGCACGGCGTGCCCGCCATTGCAGGCCATGAGAAAGGCATTGACCGCATGGGCGACGTGTTCAAGTGGTGCCGGCAGGCCGGCATCCGCACAATCTCCTTCTGGGCCTTCTCATCCGAGAATTTCGAGCGCGACCGCGAGGAGGTGCAGGGCCTTTTCAAGGCGTTCGAAACCCGCCTTGGGCGGGTGATGAAAGAGGCCGAATTCGACAAGCACCAGGTGCGGGTGCGCTTCATCGGCGACCGCTCGCGCTTCCCATATGCCGTGCGGGAGGGCATGGGCAATCTCGAGCGCCAGACCGCTCGTTTCTCAAAATATTATGTCAACTTCTTCGTGGGCTACGGAGGCAGGCCGGAGCTTGTGCACATGGCCAAGCTCATAGCGAAGGATTTCGCCCGCAGCCCTGAAAAAATAGACGAGCAGGCCATCTCCTCCCGCCTCTGGACATCCGGCCTGCCGGACCCAGACCTCATCATCCGCACCTCGGGCGAGCAGCGCCTCTCGGGCTTCATGCCCTTCCAGTCGGCCTATTCCGAGCTTTATTTCTGCAAAAAGCTCTGGCCGGACATCGGCAAAAAAGACATCGAAGCCGCGCTCAAGGAATTCCGCCGGCGGGCCCGCCGGTGGGGGAAATGAGATGAAAAAAATGAAAAGCAAAGCCGGCAGGCCTTCCCGCGCTTTAGGCTGGCCGCTTCCAGCCGGCCTGCCCCCTCTTTTCATGGCCAGAATCAGAAACGGCCCAAACTCGCTTTCGCTTTCCCTCGAGCCTGCAGTCACCATGTCCGCGCGCATGCGCGGGCTGATGTTCCGCCAAAAGCCCGCCTCCCTGCTCTTCGCCTTCGACTGGACCGACAGGCACTCAATCCATTCCTTTTTCGTCGCTTTCCCATTCGACGCGATTTATCTTGACGAGCGGGGGGCAGTAGCAGACGTGTTCAGCTCAGTCCCCCCATTCACCCCACTTCTCATTCCGCGCGCTCCCGCGCGCTATCTTCTTGAGCTTGCATCAGGCGATGCCGCCAAGCTTGGCGCGCGCACAGGCGACAGGCTGGAGATTTATCGGAGCGCAGAGCGCCGGGCGGCGGGCATTCATCGGAGGTAATGGCATGGCTTCGTCCGACTCATCCTCTTCCCTTGGCTGGTCGATAAGGCAGGGCAAGGGGCTGGCAGACTCCAAGCTGCCGCGCTTAAGCGAGGACGAGCAGGCATTCGTGCTTGCCCTCGCGCGCTCTTTCCGCGAATGGAGCAAGCACCACGACCTCTCCTCCCCATCCGATGCACAGGCAGAGACCGAGCGCCTTCTTGACGCGCAGGCGGACGCGCAAGAGCTTGAGCTTGAGGACGACCAGCGCAAATACCTGCTCGCAGCCTCGCTGGCGCATCTGGCAGGCTTCGCCCCCCTCGACCATTTCCTCACCGACCATTCTTTGGAGGAAGTCGCGGTCATCGGCCTGAACAGGCCTGTCTACGTCTACAGGCGCAAGGAAGGGTGGGAAGCCACCAACGCCTCCATCACTTCCTTGGAACACCTCATCCATCTCATCAACAAGATGGCGCGCCCTCTGGGCCGCCGCGTGTCTGCCGAATCCCCGCGCATCAACGCCCTGCTGCCCGACGGCTCGCGCCTGCACGCCTCCATCCCGCCCCTCTCCGGGGGAGAAATCACAATCAGGCGCCATGCGGTGCGCGCATGGAGCGCGGCCGACCTGCTCGCCTCAGGCTCCATAAATGCCGAAGCTCTGGCGCTTTTGTGGCTTGCCTTCCAGTCAGACTCGTCAGTGCTGGTGGCCGGCAACACCGCTTCCGGCAAAACCACCCTTCTTGACGCCCTCTTGGGCTTCGTGCCTCTGGGCGAGCGGGTGCTTGTAATAGAAGAAACTCCAGAGCTGCGCCCGCCGCATCCGCATTGCGTGCATCTTGTGTGCAATTCAGAGCTGAACATTTCAATGGCAGAGCTTGTGCGCGATTCCTTGCGCATGCGCCCAGACAGAGTGGTGGTGGGCGAGGTGCGCACCCCTCCAGAGGCGCAGGCCTATATGGAAACCCTTCTCTCAGGCCAGGCGCGCGGCTCATACGCAACCTTCCATGCCCAATCCGCTTCCGAAGCCCTGCGCCGCCTTTCCAATCTGGGCGCCAGCGCCGACGATTTGGCCTCTCTGGATTTCATCGTGCTGCAGAGGCGCATCGCGCACTACAATCCAAAAACGCGCAGCTCGCAGGAATTGCGCCGCTGCCTTGGCATCTGGATGCTGGAAGAGGGAAAAGAAAGAAGCTCTCTTTCTCCCGCCGCCCTCATGCTCTATGATTCCAAATCAGATTCTCTCAAGGCCGCGCCCGCCCTTTCGCGCGGGCTGGAGCGCCTTGCTCTCAAGATGGGCCTCTCTGCAGCACAAGTGCGCTCGCTCCTGTCCGAGCGCTCCAAATTCCTGCGCTCCCTGCCATCAAATTCGGAATCGTCCGCAGTGATTGACAAACTGCAGAAATTCGCCTATCGGTGATTGCTCTTGCTGTCTTCGCTCAACTTCCTGCAATCCTTGCCGCTTCATTCGCTCTATTCCGGCGAGCGGCGCTCCTCCATGGAGCAGGCATGGTCCCGCGCCCATGTTCCCATCTCGCTTGCCGCAGTGCTGAACGTGCTGGTTATAGCCGGCTTGCCGGTTTGCCTCGGCCTTCTGCTTGTCGCCGGCCTGTTCACACACGACTGGACAAGCGCCATCATTCTCTCCTGCACGGTCTTCGCCCTCGTCTTGGCGGCTGGCTTCTGTCTTCCCATCATTGCAGCCCGCCGCTTCGCCTCCCACACAGAGTCCGACCTGCCGCTTGCCCTGCGCAGCTTGGCCCTCTATCTCTCAATCCCAATGCCTCTTGAGAAGGCGCTTGCGCGCGTGGAGGCCGAGGGCTATGCCTCCGCCCCTCTCTGGCGCATGATGGTGCAGTCAATCGAATCCGGGGAGAGCGTGCCGCGCGCCATAGCCCAGTCCTCTTCCGCAGTTTCCTCCATGCCTTTCGCGCGCGCGGCCGGCGCGCTCATCAGCCATTACGAGGAGGGCGGCAGCCCAGAGCCTCTGGCTTCGCTTGCAGACGAGCTGAGCGCGCAGCAGCTCTCATCCGTGCGCGAGGAGTCTGCCAAGGCCGGCGTGGGCGGCCTGCTCTTTGTCGCCGTATCCTCCGTGCTGCCCGCATTTGCCCTCGTGCTTCTGGTGGCAGCAGGCCCGATGCTTGATTTGCCATCCGAGCCTGCCAGCATCTGGCTGCTCTTTCTGCTTCTCCTTCCGCTTGCAAACTCCCTCGTGCTTCTCGCCCTGCTCGCATCCGCGCCCGCTCTTGGCGGCACGTGGAAACCTGCCGCACTTTCCGAATCGGTAAGCAAGCGGCTTTCCTCCATCGGGCTTGCCGGCTTTGGCTGGAGGCAGGCCCTCTTCCTCTCCATGCTTGTCGCCGCCATTTCCTTTTCAGCCAGCCTGTTCATGCCCTCCTCTGCTCTCGTGCTTCGCATCGGCCTTCTGCTCGCCCTTGCTCCCCTCCTGCTGCTCTCTCTTCTTGAGGGCGAAGTTCTTTCACAAGTATCTGCCCTCGAAGCCGAGCTTCCCTCCCTTCTCCTTGGCGCAGCCGCGTCCGGCCGCTTTTCTCTTGAGCGTTTGCTTGAGCAGGCGCACAACATGCCTGCCGGCCCGCTGCGCGAGCAGGCGCGCGAGAGCCTGCGCCAAATCAAGGCAGGCGGAAATCCTCTCACTGTGCTGAACGAGTGGGCTGCGCACAGCCCGTCTGTGATGCTTTCTCGCGCCCTCACCCTTCTCTCAGTGGGCTGGCGCGCCGGCGGGCCGATGGGCAAGCCCCTGCGCGCGCTGGCCGCCGACGCTCTTGCATCAGGCACTCTTGTACGAGAGCGCGCAGCCCAATTAGCCACCCAGCGCTACACCTTGTGGGCCGCCGGCGCGCTTCTTGTGCCTGCCATTCTGGCCGTGTCGCTTTCTTTCAGCTCTCAGGTGGCCTCGATTGGCGCGCTGAGCACGAGCGGCTCTATTTTGAATGGAGGAGCGGCGCAAGCTTCGGCCCTCTCTTCGGCTGCAGGCGCTTCTTCCTCCCCTCTGCAATCCGTGCAAGCAGCCGCTTCAGCAGTGCCCCTCTACCTGCTGCTCAATTCCCTCCTAGTAGGTCTCTATCTTGCCCTTGCCTCCGGCGCGCGCGAGCGCTTCGTGCCCTATGCCGCCGCTCTCATCCTCTGCTCGCAGCTGGTGTGGATGGTGCTGGCTCCGGGGGCATAGATAATTCTTTTATACTCTCTCCGCCATATCCTCCTATGGGGCAATCCTCGATTTCCGAGCAGATGGCGCATCGCGCCTCCTCTTTCTCCAAGCCAGCCGTCGCCGTGCTGGGCTCGCATTCCGCCCTGGACATCTGCTCGGGCGCGCGCAAATTCGGTCTGCCCAACCTCGTGGTCTGCCAGCTTGGAAGGGACAAAATATACTCGAAAAATTACAAAGTGCGAAATGCGGGCGGCATCGGGACCGGCGGAAACGGCCCTGATTCCTCTTTTGGCTGCGTGGAAGACGTCCTTCTTCTTGACAAATTCGCCGACATAGCCAAGAAGCCGGCGCTTGACATCCTCTTCAAAAAGCAGGCCATTTTCATCCCCCACCGCTCCTTCTCAGTCTATGTGGGCTATGACAAGATAGAGAAAGAATTCGAAGTGCCTATTTTGGGCAACCGCTGGCTTTTGCGGGCGGAGGAGCGCAACACGCCGAAAAACCAGCACTATTTACTGGAAAAGGCGGGCGTGAGAGTTCCGAAAACATTTGCCAAGCCTGAAGACATCGACACTCTGTGCATAATCAAAGCCCCGGAAGCCAAGCGCTCGTACGAGCGGGCATTTTTCTTTGCAAGCAATTATGATGGATATAAACAAGAGAGCCAGCGCATGCTGAATTCCGGCGTCATCAACGAGGCCGGACTCAAGGGCGCGCTCATCGAGGAGTTCGTCCTCGGAGCTCAATTCAATTTCAATTTCTTTTTGTCGCCATTGAGCGGCGAACTTGAACTCTTGGGAATCGACACGAGGAGACAGACCAACTTGGACGGCGTTTTGCGCCTTCCGGCCCGCGAGCAGCTCAAGCTGCCAGCCTCCACCCGCATCAACAACATTGAAGTAGGCCACATCGCCTGCACTTTGCGTGAATCGCTGTTAGAACAAGTCTTCGAAGTTGGAGAGAAATTCGTGCATGCCGTGAAAAAAGAATACCCTCCCGGCCCCATCGGCCCCTTCGCTTTGCAGGGCGCCATAGCTCCTGCGGAAAGAGGAGAGGAAATCCTCATCTTCGACGTCTCCTTCCGCGTGCCGGGCTCACCGGGCACGCGCTTCACCCCCTATCCGAACTACCTCTACGGCCAGTCGGTGTCTGTGGGCGAGCGCATTGCGATGGAAATAAAAGAGGCCGCTGGGCGGAAACGATTAGGAGATATTGTGACTTAGATTAGGAGTTGATTCTTATGATTTCAAAAGAACGCATCCTTGATTTGCTCTCTGCCTATGACACAGAGAACCTCTGCCTTGCGACAGTGTGCTCGCACACTTCCCTGCAGATTTTCCACGGCGCGAAGGCCGAGGGCCTGCGCACCATCGGGCTAATCACATCCGAGCAGCAGCGCGCCATCTACGACGCCTTCCCCGCAGCCAAGCCAGACGAGTTCGTAGACGTGGGGGACGGGGCCATCCCATACGAGGAGCTGGCCGACAAAAATGCGCTCCTTATCCCGCACGGCTCAATAGTGGAATACGCCGGCCGGGGGCTTGAAGATGCGCCCCTGCCTGTCTTGGGCAACCGCCAGTCGCTGATGTGGGAGCGCGACAGGCGCAAGATGTTCGAGTGGATGAAGGCGGCAGGCCTTCAGACTCCGGCCATCCTCGACCCGGACAAGATAGACCGCCCCTGCGTTGTGAAGCATCCGGGCGCCAAGGGCGGGCGGGGCTATGCAATCGTGCATTCCCCTGAAGAATTCCACGCCAAATTCGAGAACAAGGACGTCATGGTTCAGGAATACCTTGTCGGCGTGCGCGCCTATCCGCATTATTTCTACTCCCCTCTCTCAAAGGAGGGCTACCGCACCGCCGACGGGCATTTGGAGCTGCTCTCCATAGACCGTCGCTTCGAATCCAACGTGGACGAGAGCTACCGCACCATGATGGCCGGCGTGCCAATCCGCCCCTCATTCACTGTGGTGGGCAACCAGGGGCTTGTCATACGCGAATCGCTTCTCTCGGACATGCTGTCCATGGGCCGCGACGCTGCCGAGGCCGCGGAGCGCCTGTTCGGCGGCATCCCCGGCCCCTTCTGCCTTGAGCTGATTTGCGACGAGAATTTGCAGTTCTACTGCTTTGAAATCTCGGCCCGCATAGTTGCAGGCACCAACATCTATCCCGAAGGCTCGCCCTACTCCTGCTACGTGTTCGGCGAGCCGATGAGCATGGGAAGAAGGATTGCGCGCGAAGTCAAGACGGCCAAAGAGATGGGCAAGCTCGGGAAAATAGTGTATTGAGCCAAGCCCTGTCAATTTGTTTCAGAATCAGCCGTTCCTGCTGCCATTCTCCGCGCTCTTGCCCAGCTTTTTTACATTCTTGTTGAACCGGCCGATTTCAATCATCTGCTGCGCCAGCTCCTCAGAGCTCAGCTTTTGGTCGAGGCCGGCCATAAGGGCCGCCTCAAAAGCTTCCTCGTCAAACGCATCGTGCATGCGCCTCGCGTCAAGTTTTGTCACATTCCTAATGTGCTCGAGCTGCTCAGCGAAACTCATCCCTTTTAGGTCCATCAGGTTCTCGTGCTTGTCCAAAGTCTTTTCTTTAGCTTCATCCATGAACTTTTTCATTTCTTTGCGGGAAATCATCAGGTCCAGCTCCTCGGCGCTTGCGACGGCTTCCTTCATGCTTTCGACATCCAGCCCGGCCAGGTATTGCAGCAGCCCCCGCGCCTTCCACACGTCCGTTTCGGCGAGGTCGGTTATCGTCTCGAGCACGACGTGCAATTCCTTTGTGCTCGCCTTCAATGCGTCAGCCACCCGTGCGAAATGCCTGCTGTCGAATAGCTCCAGCGCGGCCCTGGAGAGTTCGGCCGACTTTCTGTTTATTACGGCCTCCTGCATGGCCTTTGGCTCGTCCTCCAGGCAGTCGGCGCTCCCCAAGCACAGCCATGCAATGGTCTGAATGTACTGCCTTGCCCTCCCCTCATTGTCAGGCGAGGAAATGAATTCAACGATGCCGGGATGGCCGGCCACGAGCGCCACGATGTGCGCCTCCGCCAGGGCTTCCTGGCGCTCGTCGTAGAATTGACCTTTCATCACTCCCAGCAGCTTTTTGCGCGCAACCCCGCCGTACTGCTCCAGCGCCGCTTTCATGTCGATGACGGCCTGCCCGCCAGCCGGCAATTGCTTGAAAAACTCTGCCTCCTTGAACGCCTGCAGAAGGCTGGCCTTCTGGGCATTCTCTTCCGCCTTTTTTTTGTTTGCATTTTCCAGCGGGTTCTTCCGGAACTGCCTTTGTTCCGTCGGCTTGTCCTTTTTCCCGCCACCATGATTGAACAATTCCATCAGAATCCTGGCCCCTATGCCGCCTTCTCGGTTTTAATCTCCTTGAGCAGGGCTTTGAATTCTTTCGTGTAGGCGGGAAAGTGCGGCCCCAGCTTCTGCCGCCCCTCCCCTCCTTTAACATCGAATTTCATCCTGAACATCCCTTTTTCCCCCATGCACTGTTGCACAAAGTCCTCTATCCGGCCCTGCCGCAGGAGGTCGTCAAGCCCGCGAAGGTTTTCAATCACCCAGTGGTGATAAACGGCCCAGCGCAGGTGCATAATCTTCATCGCATTTCCAGAAGGCCGTTTCGATTCTTCATCAAGCGCCTTCTGGAGCTTTTCGCCAAGGCTCTCTGGCGCCTTTCCGTCCGGCCGCCTTTCCTCCCCCCTGTCGCGCGCCCCCCCTGCCGGCCATTTCCACTCACGCTCGTCTGCTTCTCTGTCAAACTTCATGTATGCTGTGTAGGGAAAGTTAGTGTTGTATTTGAGCTCTCCTATCATCTGCTTCATGTGCTTTTGGCCCTCTTCCCTCAGCCTCAGGCGCATGGCTCCTATGGCCTTGCCGCCGGAAATCGGCCCGCGCTCCAGCACATGGAGCGTGCGGGCAATCCAAGCTGTCTCGCTTGCGGTCGGCCGCCTGTCGCTGATGATTGGCATGAACATTACTCTCCTGTCGGAAAATATAAACATTCTGCCCGGCCCCCTATGGCCAGCTCTCAACTACCATGAATTATGACTTATAAGAACATTTATATACGCCAAAACCCCAAACACTCCCAAGAGACGACTGATTCCATGCCGCCCGTTTACAATCCGACTGCCAAGCCCATCTCCGCTCCGGCCGATTCCCCCAGCGCCAGCACCGCTTCCGCCCAGTCCAAGAATTTCGCCACCCGCAACCCCTTCTTTTTCAAAAAGCGTTTCATCTATCAGGGCCCGACCTGCCATGCATTTTCGAACATGGCAGAAAATATGGTCAGCAAGCCGTTCAAGCCGAGCGAACAGAATGATTTCTTCAAATGGCTGGTGGAGCAGGAGCCCCGATTCTCCAGCCTTGACCTGTCCATACTCAAGAAGACGGCCATCCTCTCCTTCCATCGCCTCCAGTTGTCGGTCAAGAAATTCGGCTCCACCACCAAAGACGATGATACGGAGCGCCCCCAGGAGGTCATCGCCTCGCAGCGGGAGGTCAGCGATGCGGTGCGGGACTACAAGGGCTCGCTCAATCTTCTTTACGAGCTATTGCTCCTCAAGCGAATGTTCGAGCTGGACACGCTTCTGGTGCATGACGAAAACAAGGTCACGCCCCTCTCGAAAGAATGCAAATCCCTCTGCGAGCAATCCATGCGCAAGGCGATTGAATTCCAATTGCAGGATTTCTACTGGGAGAGCGGAGAGACCAAGCGCAAGACCGAGATTATGCATCTGCTGGCCGACCTTCCATCCGAAGTGAGGGCGGACCGCGAAAAATTCTTCCAAACCGGCCTTCAGGCGCTCTCCGGCTTCTCGCTGGAACTGGAAGGCAAGGGCGAGCTGAGGCGCAAATCTGATCCGAACAAGGAAATCGAGATTCCGGACCCTATCCCGTTCTCCCGCAGATACACCGACCTGGCCAACGTCACTTTCACCATGAGCGGGGTGATGTTCAAGAGCCTGAAGGACGCCATCAAGTGGACGGATGACGACATCGCCAAAATCAAGGCGCTCTCCCCAAAGGAGCGGCAGGTATTCAACGCCCACCTCACCCTCGCCTCCTATTCCTACGACCTCACCAAGTATTTCGGCATGCTCTTTGCGACGGCGCTGGACGAAACGAGGCTGAAGGGGGAGCCCACCTCGCCCCAAGTGCAGAAAATCACCGGCGTAACCCACTATCCAAAGTTCGCGTCCGCGCGCTACGACGTGCGCAAGCATATCGCCATCATCATCGATTCGGTGCGCGACCTGCCGCGCATATTTGAAAAACTCAACCTCATCATCGCAAATCCCGCGCACGACCAGCTGGCCCGCCTGATTTCAGACGCCCATGTGGGTCCGCTCAAGCGTTTTATCCACGCCTACATCCACATCGCCAAATCCAAGGTTGGCAAGGCGCTGACCGCCGCAGCCTGGGCCGTGCTGGGGCTGGAGATTGCTTCCGGGACCTTTGGATGGGCGAAATGGGGTGTGCCGTCCTTCATGGATTTCTTCCGGGGGGACCCTGAGCAGGTCATCGGAAACGCGGTCTTCGTTCTTATCCTGACCGCCATTCCATCCACTATCCTCAATATCTCGGTCTGGCTGGCCCGGTACGTCCACCGAACCTAGAGGAAGTTCGCCGCCAGATACAGCCCCCACACGCCCAGCGCCAGCACTCCGTACGCCAGCCAGTTCCATTTCTTTATTACCGTGCCGGCCATGGGCTTGATGGGCAGCATGTCGCAGGCCGCGTTGAGGGTGCAGGCAACCATGAACGCCTGCAGCAGCTTGCTCGGCGCGAGCAGGTTGAGCACGAAAAAGCCCAGGCCGAACGCAGCCGTCAGGGCGATTATGCCCAATCTTATCCATGCGGCCTTTCTCGTCCTGTCCTTCTCCTTCTGCTCCTCGCTTCGCTTGTCTTTCCCTCCAGCCACCTCCTCCTCAACAAAAAAGCCGGGCGAGGCCAGCATGTTGCCCAAATAGGCGGAGAGAAGGGTGAGCGCCGAGCCGCCCAGCCAGAACTGGAACTGGGTCTTCATCTTCACCATGTGCGCGATGAGTATGCGCAGCGCGCTCTGGCCGTAGAAAAGCACGCAGGCCACCACCACGTTGGCGCCCACTATTTGCAGAAGATAGTCCTGCCCGGCCGCGAACGTCCAAGCGATGCCCACTCCGAACACGGCAGCTGCGGCGAAGATGGAGACAAGCTCGTAGAGGTTGATGTGGGTGTGGCCGATGTCGAATCCTATCCCTTCCGTCCTCATCTTCTTGTCCTGCTTTCCTTTCGCGGCGGCAAACTTGCCCACGAACATGCGCACGAGCTTGAGGATGTGGGGCAGCAGCCACATCAGCCCCATGCCTGTTGCGGTTGCGGCCGCAGGCACGTATTTTTCAGGAATGATTGCCGCCAGCGGCGAATTTTGCACATTGGAGCGGCCCTCGTTCTCATACCCTCGCGCAAGGGAGAATATGGTGACGCTCCGCCCCCCATCCAGCCGCGCCTGGCGCACAATGAGCGGACTGCCTGCCTCGGTGAGGTTTTCAAATGCAAGCTGCCGGCTCGTTTCAGCTTCCCTCGAAACAGCGTTCTGCCCCGGCCCGCCCACAAGCAGTATAATGGCATATCTTTCCTCAAGCGAGGCAAGGGTTTGCGAATCGTCCGCCTGCGCCACCTGTCCCAGCATGGGATAAGCCTGCTTCATCTGCTCCAGCGCCGCGTCTTCCGCGGCCCCAAGCGAGGAGCCCCTCACCAGCACCACTTTCTGCGCCGCTTCTTGCGGCGTCATGTTCTGCCCTATGAACGAAACAATCCTGTCCATTCCTCCAAACGCCTGAACAAAATACTGGCTAGCATCCGCTCCGGCAGGCTGGCTCTGTGCAAAAGCCGGAGCCGCGAGAAACAGCAGTGATATGAAAAGCAGCACCGGCGCTGCCGCAGTCCTCATCATCGTCATCTTCTACCACCCACAAGAGGGGATGGAAGAGGGCATAATAAAAGAATATCCTATTCCAACAGGCTCAAATGTGGTTATTTATAAATATAAATGTTCAGAATATTTCCCATGAAACAATCATTCGGAGGCCACCGGCCGGCAGTTGCCAAGCTCGTTTTTCCAACCGGCGCAAGCATTTCGCCCAACGGCCTGCGCATAGCCGGCATTGCCTTTTATTCAGTGCCTGCAAGCAGCGGGCTTGCAATGCATCCGCAGAGGCGGGTGGAGCTGAAGAAGCCCTGCGCAGGCGGCGCTTATGCGCCTCTTGACGAAAGCCGCGCCCGGAGCATTGCCCTGCAAAATGACGCCATGCTCTCAAACGAGGCGCAGCGCAGGATGGAAACCCTTTTTGTAAAAATCAGGAAAAACTACGATTACGGGCCGAAGGACTTCAATGACATCGGCGGCCTCATATCCCAGCTTTCAGGCAGCGAGCACAAAGTGATGCTTTTCAGCACGCTGCTCTTCCTCTCCCTGCACGCCGACCTGCCCAGGCGCTTCACCCTCAGCCTTGTTTCAGACCTGTCAGACCTTGCCGCGCAGATGGAAAGCAAAGTCTCGCAGCAGAAAGTTCTTGATGTTCTTAACCAGATTTTCGCCCAAATGACCCTGTGCAGCCGCGTGGAGCCTGATTTGCGCTGGAAGCTCATTGACAGTGCACAGGATGCATGGCGGCTGCAGGTTGGCGGCCGCTCCTAGCCCCCGTCTTTCCGCTCTCCGGCCTATTTCACCAAACCAAGCTTTCTTCCGACCCGCTCGCAAGCTCCGAGGGCGAAATCCAAATCCTCTTTTGTGAAATCCGCCCTTATCTGCGTTCTCACCCTTGCCTTTCCCTGCGCCACCATGGGGAACACGATTGGCAGGGCGAACACGCCCTCCTTGAACAATTCAGCAGAGAACTGCTTGGCCTTGGCCGAGTCGCCAATCATGATGGGGGTAATCGGCGTGCCGGAGTTGCCGGTGTCGAATCCCATGCTTTTCAATTTCTCCTTGAAGTATTTGGTGTTTTCCCACAGCTTTTTCACCAGAGAGTCGTCTTTTTCCAGAACTTCGAGGGCAGCGATGCACGCGGCCACAGTTGCCGGGGGTGCAGAGCCTGAAAGCAAATAGCTTCTTGCCTTGTTGTGCAGATACTCCTTGAGCGTGGTGCTTCCTGACACGAATCCGCCCACCACCCCGAATCCCTTGGAAAAGGTGCCCATCTCGGCCTCTATCTTGCCCTCAAGCTTGAAATGATTGACAATGCCGCGCCCGTGCTCGCCCAGCACGCCGTCGCCGTGCGCGTCATCAACATACACATAGGCGCCGAACGCCTGCGCCGCGCGCTGCAGCCTGTCAAGCGGCGCGATGTCCCCGTCCATCGAGAACACGCCGTCTGTTATGATGAATATTCGCTTGTATTTGCTGGCTTTCGAAGCCGCCTCCAGCTTGGTGGCCAAGTCATCCATGTCTGCATGCTTGTAAATGGCCTTCTCAGCCTTCGACAGCCTCACGCCGTCAATGATGGAGCCATGGTTCAATTCATCCGACAGCGCCAAATCGCCCTCCTGCAATATGGCGGGCAGGCTTCCCTGATTGGCGGCAAAGCCCGTCTGGAAGTAAATGGCGGCAGGCGTGTGCTTGAAGCGGGCAATGGTTTCCTCCAGTTTGAGGTGCAAATCCATTGTTCCGGAAATAGTGCGCACGCTGCCCGAGCCTGCGCCGTATTTCTTGATGGCTTCAATTGCCGCCTCCCTCACTTCGGGGTGGTTGGACATGCCCAGATAGTTGTTGGTGCCCAGCATGAGCACCTTCTTTCCATTCACCACAGCGTGCGGCAGGCTCGCGCCTTCCAATTTGTAAACTTTCCAGTCAAGCTCTTTCTGCTTTAGCTCATCCAATGCTGGCAATAGCGTGCTGTCCAGAGTAGGCATGGAATACCACCTTGCAGCGATGGCGGGGCTGAACTTTAAAATAGCTGCCTCACGACGTCGGAAAAGTCGGCGATGAACGAAAGGGATTTTCCTCTCTTGTGATGAGCGAGAGCCGATTTTCCTATCTTGTCTTGCCGAATTTGTATCTGGTGTATTCATTCATCGATATCGGCTTCCTGCCGGCGCCGTTCCTTCCCAAAAGCCTGCCTATGACCATTTCAGGCCTTTCTCCTGACAAATCCGGCTTGCCTCTTACTTCTTCCATGATGCGCCTGTTGAAATTGGCGATGACCATATACTCGGCGTAAGTTTCTCTGAGGTTCCCGTTGCCCGTGCTGCTGTTCTCAATCAGCTCCAGCAGGGCCGAATATTTCCGGTATTCTCCCAGCGCCCGCTTAATCTTGGCGATGTTCTTTTTCAGCGGCCCCATGGCTGCCATGACCGCTTCCAGCTTCTCCCGATTGGCCATGTCGCTCCTCTGCATGTGCCTTATGGAAAGCTCGAACATGGCGCAGAACGCGGCATTCATTTTCTCGGCATAATCCGCAGCTTGGGGATTCAGGTTTGCGATGAACTCGCCGATGTTGCGTGCTGAGTCGAGCGGCGGCTGGACGGATTTGGCAAGCCCGTAAAGCGCGTCCTCTACCTTTTCCAGACTTGATTGGGGGTCGCGAAGTATGGCTGCTGCAAAAAGCCAGCGGTTCGAGTCTTCTACCTTTGCCCGCAGAGCGTCGCTGAGGGGCGCATCTCCGCCATCCTCGCAGAGGGGGGCGTTTTTCACGGCCCTTCTGTCGGGTCTTTGGTATCTTGTTTTTCTGTACTGGCCCATCCTTTCTCCCTCAACTCATCCGATACTTTCGTAATTCCTAAACTTTCGTGTTTAAATTGGTAGTGCCTTATATTATCGGCCAGCGGAAAGCCGCTCTCGTGCGATTGTTATGCCCTCCAGCCCATCCGCTCCCCTGATGAAGCACCTGCTGCAGTTCAACCCAAGCCCCGCACCCTCCCTTCTCCTGCGCGAGGAGGGCAGAGCAGAATCGCTTGAGCTTAGCGGCGAGCGCTATCTCTCCTTCTCACCGGGCCGCGCATGCATCGGCTACAAATCGGATGAGGGCTGGCATGCGTGCGCCAACCGCGCGCTCAACGTCAAGCAGTGCCCCACCTGCCAGTATCGCGACGTGGCAAGAGTGTATACTGTGGGGGATTTCACCCTCTACCCCCACCTTCACGACGAGCTTTCATCGGAAAAATACGTCCTCTACCTCGCCCAGTTCGGCTCGGACATCACCAAGCTGGGCCTCACGCGCCGCTCCCGCCTCCACGAGCGCTGGCGCGAGCAGGGCGCAGATTTGGCCGCCGCGCTGCTGGAATTCGACGGGCCGGACGACGCCTATGGGGCCGAAATCCTGCTGCAGGAGAAATACGGCCTCGCCAACGCCGTGCGGGCAAACCAGAAGCTGAGCCGCCTGCATTTCGACAAAGCCAAGGCCCGCGCCAAGCTTGAATCCATGCTGGCTCGCATGCGCGAAGATGCCGCCCTGTCATCCTATCTGGCCGACGGGCCGATAACCGACCTTTCTTCCCACTATCCTTCCGTGTCCAATCCGGAAGCAGTGGATTTCATCGGCGGCCGGGTGATGGGCACCAAAGGCGCCTGGCTCTTTTTCGAAGGCCCGTCAGGAATGTCGTATGCAGTCAATCTGCACGCGCAGGTGGGGCGCTTCCTGCTGCCCCAGACCGGGGGCGGGAGGGATTCTTCCAGCCCGCAATCAGTTCTTTATTTGTCCGACCGCCCATCCTCATTCAATGCCGGCCCCCACTCCATCCTTTAAATAGGCCCCTCACCCCCCTCAAATCCATCCTTTTTTCAATCTTGTGCTTTTGGGTGAATGCATGCATTCAGTAACCTACCACGTCGACGGCGGCATGCAGGCCTCGCGGCCCATGCTCCTCGCCCGCGTGCCGCTCATCCCCATAATCCTTCTCATGCAGCTTGCCTTCGGCCTGTGGCAGCTTGTGCTGTGGCTGTGGCATCTTCTGCTGCTCCTGCTGCGCCGCGAGCGCGACACCCATGCTTGGGAATCCGCACGGCGCGCCGTGGAGTTCTGCTCCAGCCAGTCGGCCTTTCTGCTCCTGCTCTCCGACCGCTGGCCGGCGGGAGCGGTGCGCGTGCGGCTGGACTACTCGCCTCTTGTCTCGCGCCTCGAGCTTCTCATCAGGCCGTTTTTCTCAATCCTGCTATTCATCAATGCAGCCGTGTTCGCCATCCTCTTCTCCCCATTCTGGGTTCTGCAATTTCTGAACATCCTTGTCTTTGCCCGCCGCCATCCCGGTTTGCAGCGGCTGCTTCTGGGCTACCTCGGCTTCCTCACCGATGCGCGCGCCTACGCATTGATGGGGGTGGAAGAGCGCCCGCCGCTGTTTCCCTCCAACTTGGGCTGGCTGCTTGCAGGCCTGAGGCCTCCTCTGCAGAGGCA
>JAKAME010000085.1 GCA_021813025.1 Microcaldota archaeon
TTACACAGGCAACATGACCGTCCACCTCGCCAAGGTAGCGGGGACACCTGACCCAGAGAAATTAGGAATCGGCCAGAGCACCCAAGTTGAATTCCGGCTCACCATTTACATGCCTGATTTGGATTCCAGAACAATGGAGTGGAACACCAAGCGCACCGGAAAGCCGGCCACCATCAAACGCGACGGGCTGCTGAAATACACCATCGTGGCAGACAGGCTCGAGACAGACAATGACAAATTCAACAGCACGCTCAAGGAGGGCGCCACGCGCTGGTGCGACATTTTGGGCGGCAGCGCCCAGCTCATCTTCTACCAAATCCCCGGCGCAACTGACGTGCAGGAGGGAGAGGTGCGCACGCAGGGGCTTCTCATGACGGCCATGGCGTCCGGCAACAATCTGCGCCTCTCCATCGAGGCGCCGGCCGGCACGCCGCTGGACATCAAGCTCTACGACATCAATGGGCAGATGGTCCGGCAATTGGGCGCGCAGGGCCTCACCACAGGCCAGCCCAAGGAGACGCTGGAATTCAGCCTTGACGGGCTTGCAGCCGGCAACTATTTCGTTGCTGTGGACAGCCCGCGCGGCCGGGCCAGTGTGCCAATCATCCTCTCGAAATAGGCCAAGAGGCCCAAGCTATGGCTGCGCTGATTGAAGTCCGGGGGGGCGCGGAGAGCAAGGGCAGGGGCAGGGAAATCGAATTCGCCAACCAGCAGAGCCAGCAGGGCTTGGAGATTTTCGGCGAGATTGGCCGGACCAAGTTCAGGAACGCCGAAGACCCGGGCATTGCGGAATGGGCGGCCAAGGCCCTTGAAAAAGCGGGCGGAAACCCCAACAAGGCGGGAATCATAGCATGCGTGCCTGTGGAAAACGCCAAGGAATGGGAGCTGAACGTCCAGATAGGGCGGGCCGTGGAAAGCCAGCTCATGGCGCTTGGGATGCCGGAAGCCAACATTTCCATCATAGTGGAAGCCATGGACTTCAGCATGCTTTCGCGCTGGATAAATCCGCAAAACTGGAAAGCGGTGCAGCAGCGCCTTGCGTATGCAACCGACGAGGAGGGGACTGGGCTGGCCGTGTCAGGCAAAATCCCTCCCGGCTCATGGCAGGCGCTCAAAAATGCCGCCTCAATCGGGGATTTCAGGCAGGCGCTCTCAGACATCGGCTCCACCCCCCTCTTTTTCCCAAACATGGAAAAAGACGGCACGATTACGTGGCTTTATGACGAGATGAGGAAGGCGAGCGTGGGCAAAGAGAAGGAAAAGATGGAGGCTGCCGCTCCGCCGCCGGAAACAAAGCTTCCTCCGGTCCGGCCAAAAAAAGAGAGGATTCTTCCCATAGCGCCGCCCATGCCTGTGCTGCGGCCGCCGGAGCGCCCGCCGCCAACCTCGTGGCTTGACGCGAGCGTGGGCTATGCTGGCGGAATGCCCATCAGCAGCTGGCCGCCCGGCTCGATATTCCATCCGCCTCTCTCCACCGGAGGAAACTACGACCCCGGCCTTGTGAACAAGGTCTATACCCTCAACAACCTGCTGGGCATCCACACGCCCCTGCAAAGCCTGGAGCAGCTGAAGAAGGACCAAGAAGCGGTCCGGAACAACCAGCTTGGCTCGATTTTCAATGACGCCTATTTCGGCAGCCTGAGACAGGTGCCGGCCAGCTATGCGTCAAGGCTGATGAAAGAGCTTTTCGATGCTGGCGCACAAATCAAGCTTGGACAGCTGGAAGAGAATGAAAAATTCTACTTCTTCTCATCGATTCCCATGCTGCCGATTCGCGGCCACCTCCCGCTGATGGACGGAGTGGCCTTCAGCCTTTACCACTGCAACATGATTGGGAGCGCCTGGACAAAAGACTGGATGCTCAAGAATTCGGACAAGGCCCAGCTGACGGCCAAAACAGACATCCGCGTGGGGATGATTTACAGCGACCGCAGCTTAAGCGGCAGTCCTGCTCCGAAATCCTACAAACCTGCCGCCCTTGGCCTCAAGCTCATGGATTCTTACAAAACCACCGACGTGCTGCCTGATTTCATCCCGATTGGAATGCTGGATGCCAGAATAATCTACAGGCGCGAGCTGTCTGACAAGGTGTCGGTGTCAGGCACGCTCACATTGAGCGGAGTGGGCTCGATGGTGAACGGCGGCTGGCCAGCCATGCTTTTCGAAGGGGAGGCCAGCCTCAAAAAAATACTGGATGGCTCGTTTGCGGCCCTCGATGGCGGCACGAGAGTCGGCTGGAATGTGCCGGCCATGCGCCTGGAGGAGCTTTCGGCCTATCTTGTGTTCAAGCCAAAAGACCCGAACCTGCCCAGCCTGAGCTTTGGGGCCAGCGAAACCTCGCCTCTCAAGGGCAGACTGACCAATGTCTTTGCCCGCCTGGAGGAGAGCATCAGGCTGAGCCAGCAATCCTCCATAGGCGCCTATGTTGGGGCTGGCGCCACGCTCTACCCAAGAACCAGCGACCTTTTCAGCCCGGAGCGCGCCACCAACCTTGAATTCGGAATTTCGTGGCGCGGCATTTTGGAAGGGGCAGAGCAAGGGGAATGAGCATGCCGATTGAGCTTGGAGAGGAGGGGAAAAAAACGCCAAGGCGGCGCCTGAACGAGCTCAAGCCGCAGAAAAACCATGAGGAAGAGGCCGCGCGCCAGCCGCCAAGGCCGCAAAAGCCGAAAAAAGCGAAAACAAACCTGTCGGCCAAGCCGAAGAAGAGCTCGGAGCAGACGCTGGGAGGGAAGAAGGGAAAAGAGGAAATTCTGTCATTGACCGAAAGTCCGCAGTACGAGTCCAGTTACGAGCTTCTGAAGCCTTTGGGGCCGGTGTTTGACCAGGACAAAAAGAAGACATATTTCGTCTCGCGCCTCTGGACAGGCACTCCGGACTTGAGCCCGGTCATCGAGATGACGGGCCTGGGCCCCTATCATGAATCAATGTCGACCTTCCGACCATACGGGATGGTGGAGAGGCTTTCGCAATTGGCGCTCACTCTGCAATTCTATTACCAGGGCGTGCCTATGGCGTTGAAGGACTTGAGAGCCAGTCATGGCACCATGGCCGGCCAGTGGCTGGTGACCAAGGCAGATGTTGATTCGAACGCCGGAACAGTGTCCATCAAGATTGCCAAAGAAAAAGACACTCGTTTCATGAACATCGGGGACGAAATTGACGCTGGCGCTCTGAAAATCAAGCTCGTTGACGTTCCTTCTGGCAGTTCAAACCCGGCTATTTTGGATGTGCTGGATGCCAACAACAAGGTTCTTGACCAAATCCGGGTCAATCTGGGCGATACCTATCTATATACAGATGCCAGCAGCAAGCAGTCCATCAAAATCCATGTCTGGAATGTTTCTCCTACGGGCAAGTGGGCCGATGTGGCCATCCTGTCGGAAGAGCACACCCTGACGCACGGGCAGCGCTATGACTTGGCTCAGGCGACTGACCCGAACTGGAAAAACTGGTGGGTGGCGGCCGGAACAGGAGGGATGAAAAAAGACGGGCGCATGGAATACACCCAGGGCATTGATTTCTCCAGCAACACGCTCTCAATCTATTGCGACGACATCCAGAGCATAAATAACGGGGACATTCGCTTCAAGAAAGGCGACACCGTGCAGATGCCGCTGGGCTATGAGCTGCGCTGCGACGGGATGGCGAATGACTGGAAAAACAAAATCACGATATCTGCCGTAGACGGCCCAATCCAGCTGGGAAAAGAGGTTTCACCCGGCAATTGGGACGGGAACACGAGGGGCGAACTAGCACAGGGGCCGTTCATCAAAGTCATCAACAACCAAGCCGACTTCTTCTATAATCCAATGAGCCTTGGAGGGGGCGGCGGGCGCATGGCGCAATTGTTTGTGGACCCGCAGAACGACAAAGCATATGCAATGCTGCAAGGCAATTCTTACTACATCCCACTGGACGGCGCAATCGTATTAGGAGACATCGGCAGCTCTGCCGACCCGATTAACAGACTTTCATATGGGCCTTCCGGGATTGGAATCCAGGAGATGGGGCGCAAAAACGGAACTCCCAATATCCTGGATGGCACCATCTGGTCTAACATTGATTACGAGCTTAAAAATAATCAGTTTAGGTTCAAGCCCAGCGATACTGCTACTTCCCTCGTCGAATACCAGGGGCTGAATGAAACTCATGGAACAAAATACGAGCT
>JAKAME010000023.1 GCA_021813025.1 Microcaldota archaeon
CGATCTCGCTTTCACAAGGTGGAGTTTGAAAACGCCTTTTACCTTGGCGATGGCAAGGTGGCGGCTTCGATGGGCTCGGGCTACAACATCGTCAACGTCGGGCACAACATGGGCGGGCTCCTGTCCGACAAGTGGAACTTTCTGGTGGACGGCGTCAGGGCCAAGAACATCTTCATCGCCACAGAGGAAAAGGACGGAAACAAGCTTGGCGACGTCTTTTACCAGACTTCAAACGGCTTTTTCAGGGCCCAAGACCGCGCCAAAATCATCTATTCAGACAACCCGACGACCGAGGTGCCGGAGCAGCACGTAATCGACCTCACTCAGTCAATCGTGCCGACCATCCTCGTCTCCCCCAATCCTGTCCGCGAATCGGCAAGCTTCAAGTTCGACCAGCCTTATGGCGAGGCGGCATCTGTCGCCATCTACAACCTGCTCGGGGACAAGGTTTACTCCACAGAGCTGCAGGCCGGCCAGCGGGAGTTCATACTGGACGCCGGCAAGTGGCTTCCGGGAACATATTACATGAGAATCCAGAGCCCCGGCGGCGAGCCGAAAATCGGCTCGTTCGTGGTGCAGCACTAGAACGGAACCGCGGAGGGGGGAGCGCCCCCCTCCCCAGTTTCACGGTCCTCCTGACCCTCCCCCCCCCGACGCGGTTTCTGGGTCTTTCCCAGCTTCTTGCAGCGGAATAGAAGAGAGTTTCCGAAGGGTGGATACCCCACAGCTTGCTGTGGGGTTGTTCATAAAGAATTTGAAATTAAAAAATAAAAAAGAAGAAGGGGCTAGTTCCCGAATCCGGGCCCGTACTGCATGTCCTTGAAGGTCATGCCCAGCCCGGAATTCACTTCCTCCACCACGCAGAACTCGCCCCAGATGGGCTGGCTGCACGGCTCGTTGGCATGGTCCATGGCCTTTATTTTCACGAAATAGGCCCATTTCTTCCCGTTATCCGTGCCTGACATGTGGTTGGTGAGCCATGCGCCTGAGCCGATGTAGGAATCATGGCCCGCATGCCTTATCCCGTTTTCATCAATCCATGCGTCATTCCATTTCATGACGAGCCGGACGTCCTTGTAAGGCTGGCACCATGCGGCGTTCTGGTAGGCGTCGCAGTAATAGCCGTTGAACATGTCGGCCTGGTCATTGTATCCCCACGCGTCATAGCCGGCGAAAACTCCGGCTGCGAGCGCAAGCACCATGATTGCAAACAGCGCATATCTTGTCATAACATGCCTCCTAGTTCTTCAGCTGCATACTCCCATCAGCTCTTTCGTCCCGTACTGCTTCTGCCCGGACACTCCGGCGGGGTCGTCGTAGCTGAAGGTTATCTGATAGCTGTATTTGTCGCCGGGGCGGCAGGGGCTTCCTATTACGGGAACTGCCAGCGTGGCCGTCTCACCGCCGTTTATGGTGGTGGGCGTGCCGTAGTTCCCGGTGCGCTCGCTCGAGCGGACGCTGACGCCTGTGATGGTCAAAGCCCGGGGGTCGGTGTTCTGCACCCTCAATGCCAGCTGGCCTGCGCCGGAGATTTGCGAGGAAGCCCTGATTTGGAAGGGCCGGGCGCCCATCCAGTAAGCGCTTGATTCGGCCTGCCTGCTGTCAGAAGACATGCTGGGGAAGAAGCCGAGCATGGCGATGCCCACCATCGCGAGCACCATGATGGCGGCGATGACCACTACGGGCAGCAGCCAGGCGATGAAGGCTTTCATGTCGTCCAAGCCATAGAGCTCGCGGATGGAGATTACAAACAGGTAGACGCTGTAGAAGAACAGGGCTATGCTGGCAAGCATGCCTATGCAGGGAACGAAGCTCAGGACCATGTTGGCCATGAAGAGCGGGGCAAGGAAGGTGGAGGTCAGGTAGTAGAACTTGCCGAACTCGCCCTTGCCGCCCAGCAGCTTGGCGCTGAGGTGGATTAATCCCGCCTCGATGAAGGTGCCTGCCAGAATCATGACGAAAACGAAAACTGCCATGAAGACTGCGCCGACGCCGGCCACCGCGAGGCCGGCCGCGCCCATCGAGGAGCCGAACGCCAGCCCCACTACAACAATAAGCAATGCGGCAATGAGGCCTGCAATGGCATAGCCGATAGCGCCCTCTTTCATTCCCTTGCCGTTTGCCGCTTCGGCCTTGAGGCTCTCGACCGGCTTGGTGAGCACGGCTGCCCATGTCTTGAAAATGCCTGAAAAGTCAACCACAGCGACCACCCGGCAGCGCTTGGGCTTGCGCGGAATAAAATACTGCCGGTATTACGGGCTTGAGGTCCGTTTCTGGCGCGCAGCCAGAACTATCCTCTGGGGTCGCCGCCTTTCATTGTCCACCCGGCAACGATGGCTTCCGCAGGGCTGTATCGGTATGGGGTAGGCGAGGCAGGATTGATTACGGAACCAGAGCTGGAAGAGGGGGAGGATGGAGTTTTTGGAATGGGAACTGACCAATCGTCTATATACCTATACTGCAAGTATCGTAGAAAAACAATGACTCCGCCAATTGAAAGCAAGTAGACAATCATTTTGCCTATCTCCATAGGTATATAATGATCATCCATAAAATGCGCAAAGAATTTCTCATGAATCCGGCCTTCATTGTCCGTATAGATTTTGCCCGCACGTAGCTGCGGGAGCTGGACGGTAACGAGTTCTCCGTCTAATACGAAGCTCTCGCTGGAGCGAAGGGTGATGGGGCAAGAACCTATTGACGATGAGCTTCTATCAAAATAGAGCGAAGAGAGAGGAACAAATGGTGAACTTGAATATCCAAACTCCAGCCGGCGATACAGATGGATGTTGTCTGAGTTAATGATTCTGGCATAAAGCTGGGATTCTGGTATTGTGTCCAGCTTTTCATTGTTCATAAGCAATTCAAACCGGGTTGTTGAACCTGTTTGGACAGGATTCTCATCAACTGCCTTCGTCTTAACAATCTGCTCTATTGGCGCGGTCCGCGGCGCTGGGCGGTCTTTGGCTATCGTTTCCTTCAATGGCATAAAAGAAGCGAGCAAGAAGACCGAAGCGACGACTGCCGTTTTGAGCGCCTTCTTGGTGCGCGCGAAGGGCTGTGTCCGGTAGGCCGTCTGTTGCATGGCAAATACAGGCCTTTCGCGCCTTTTAATCCTTCTTTCAGCAGGCAGATTTGAAAAATCAGAATAAAAATAAGAAATAAAAAATCAAAAATCCCAGTTTTGCTAATTCGTGAATAGAAGTAATTCTATTCTAGAATTTGCGGTGCTTGGGGAAGCAGTTGCGGCAGTAGACCGGCCGGCCCTCTGTGGGCTTGAAGGGCACCTGACAGGGCTGCCCGCAGTCCGAACAAACGGCGTCGCTCATTTCGCGCGGGGCTCCATAGCCGCCGCCGCGTCCGCCGAATCCACCGCGGCCGCCACGGCCGCCGCTCTCGTTGTCGTCATAACTCATTTTTTTCACCTAGTTTTTCCAGCCTCGCGAAGAACCAGCGATTTTCTCGTTTAGCCCTTTTTCTATTGGCGAGGCATCATTTATAGCGGCGTGCGGGGCTTAAAAGGCTATCTCCCCCATTGTACCTCCATCCTCCTCTTGTGTGGGTCATATCCATGGACATTCCCAACTTCTACGACAGCCCCCATTTCCGCCGCCTCATCCTCGTGCCGGCCGTCCTTGTGCTAATCAGCCTCATGCTCGTGCTCTTCGTCTCCCCCATCCGCCTAGGCATAGACTTCAGGGGGGGCATCGACGTCACCATCCAGTCGGCGGGAGCGGCCGACACCGCCCGCCTGCAGTCCGCCCTCAGGGGAGCCGGCTTCGAGGTGGACGCCATCAGCTCAAAGCCCAATCCGGGCGGCTATGTCACCCAAATAGAGCTCGAGCGCTCGCCGCTGCTTGTGAAGGCCGACAGCCTGAAGACCGAATTCTACACCCGCCTCGACGCGGCGGCCAACGACGAGGCCAACATCTATTCCACCAACGACTCGGCCGCCCGCACGGCCTATATGGCCTCGTTGCAGGCCATGAACTCCAAGGCGGACGAGATTTTCAACCTGACTGGCGAGACCCGCCGGGCCGGCTCTTTCAACACCACCTCTCAGGTGCAGCGGGCGGTGGTGCTCGCCCTCTCCGACCTGTCCTCCCGCGAGCAGGCCCGCCTTGAGAGCATCATCAGCGCAAACGCCCCCGCAGGCTCCGACGCCTCCTTCGAGGAAGTGACGGCCTCGCTTTCAGGCAAGTTCCTTGACACCGCGCTTACGGTGGTGCTTTTCGCCGTCCTGCTCACCACCGCCGTCGTGTTCGTTATTTTCCGCACCATCGTCCCATCGCTGGCCGTTCTCACCGGCTCGGTGTCTGACGTTATTTTCGCGCTTGGCGCCATGTCCATATTCGGCATCCCGCTCACCCTCGCCTCATTCTCGGCCCTGCTCATGCTGGTCGGCTTCTCGCTCGACACCGACGTGCTGCTCTCCATGCGCGTGCTCAAGCAGAGGGAGGGCACGCCCGCCCAGCGCGCCTATGCCGCCATGAAGACCGGCATGACCATGAGCCTCTCCGCCATGGTGGCCTTCGGCGCCCTCTTCGTGCTGGCCATGGTCACCCACATCCCAATCTACTACGAGATATCCGCCGTGGTGCTGGCCGGCCTGTTTGGCGACCTGTTTGCCACGTGGCTGTTCAACGCCGTCATCCTGCTGCACTATGTGGAGGAGCAGCACAAGAAGGGCCAGCCAATCAGCGACAAGCCGCTTCTGAGTTATTTCTTCAAGAACTAGGTTGTTGTCATGTCCTCAGTCATCCTTGAAATTTTGCAGGAGCGCCGCGTGCTGGCATTGCTCATGCTGCTGCTTCTGGCCATAGGCTGGGTCATGCTCAACGGCGGCCCCACCGGCGGCGGCCTCAAGTTCGGCATAGACTTTTCGGGAGGCATCCGCGTTCCGGTGGTGCTGGAAAAGCCCGTCGACCCGGTAGTTATGTCGGAAATGGTGAAAACCATCTCAACCCGCGCCTCGGCCTTCGGCCTGACCGAGGTGCGCGTGCGTCCCGTGGGCGACTCGCAGATTTACGTCGAGGTTCCGCAGACCAGCCCCGGCCTTGTTGACGAAATCGAGTCCCTGCTCTCCAAGCAGGGCGTCTACCTCTCGGTTGTGGACGGCGTGCCTGCCGTGACCGGCGAGGACTTGCTCACCCAGCGCATCTATCTCATGCCCTCCTCGGAGGTGGCCCAGATGGGCGCGGACTGGGGCGTGTCATTCGCCGTGACTCCTCAGGGCCAGCAAAGGTTCGTGCAGGCGGCCAAGGGCAAGACCGATTATCCCATCTACATGTTCGTCGACCGGCCGTCCGACGCAATCATGGTCGTTTCCCGCCATGACCTGCTCTATGGCGCCAACTTCTCAGGCAGCCGCGTGCTTGCCCTGAGCGAGGCCGACGCCCTCAAGGCAACCCGCACCGCCCTGCTGCTGCGCGGGCATGACATTCCGGTATATACAGAAGATGACGTGATGGGCGCGGATGCGAACTCCTCTATTCTTCAGCCAGCAGACAATGAAACTCTGGCCATCCTCTCCAACTCCTCAAGCCCGGAACTGCAGGCCAAGCTCAAGGCTGCCGGCTTCCATCTTTCCCTGCAGGCCCCAGCCGACATGCGCCCAACCTACCGCCCCGGCTCAGGCGCTCTCTCCTCAGCCTACATAGTTGACTCATGGGCTGCCGCCGGTCTCAAGTCCGCGCCAACCCTCACCGCTGCCGTGACTCAGGGAGTTGCAGGCTACAACGTCTATTCCATCACCGGCCCCGCATCCGGCGTGGGGCAGGAGCGCACGCTTGACGCCTCGCGCAAGGGCCGCGAAACTGTCGCCGTGCTCAAAGGCGGGGCATTGCCTGTGGGCATTTCCCTTGGAGCAAAAGAGCAGGTTCCCGCGCCATTGGGTGCCGAATTCCTGCGCCTGTCGGTGATTGGCGCCCTTTTCGCCATGCTGTGCATTTCGGCCATGGTTGCCCTGCGCTACCGCACGCTGAAAGTGGTGCTGCCCATCATCTTCATCTCAATCTCCGAAGTCATCATCATAGTCGCAGTCATCGGCTCCTTCTCCATTGACTTGGCAGCCATGGCCGGCATCATCTCCGCCATCGGCGTGTCTGTTGACGCGCAAATCATCGTGACTGACGAAATCCTCAAGAAAGGGGCGCACGAGGACCACCAGGAAAGCCTGAACAGGGCGTTTTCCATCATCATGGTGGATGCGGCAGTGGCCATTTGCGCCATGCTGCCCCTGCTGTTCTCCGGCCTTGTGCAAATCATCGGCTTTGCCACTACGACCATCTTGGGCTATCTGCTGGGCGTGATGATTACCCGGCCCGCCTACGGCGTCATTGTCAAGCATCTGGTGGAAGGGCCGCACCAGACGGCTGCTCCGGCCGGCGAGAAGAAGGCCTGAGCCTGCGCCGGCGGCAGAAAAAAGAACTGAGGCTCTTTCTTTTTCCTTTCTGCCAAGTCCATGCAGCCGATGCTTATTTAAACATAAATATACACATTAAATCCGTCAAACAGGTGCGTGGGCTATGTCAAATATCATTTGTCTGTCAGAATCTCACCACTATCGCGGACTCAAGCCGCATCAGGCCGTCAACCAGGCCAACAACCACCGGCTCGTCCTGCTCTCCAATCTGCAATTCGACGAACGCCTTGTAAAGACCGACACATGGAAGAGCGAGAAGGGTGTCTATCCGGCTTGGACCGGCACCCTCGTGGCTTACGCCAAACCAGGCCACAAACTGGGCTCCACCATAGTCTACAAAGAGTTCATGTTCTTCAACGACTCCCCCACGCGCTATGTCCTCGATACCAAGGACTATCAGGACGAGAAGAACGTCATTCTGGCCATCAACCACGGCTTCATGGCCGACGGCCGGCCAATTTTCGCCTTCGTCAAGGACGGCAGCGACTTCGTCATCCAAATCAACGATGCCAGCCAGCTCAAGCTTATCCATGATTTCCCGAAGGGCAACCACGGCGGCTATTACCTGACCGAGAGCCAGTTCGGCATCCCTTTTGGAACCGGGATTGAGTCCGGCCGCGATGATGCCCGCCGCGAGCTCCGGCGCGAGGATGGATGCTTTGTCGGCCTGTTGTTCCGCGAATACAGCGACAGCAACTTCTGGAACGCGCGCCGTGGCATCAGCGCCTACAACGGGCCATCGACCTGCATGGGGGCGCTGGCCAGCGAGGCTGTCGCGGCAGCGCCAGTTTCTGTCCAAGTTGGCGCATCGCAAGGCTCCCACATCCCCCTAATTTCTTCTCCAAAGGACGTAAGACAGCCGGATACTGCGAAAAACATGATTAAGCTGGATGCCGTCAAAGACATAATCGAGCCGGAGGGCGCCAAAAGCGCGCCTATCAGCTATGACCCCAAAGCCATTGCGGACGAGATGAACAAGACCGTGCGCGGCCAGGGCCAGGCCACCGCCCAGGTCGCAATCGCCATCGTTGACCAGCTCTGCCGCCCGGTCGATGTGAGGAAAAGCAACGTGCTTATCGTAGGCCCGACCGGATGCGGCAAATCCGAAATCGCCCGCTGCGCCTCGGCTGTGATGAAGGTTCCGTTTACCGAGGCCACGCTCAGCGGAAAGAGCATTGCCGGCTACAAAGGCGAGAATCTGTCTACGATGTTTGAGGATGTCGCCTCCTCCAGAAGGCAGCCCGGCTTTGAGCGTTCAATCATCTTTCTGGACGAAATAGACAAGCTCGCGGCCCGCACGTCAGGTTTTCAGGAGGGCGGCATGGGTTCAAGCCTGCAAAACGAGCTGATAGGCTGGGTCGAGAGCGCAAGCGTCAAGGTGCCCCTTTCCATCTTCGAGTCTGTAACCATCAACACCGCGAACATGATGTTCATCGGAGCAGGCGCCTTCGTCGGGCTGGAGGACATCATCTATAACCGCATTGGGCGCAACAAGTTCTCCTCCACCGCGAGCGTGCCCTATTCGGAAATCTATGCCCATATGCTGCCCGAAGATTTGGTGGAATTCGGGCTTAAGCCCGAGCTGGTGGGCCGTTTCCCGGTCATAACCTATGTCAAGCCCCTGAACACCGAAGATTTGGTCGACATCCTGCAGAACAGCAGCAAATCCCCAATCGCCGACCAATTGCGCCTGCTGCAGCAGGGCTACGGCGTGGAGGTAATGGTCGAGCCCGGGGTTTATCCCCTCATTGCCGCTGCCGCCGAAAAGCAGGGCACCGGCGCCCGCGGACTGCAGCCAATCTGCAACGTGCTGTTCAGGGACATCAAGTATGATATTCAGAGCATCACGCAGGGCGGCAAAACCGGAATCATAATCACCGAGGCTCTGGCCAAGCAAAAACTCGGCAAACTATTATGAGGACGCGCAATTCTCTGTTTATGGATTTTGGATAAGCTTAAATCCCAAAGAAGCCATATTCTCTTAGGTGGTCGGATGTCGCCGATTCAGACTCAAAAACCAAAAAAGTTTGCAAAACTGGCCAATATATTCCAGACAACCCGTGACGCACTGAAGCAAAAGCTCATACAGCCGGCCTTCTTTGGCAGGCAGGAGCTGGCTCTGGCGGGTTACGGAGCCGCCAGCAAAGCTGATGCTCGTTTCGACGATAAAGAAGACATTAGCTCTTTGTTCCGCAAACCGATGCTGATGGGCGGGGGGCAATATTACCCCGAGTCGAGTTCTCACAGCGACTCGTTCAACGCAATGGAAAGACTAGAAAGAATGAAGAGTGATCCTCGTTATAGCTCTGAGGAGATTCGCGAACAAGAAAAGAGGATTAAAGAGATTTGGGATTCGGAGAGGAAGCGCTTCGAAGCGAACCGGCCAATAGAAGAAAGACTAAGCAGGTTAAGAAACGAGCATATCAAAGCTAGTAAGCGCGCTAGAGGTTTTTTTGGGAGCGGAGATTGGAGTGAGGTTAAACGATTGGAAAAAGAGATAGAGTTGGAAAAGAAGAAACTCATATAATGGATATAGGGGGTCACCGAGATTCTTCCGATTCATGCCCCCATCTTCATTTTACGGACCTGATGTCAGAAAAGAGCGAATTGAAAAGGGGAGGCTCTAAAATAAGCAAGAACAGAATCAGCGAATCCTCGACGCCATCTTCTTAAATCTTCATTCCCTCTCCATGCCATGGTGCGCCGAATCGAGGTGAGCTTGGGCACGGGGTTCAAGGACGCCGCGGCCGACGCCCTGCACGCCCGCCTCAAGACTGACTTCGGCATGGCCGAATTGGAGCACGTCAAGCGCGCGGAAGTCTATTCTTTTGAGGAGGATTTGGAAGCCGCGGATGCGCAGAAGCTTGCAGCCGAGCTTCTTTCCGACCCTGTCAACCAGAAATATGCGGTCGGTGAGCCGCTGAATTCCAATTTCTCTTTCGGCATCGAGGTGTCCTTCCGCCCCGGAGTGAAAGACAATGTGGGCGAAACAGCCGCAGCAGCAGCCGCTGACGTGATAGGCAGGCCGCTGCAGGGCCATGTCTTCACCTCCATGCTCTATCTTTTCTACGGCTCTTTTCCTGCCGAAAAGGCGCAGGCAGTGGCCGAGGGCTTGCTGTGCAACCCTCTCATACAGAGATGGAAAACCCTGAATCCGGCCGACATCACTGCCTACTATTCTTCCCCAGACCTGCCATTGGCTGGCGAGTCAGTCAAGGGCTCGGTGCTGGAAATCCCCCTGCCTGACGATGAGGCGGAGCTTGAGCGCATCTCAAAGCACAGGCTTCTGGCCCTGACTGTCGAGGAAATGCAGGCCATCCGCGCCCATTACCTGGGCGACGAGGTGCGGGCAGAGCGCGCCAAGATGGGGTTGTCTGCGCATCCAACTGATGTGGAGCTTGAAGCCATTGCCCAGACATGGTCAGAGCACTGCAAGCACAAAATCTTCAACGCCACCATAGATTACGTGGACAAGACAGAGAAAAAAACGGCCCACAAGGTGAAAAAAACAAAATCAAAAGTCAAGCCAAAATCAAAATCCGCATCTCACACCTCCTATGCCTTCCCCCATCGCACAATCCACTCACTTTTCCAAACCTGCATCCGCGCCGCAACTGATTCGGCCAAATCTGCCAAGCCCTATCTTCTCTCCGTGTTCACGGATAATGCGGGCATAATGGCCATGGACGAGGATTGGGCGCTGGCGGTGAAGGTGGAGACGCACAACACCCCGTCCGCGCTTGACCCATATGGAGGCGCGCTCACCGGAATATTGGGCGTCAACCGCGACGTGCTGGGCGCAGGCCTGGGCGCCAAGCCCATATTTAACACAGATGTGTTTTGTTTCGCAGACCCGTTTTATACAGGCACGATACCTCCGCGCCTTCTTCACCCCAAGCGGGTGTTTGAAGGCGTGCGCGCCGGCGTGGAGCGGGGCGGCAATGCCTCCGGAATTCCAACCGTGAACGGCTCAATCTATTTTGACAACAGATACTTGGGCAAGCCTCTGGTCTATTGCGGCACGGGAGGCTTGATGCCAAGAAAAACAGCAGGACTGGAAACAAGCAAAAAATACCACAAAGCCGGCGACAGAATCTTCATGGTTGGCGGCCGCATAGGAAAGGACGGCATACATGGCGCCACATTCTCATCCGAAGGGCTTCACGAAGGCTCTCCCACTTCTGCAGTGCAATTGGGAGACCCGTTCACCCAGAAGTGCGTGCTTGACTTTCTTCTGGCTAGCAGGGATGCAGGCCTTCATTCAGGCCTGACAGACGACGGAGCAGGCGGGCTTTCCTCATCGGTAGGCGAGATGGCGAATGATGCCGGTGGAGCCATAATCCATCTGGAGCGCTGCCCTCTCAAATACCCCGGCCTTGACCCGTGGGAAATCCTTCTTTCCGAATCTCAGGAGCGCATGACCGTGGCCGTGCCTGTCGATAAGGCTGGCGATTTCGCAGCCCTTGCCTCGACATGGGGCGTGGAAGCCACAGACATAGGCGAATTCGCGTCTTCAGGCCACCTGCAGATGCTCTACCACAACCAGACGGTTGCTTACCTTGATTTGCATTTCCTGCACAAGGGCGTGCCGAAAATGCAATTGCATGCAGAATGGAGGGCGCCAGAGCTTGACGAGCCTGACCTCGACATGCCCTCCGACCTCAAGGCAGAGCTTCTTTCCCTTCTCTCCCGCCCCAACATCTGCTCAAAAGAGTCTGTCATACGCCAATACGACCATGAGGTGCAGGGCATGAGCGTGCTCAAGCCACTCTGCGGCGCAAGCTCCAGCGGCCCGTCAGATGCTGCCGTTCTGCAGCCTATTCCAGACCGGCCTTGGGGCATAGTCGTTTCCCACGGCCTCTGCCCCCGCTTTGGCGACATAGACCCCTACCGCATGGCCATGCTGGCCGTTGACGAGGCTGTTCGCAATTATGTTGCATCAGGCGGCGACCCGCACCACTGGGGCGGACTGGACAACTTCTGCTGGCCGGACCCGGTCGCGTCTGCCAAGAATCCGGACGGCGCGCGCAAGCTCGCCGCCCTTGTGCGCGCCTGCGAGGGGCTGCTCGAGGCTTGCAAGTCTTACGGCCTGCCGCTTGTGTCTGGCAAGGATTCGATGAAAAACGACTACCAGCACGGCTCAATCAAAATTTCTGTGCCCCCGACCCTTCTCGTCAGCATCGCGGGCCGCATCTCCGACGTTTCGCGCGCCGTGTCATCCGATTTCAAGCAGGCCGGCGACGCGATATACGTTCTTGGCGAAACCCGCGACGAGCTTGGGGCTTCGGAGTATTATGCAAAGAACGGCCTTTTGGGCGCCAACGCGCCCCTCGTCAATCTGGAGGCAAACCACGCGCTCTATTCCCGCCTGCATTCCGCCATTTCGCACGGCCTCGTGGCTTCCGCCCACGACTGCTCTGACGGCGGCCTTGGCGTTGCGCTGGCGGAATGCTGCATAGGAGGTAAAGTGGGGGCAGGCGTGAAGCTGGCCTCGGTTCCATGCAGGCCGGCAGCTGAGGCAGGCCCCACTGGTTCGCCCCCGGCAGCAGGAAAGCCCGCCAGTGGCAAGAGGCCTTCCTCTTCCGCCAAATCCGATTCCCCCTCCTCCGGCCAGTTGCGCGACGACAAAATATTGTTTTCAGAATCTGCAGGAAGGTTTGTTGTTTCCGTCCATCCGGACTGCGTTCCAGATTTCGAGAAAGAAATGCATGGATGCGTCTTTGCCCGCATCGGCGAGGTGCTGGCAAACGAGGAGCTGCGCATAGAGGGAGTCCAGCCCGGCTCGCACATGAGCGTTCCGGTCGAGGAATTGTCTGCTGCATTCAGGCAGACCATCACTTGGTGAGCAGATGGCCTCTTCCCCCCGCGCACTTGTCTTGACCGGCCTCGGGATAAACTGCGAGGCCGAGACTGCGCACGCGCTGCAGCTGGCCGGTGCTGCTCCGGAATTAGTGCATTTCAACCAATTGCTGAAAGAAGGCGGCTCATCCCTCGAATCATTCCAGATTCTTGTCCTTCCGGGTGGCTTTTCCTTCGGCGACGACATACAGGCCGGGCGCGTGCTGGCCAACAAGTTCAAATACAAGCTGCACGCCCCGCTCAAGAAGTTCGTGGAAAGCGGCAAGCCTGTGCTGGGAGTGTGCAACGGCTTTCAGGTGCTGGCGCAACTGGGAGCTCTTCCGGGCTGGGAAAACTGGGAGCGAAAAATGACTCTTGCCCGCAACGCCTCGGGCCGCTTCGAGGAGCGCTGGGTGCGCCTGCGCTCGGAGGACTGCGCCTGCCCGTTCGCCAGCCACACAGGCATTCTTTCCATGCCCATCCGCCACGGGGAGGGCAGGGCGGCTTTCTCATCCGAGGCTGACTTGAAGAAAATGCAGGAGGGGATGCAAATTGTTTTCCGCTACGCCGATGCCGAGGGCAATGCGGCTTCCTCCTATCCCGCAAATCCCAACGGCTCGGCCGATTCAATCGCAGGCGTGTGCAATCCGGCAGGCAACGTGCTGGGCCTCATGCCGCACCCAGAATGCCACGTGCGATACACCCAGTCGCCATACTGGACACAGAATCCGCCCGCAGTGCGGGAAAGGGGCGGCAAAGGCAGCAAATCTCCTGTTAGTTTCTTCTCCCGTCTCTCCGCAGCTCTCGGCTTCTCCTCCCCCGCCTCTCCAGTTCTTGGGCCTGCCGACGAGGGCAACTGCCAGGCCCTGTTCAGGAATCTGGCTGAATATGCGAAGAAATTCTGAAGTTAAGCCTTAGGATGAAGTTATGGTCCTGTCCTCCCTTGCGCAAGAAGAAAGGCCGGAGCAGACTGCAAAATATGAGCAGAGGCTGTTCGCATCCGTCAAGGAAGGAAATCTCCAATGGACAAAATACCTGCTGGAAGAAAAGAAAATCAGCCCAAAGATAGTAAACGAGGAAGGGCAGAATCTTCTGCACGTGGCGCTCTCCAACAGCTCGCCAAAATATGAGATTGTGGACCTATTGCTGAAAAACGGGGTTGACCCCAACCTCCTGGACGACTATGGCCAGGCCCCGATGAATATCGCGCGCATATACGGCGCGGCGCAGGACATCCTTGATTTGTTGGGGAAATATGATGCAAAGGAAATTGAGATTAAGACCGACACCGGCCCAGAGAAGCCGGAGGCCCATCCGAGCGCCATCACCGATGACCGGAATGCCAAAAGCCGGCAAGAACCCACCGACTTGTTAAAGGACGTCAAGGTCGTTCTCTCTTACGAGGGGCTTCAGGGCTATGAAATAATGCTCCATGCCATACGCCACGGGGACGTAAAAAAAGTCAATGAAATGCTTGATGCGGGCGCTGACCCAAATTATTTCCATGACCCCAGCGAAATCTCATACTCCTACCTTGCCCAGGCGATATATTACGGGCAATTCCAGATTGCATCGCGGCTTCTGGAAAAGGGCGCAGACCCCGGAATCAAAGATGCGAAAAGACGCTACTCTTTTCACATAAAAACGTCCAATGAAAAACAAAACGAGGTTGCCGAACTGGTAAAAATCGCGCTGTTCGACCAGTTATGGATACACGACAGCAAGGAGTATTCCAAAATCTGGGACGACTGCAAGGCAATGAGCCCTGATTTTGACAATCTGGACAAGTTTTCCAAAGCCAAGGCAATTTTTGAATCCATGAGAATCGGAAATGGGGAATTCGACATCACGCAGTTCTTCAATCTATTAAATCAGGCGCTTGACAGCCTGCACAAAGAAAAGAACCGGGAAGGTCTCACGCTGGATGAGCTGAATGCAGAGTTGAAAAAAATCCAGGAAGAAAAAAATGCTGCCCCGAAAGGAAGGCTGTTTTCCTATGTCGAGGGAGAAGGCCGCATCGAACTGCCGCGCGAGGTGCTGAAAGCGATGCTTGGGGATTGCGACGACATGGTCGCTGCATATGAGAATGCCCTAAGCCTCGTCGGGTTCAGGACAGACCAGATGTTTATCGTCAGCTTATCAGCGAAAGCCACGAAAAAGGAGGAAGAAGGCGAAAAAAATGCAAAGCCCGGAAAGAAAAAGGCAGGCGAAGATAATGGCGCGAAAGGCGTAAAAAAGGAGAATGAAACGAAAGAATTCAACCATTCAGTGGGGGTAATCCAACATGATGGCGCGTATTATCTGGCCGATGTGGTGAACGGGCTGTTCAAAAAGCTGGACATCTCCAAAAAGGAGGAAATGTCGGAAATCCGGGACAAGGCTATTTTTGAGTATTTGGGGTCTTTTTACAAAAATTATGATGTCATAATAAGCAAGAAATTTATCTTTGACATCCAAAATGGCCTAATCAACCAATACTGCGGGTTCATTCCAGATTGAGCGCTGTTTAAGAAAGGGCAAGAGAAAGGCATTTATTCTGCACCGGAGAATAAGGGATATGGGAAAAGAAAAACACATGCCCGCGAATCCGGGCTCTCGGGCGCCAATCAGCTCTTCTCTCTCATCTTCTATTGACAGCCATGCCCTGCACGAGGAGTGCGGCGTGGTCGGCGCAGTCTCGTTCAAGAACCACGACGTCGCCCCCCTGCTCTACCGCTCCCTCATAGCCCTCCAGCACCGCGGGCAGGATGCGGCCGGCATGGCGGTGTGGGACGCCGGCTCCAAGAAAATCAGCCTGCAAAAAGGCCTCGGCCTTGTCACCGACGCCTTCAGCGAGTCCGCCCTTTCCTCTCTTTGCGGCCCTGTGGGCATAGCGCACGTGCGCTATCCCACCATCGGCTCAGGCAGGCTCGAGGATGCCCAGCCTTTCATGGAAAGCCAGCCGTTCGGCGGCATCGCGCTGGCCCACAACGGCAACATAGCCAACTACGGCACGGTGCGCGCCTCGCTGGAGGGCAGCGGGCGCTCTTTCTGCTCAACCTGCGACGCAGACCTCATACTTGCCGTTCTGATTAAGCACCTGAAAACGGCCAAACTCGACATCTTCAAGGCAGTTTCCCTTTCCATGGACGAGCTGGACGGCTCGTATTCTGTGTGCGCAGTCACTGGCCGCGGGGAGCTCATAGTCTATCGCGACCCGCACGCCATGCGCCCGCTGGTGTGGGGCAAGAACGACGATTTCATCATGTTCTGCTCGGAATCAACGGCCCTTGACATCAACGACATGCCCCTGCGCGGCGACATCGGCCCCGGAGAGGCGCTGGTTGTCGATGCCGGTGGCCACATCCACAAGCGCCAGCTCATAGCAAAGCCCCAGCCCCGCCATTGCATGTTCGAATACGTGTATTTCAGCCGCCCGGATTCGGTGGCGCAAGGGCGGCTGATTTACAACGTGCGCAAGGAGTTGGGAAGGCGGCTGGCGAAAACCGCCCCAGTCAGGGCAGACATCGTGGTTGCCGTGCCGGACACCTCCCGCCCTGCCGCCGAGGGCTATTCGCAGGCCAGCGGAATCCCGATGGAGGAGGGGCTGATGAAAAACCGCTACGTGGGGCGCACCTTCATCATGTCCAGCCAGTCCAAGCGCCTGGCTGCCGTCAAGCTCAAGCTCAACGCAGTCAGGCCTCTGGTGGAGGGCAAGCGCATAGTGCTTATCGACGACTCCATAGTGCGCGGCACGACTTCTGGGCCAATCCTCAAGCTTTTGCGCGCGGCAGGCGCAAAGGAAATCCATTTGCGCATCGCCTGCCCGCCCGTCATCGCGCCCTGCTTTTACGGGGTGGATTTGCCCACCTACGAGGAGCTGGCGGCAGCCAAAAACAGCGTGGAGGAAATACGCAAAATGGTTGGCGCGGATTCTCTTGCATATGTAAGCGTCGATGACCTCGTGGCATCCATAGGGTTGAAAAAGTCTGACTTGTGCCTTGGCTGCGTCAGCGGCGACTATCCGACCAAATGGGGCAACGAAATCGCAGCCCTGCTCAAAAAGCACGGCTCAGACCCCAACGTGAGGGTGTGGGAGCAGGCGCATCCGGGCAGGGGCTTGCGCGGCGGCTCGTGCTAGAACGGAACCGCGGAGGGGGGAGCGCCCCCCTCCCCAGTTTCACGGTCTTCCTGACCCTCCCCCCCGACGCGGTTTTTGGGTCTTTCCCCGCTGCTTGCAGCGGAATAAAAGAGAGTTTCCGAAGGGTGGATACCCCACAGCTTGCTGTGGGGTTGTTCATAATAAAAAACAGGTCAGAACACCGGCTCGCTGCGCTGCAAGGCCAGATATTGCGGCGCAACATCGATGTCTGTTACCACCAACCTGCCGTCTTCATCCGTGCGCGTATATACTCCGAGCTTGTTGCGGTCATAGGCAATCCCGGCGCCGACTGAGCGCATTCCCTCATTGCTCTTCACGTAAACTTCCATCTCGTAAAAAAGAAAGCCGCCGTCTTTGAGAAGCTTGCCGGTGTCTTCAATCAGGCGGTCCACGAATCTCGCGTGATTTTCGCTGCTTTGCCCAAGCTTTTCCCACAAGGCCGGGCTCAGAAGGCTGTTATAATCGTCAGTCGAGCCGCTCGGGCCGCTCAAGTGGTCTACATTTACGATGTCAAACGAAAGCGGCTCAAAGCGCCTGTGCCATCCTGCGTCGGTCAAATCCAGCCTGTATGCCTTGAACCTTTCTCCATTGTTCGGCAGGATGTCAACTCCAACCACGTCCATCCCAATTGAATATGCCGCCCGGCAGAAGTAGGGTGGATACGTATGGCCCGTCCCTTTTTCCGCCCCGCATCCCAAATCAAGGACTCTCTTGCCCCCAAGGTTGCTCAAATTCTCGCGAATGTCTGAAATTTCCACCCTCTCCCTGTCCTTAACGCTGTTCAGATAGGCTTGGGCTTTTTCTAGCAAGAGATTGTACTCTTCCAGCTCTTTCTCATGCTCGGCAGAAATGCCGCCAGACGTTTCTTTGCTTTTTTCGAGCTTTTCTCTCAGC
The DNA here is from genome assembly GCA_021813025.1 of Microcaldota archaeon. Classification (GTDB taxonomy): domain Archaea; phylum Micrarchaeota; class Micrarchaeia; order Anstonellales; family Anstonellaceae; genus CAIXYX01. The sequence goes on from JAKAME010000023.1 coordinate 17,298, forward strand.
TGCTCAAGCCGGCCGGCAAGCCGCATAATCTCATTTGTTTTGTCAGCCCTCTTCTCCATATCCGCAGTTTTGCCAAGGTCCAGTTCCTGAAAATAAGAGATTGCCGCCAGCCTCTGGAGCTTTCTTTTGTAGCCGTCCCTGTCAGTCCCCCGCTTGCCGTATGTCTTGCACAGGAAATCGAGGACAACGTCTGCCTTGGCCTCTTTTGGAAACGCCTGCTTGCCATCAGGCCGCTTCCTGAAAAAGGCTGGGAGATGCAGTTTCATGTTATAAATTATAGTTGATAGTGTTTATATTAACTGCCTTTCCGCCAGTTAAATCAGTAATTCGCAAGCTCTGCCCAGCCAGAGTATTTGTCGGCCTCTGCGCCGAAACCTCGCATACGGGCCTGAAAAGCTGGGCGGCTCGTGCTGAATGCCTCTATAAATCTTGACGTTGTGGCCGTTTCATGGCTCCCGCCCCGCCAATGCCCAAGCCCCTGCAGCGCCTCCGCCAGTCGCTGCAGGTCGGAAACCTCTGGCTCTCCGTCCTCTCGCTGGCCTCAAGGCGGAAAATCTATGCCTACAACCTGCCCGAATCCATAGACAGGGCCTTTCATTTCTCCCCCAGCCGACTCCTCGTGTATCTCGTGCTCTACCGCCTCGAGGCCGAGGGCCTGCTGCATTCTGCCGAGGACGGCCGGCGGCGCTATTACTCGCTCACGCCGAAAGGAAGGCAGGCGCTGGCGGACGGAAAAAGGCTGCTGAAACAAAGAGCGGCTGAACTGTGAGCCGCCCCATGTCTCGCTCCAATTTCTCAAATCTTTCCCAAACCAGCCCGGAATCAACGGATGATTTATATATCCTATTTGCGTTGGAAGGGCCGAAATGGCGCCAATCCATTCTTTGGCGCAGGTGCATGACATGGAATCTTTCCTAAAGCAAATCCCGGCCGGCATCGCGCTGGCTCTCTGCCTGCTGCTGCTCTCGCTGGTCGTAGCCGGCTGCCTCAGCCAGAGCCAGCCGGCCCAAGGCGCGCCATCGGCCCCGAACGCCACCGTGCAGGGAAGCGGCAACGTGGGCGTGGGCGACAGCCGCACAGGCGTGGAGAAGACGCAGGCCACCATAGCCTCCATAGTGCCTGACGGCGCCTACGAAAAGAGCGTGACCTACCCCTACCACAGCGGCAACACCACCGTGGACTTCAGGCTCACCTTGCAGAACGACATAATCACCTCGGCCTCGGCGGAGGGCGTCAATGCCGACAACGTGTCTGTCATGATAATCGGCAAGTTCAACGCCTCGCTGCCCCAGCTTGTGGTGGGCAAGAAAATCAACGAGCTGGACATACCGAAAAACGTCGCCGGCAGCTCGCTGACCACCGCAGCCTTCAAGAATTATGTCGAAGGCCTCACGGCAGGAGCCTCGTAAGGGAACCGGCATGGGCTCTCAAAAAGGCCCCCATCCGGCCGGCGAGTCAGTCCAAAAAGGCTCCGGCTCGGCCGGGCAGGCTGCAAAAGGCGCGCAGATGGCAGGGGAGCCAATTGAAGCGGGCATGGTCTCGCGCTCGCAGGAAGCGCTGGGCTCGCTGGTGCAGCTCAAGCTTCCCAAAGGGCGCGAGCCACTTTTTCCCCCATGCTTTGCCGAGCTTGAGCGCATAGA
>JAKAME010000086.1 GCA_021813025.1 Microcaldota archaeon
CCGTGCCTCTTTTTGAAAAGCTTGATGTCGGGGTGGCGAAAAAACCATTATTGAGAAAGCTGGCGGTCGAGCTTGGCGTGCCCAAGCTGGCAGTTGAGCGGCCAAAAAAAGCAATGCAATACGGCAGCGGGCTGCACAAGATGATGGAGAGGCTGGTGAAGGAAGGGAAGATACCCAAGCTGCCGAGCAGAGTGCCGGAATGGATGAAGGAAAAAGAAGAATGACGATAGTCTGCAGGGCGCGGTTCAGTTTTTGAGCGCCATCTCCTCAGGGCCCTCGTAATGCAACTCCAGCGGCATGAACTTGATTTGCAAGACCCGCCCGTAAGCGCCAAGCAATTCTATTATTTCGGCTTTCTTCGCCTGTTTGGAGGCCCGGTCTGCGCCGGGCACTTCGAGCGTCCCGTCTTTGAGGCTTCTCTCCAGAAACCTCCGCTCAATGCTGTTTAATTTGTATGCAAGGTTTAGGGGGTCTTGTTCCGCATCGAATGCCTTTCTGAAAGCATCGTCGCGAGTCTCATTTTTCCCCCAATATTGGGTAAGATAAAACCCGTCTCTGTCTTCCAAAACCCCGTTTCGAAATACCGAGCCATCCAGGCCAACTTTTCCGAAGATGCTGTCATCTATTTTATTGACGAGCATCTTGTAATATTCTGAAAAAAGGACAGTCTGGCAGAATTTGTCTTCGGACAGCAGAGGCTGCTCCGGCCTGCCTTTCTTGAACCCATCAACTTTCTCCAAGTTGATTGCTTTCATGATTTTGTCCGCCCGCTCGGCATGATTGGAGCGCAATTGCAATGCATACGCCAAAACTGCCATGCGGCGGGAATCGTTCGTGTCCACCCCATAGCCCTGCACGCCCCCTTCGGGCTTGAGCGCGCACATGTAGGCATGCAGCATGTAATGAAGCGCCCAGCTCCTTTTTTGTTCCATCAGGCCCCGTTCCCAGCTTGCGTGGGCCATGAACAGAAGCTTGTCTGTCAGCGGGAGGCTGTTTACAAACCTCGGCTCCAGCATTTTCCTGATGACCGGCTCGCCAACTCCGGATTTTATGTAACCCCTGTTAGACAACATAAAGTGTTATTAGTTGTGTTATAATATATAAATGCGCAGGCCTGCCGCTCCTCAGATTATCTTTCTCTTTATCAGCTGCGCCTTGATGAGCTGCGTCAGCACCAGATACACCGCCACCATGCCGAAGAGTATCGGGAAATAGGCCAGCGGCAGCTCGCCGAAGCCGAAGTAGGCCCTGAAAGGCCCAAGCACAAGGAAGAAGGCGGTTGCGACTATGCCAATGGAGAGCAGCAGCAGCTTGCGGCTGGGCCAGCTTTGGACGAACGGAATCTTGTTTGTGCGTATGATGTGGATGATGAAGGTCTGCGTCATGATTGACTCGATGAACCAGCCTGCCTGGAATACGGGCGCCGATGCGGAGAAGACGAAGAGCATGACCCCGAAAGTCAGGTAGTCGAAGATGGAGGAGATGGGGCCGATGTAGACAACGAAGTTGCGGATGAAGCTCGTGCTCCACTTGGCGGGCTTCAGCAAGTCCTCGGAATCCACGTTGTCCGTGGGTATGCCGAGCTGGCTCATGTCGTAGAGGAAGTTGTTGAGGATGATTTGCAGCGGCGCCATCGGCAGGAATGGCAGGAAAATCGAGGCGCCTACTACAGAGAACATGTTGCCGAAGTTGGAGGAGGAGCCCATCTTGAGGTATTTCATCACGTTGGAGAAGGTCCGCCGCCCCTCGTCAACTCCCTCGTACAAAACATGCAAGCTCTTGCGCAGCATGATGATGTCCGCAGACTCCTTGGCAACGTCGGCGGCAGTGTTCACCGAGATGCCCACGTCCGATGTCTTGAGCGCGAGCGAGTCGTTGATTCCGTCCCCCAAAAAGCCCACAACGTGCTTGTTGCGCTGCAAAGCCAGAATGACGCGCTCTTTTTGAATCGGCGAGACGCGCGCGAATATGGTGTTCTGCTCGGCCAAGACGGCCAGCGAATCGTCGGATGCCTTGTCTATTTCGGTTCCCGTGATGATGCCCTTGATGTTCAGGCCGACGTCGCGCGCAATCTTGCGGTTGACAAGCTCGTTGTCGCCGGAGAGAATCTTGACCTCTATTCCGCGCTTCACAAGCTCGGCGAGGCTGGTGCGCGCCGTGCGCTTGGGCGGGTCAAGGAAGGCCACGAATCCCTCGAAGCACAGCGCAGTCTCGTCCACAACAGCATATGCCTTCTTCTCCTTGGGCACGCGCTTGGAGGCCAGCGCCAGCACCCGAAATCCGTCTTCCGAGAGCTGGTCATAGAGCGCCCCGGCCTTCTTTCTGTCCGCCTCGTCCATTATCACGCGCCTGCCCTTCCTCACCGCGTGGGTGCAGGCGGGCAGGACGGAGTCAGGCGCCCCTTTCGCAATGAACATGTGGTGGCCGTCAGGGCGCTCCACCACCACGCTCATGCGCCTGCGCATGAAATCAAAGGGAATCTCGTCTATCTTGTGGAAGCCGTTGATTTTGTCTGCGATTGAGGCTATGTCGTGCTGCATGATGGCCAAGTCGAGGGGGTTGCGCAGGCCCGTCTGGTAGAGGCTGTTGAGGTAGGCCAGCTGCAGAACGGTGTCGTCCTCCTTTCCCTCCATGTTCACGTGGCGCACCAGCTGGATGCGGTCCTCCGTCAGCGTGCCTGTCTTGTCTGTGCAAAGCACGTCCATTGCGCCAAGATTTTGGATGGAGGGAAGGCGCTTGACGATTACCTCCTTCTTTACCATGCTGGTTGCCCCCTGCGAGAGGTTGGCGGTCACCATGACAGGCAGCATTTCGGGCGTCAGGCCCACGGCCACCGCCAAGGCGAAGAGCAGGGCCTCGAGCATGTCGTTTTTGAGGAAAGCGTTGATGAGGAAGATGGCGACGACGAGCACAAGCACGAACTTCACCATAAGGATGGAGAAGTCCTTGATTCCCTTGTCAAACGCCGTATCCGCCCCGGTGCGCGAGAGGCGGCGCGTCAGCTCGCCGAACTGGGTGTCAAGCCCTGTCCTCACCACCACTGCCTCGGCGCTGCCGGACACCACGCTTGAGCCAAGATAGATGAGGTTGAGCCGCTCCGTGATTCCGGCCTCCCTCTTCACAGGCGCGGGGTTCTTTTCCACAGGCACCGACTCGCCCGTGAGCGAGGCCTGGTTTACGAAAAAGTCTTTCGCGCTAAGCAGGCGGCAGTCTGCAGGCACCAAGTCTCCTGCCGAGAGGCGGATGATGTCCCCCGGCACCAAAAACTTGAGCGGAATCTCGCGCTGCGTGCCGCCGCGCACCACCGACGCGGTGTTGCGAATCATCTTGCGCAGCTTGTCGGCCGCGTCGCTGGCCCTGTATTCCTGATAAAAGCTGAGGCTGGCCGAGATGAAGGCCATGAAAAAGATGATGCCCGCGCTGAGCGCGTTTCCTGTGAGATAGGAGGCTATGCCCACCGTTATGAGGAGCAGGATTAGGGGGTTGAGGAAGTAGGAAACGTACTGGATGACAAGGCCGCGCTTCTTCTTGCCGGTCAGCTCGTTGAGCCCGAAGGTGGCGTGCCTTCCTTCGCCCTCCCGCTCGGAAAGCCCGTTGCGGCCTGTCTTGAGCAGCGCGAGCAGCTCCTCCTCGCCCATCGACCATGGCGTGAAGCCGTTTAGGTCTTTGCGGCCGAGCATGGCGGCTCTTCACCTCTGCGGATATAAAAACCCAGCCGTGCGCACGACGAAAAATTGGAAAAAAATTATCCGAAAATGGCGCCCATTCCCTGCTCCGCGCCGCTCTCCTCCTCCTCCACTTTGGCCATGACGCGGGCCGAGCATTCTGCCGGCGCCTGCACCGCCAAACCCTCCAGCCTGGCCTTCACGAAAGGCAAATAATCGTCAGAGCCGCGGAAGACGAGGTAGAGCTTGTCCTTCTCCTCCGCAACCTGCGCGCCCTCCTTCATCTTGTAGCCAAGGCGCGCGAAGCTCATCTTCTCATAGGGCGCGGCGGACTGCTCGCCGTAGGGGTCTGCCTCAAGCACCTTGAGCAGCTCCGCCTTCTTCTCCATCAAAGCCTCGAAAACGCATTTCATGAATTCACCTTCTCTTTCCGCTTTTTTCCTATCC
>JAKAME010000024.1 GCA_021813025.1 Microcaldota archaeon
CTCCTATGTGGTGTGCAAGGAGTGCAAGCGCCCGGACACAAAGCTTGTGGACGGCGCGCACGGCATCCGCACGCTGGTGTGCGAGGCCTGCGGGGCCCGCGCGCCGGCAAGGTAGTAGAGGTTAGAACATGGCAGACGCTACCGCTCCATCTTCCGCACCTGCCCCGTCCGGCGCTGCCAGGGCAGCGTCCGAGCCTCCATCCTCCCATCCGGCTTCCGGCTCTTCGTCTCCTGCCCCCGGGCCGGGCGGCGAGTCGCCCTTCATCCGCATCCGCCTGCCGCGCGAGGGCGAAATCCTCGGCGTGGTGATTGGAAACGTGGGCGGAGGCCGCCTGCAGGTGCAGTGTAAGGACGGCCGTGAGCGCCTCTGCCGCATTCCGGGCAAAATCCGCCGCAACATCTGGGTGCGCCAAGGCGACATCGTGCTTGTGGAGCCCTGGAAAATCGAGGGCGAGAAGCGCGGCGACGTGATTTGGCGCTACAACCATTTGCAGGCCGACTGGCTGCGCAACAGGGGGTACATCAGCCGCTAAATGGGGCGGACGGGGTTTCGCAGCACCGAAAGCAATATAAATAGTGTTTTACTAAAAGGATAAACATGGTGAATAAAACCCTAGGACTGCATCCGGCCAATCAGCGTCCCGAATTGGCCATGCACTATGTTGAGTCTGCAATCCGCAAGATTGAGAAAAACCCCGCCAACCACGAGTTTTGGAACTCGGCCGCGCGCACGATTTTCTGCCACGGCCAAGCCGTGTTTTCCGACTGGAAAAGGGCCCACGAGCTCTTTCAGCGGCTTGAGAAACAGGTTCCCCTCCTGGCCCAGGCGACCGGCGCCAAGGACGCTGGCGACGCCATGCTTGAGATGCACATGGTGGTGGAAACGCACGCGTCCTCCCCGGACGCGCGCAAGTATGCCGATTATCTTGAGCGCAAGTCGCTGTGCTTTTACCGCCAGCAGCCGGTGGACGTGGCTTGGGCCCTGCTCAAGGCCTGCTTTTTTGAGCAGGCAGGCTTTGAGGCGGCGGTGCCGCCGGTGACGTCCGGGCAGGTGCACGGGCTTAAGCAGGCGGTCCGCCTGCTCATCGAGGCCGGCGAGCTGGTCAAGGCTGAAGCAGTGCTGGACCACCTTCAAATGGCCATCGTGTATCGTTTTGCCCTCACGCTGGGTGGGATGCCGGACGCAAAGGCGCAGGCGAGCGAAGTGATGCGTGAGCTGGAGCAGCAGCACGTTTCATTCCAGACCATGCAGGCGATGGTCCGCTTGGTGCAGGAGCATCCCATTTATTCCAACTGACGCGCAGGATTCCGCCCTTCTCTATCTTCTTTTTAACCCCTCTTTCCCATCCCTTTTCATGGCCCTCCGCCAGTCAAAGAAAAAGCGCCCCCGCCGCGAGGACAAGATGGACAAGAACCTCTGGCCCCTCGAGGAGGGGGTCTTCGACCGCACCTCCCTCATCAGCCTCACGAAATTCATGAAGAAGGGCGTCTTCAAATCAATAGACTACTGCATTGCGGAAGGAAAGGAAGCCAACGTCTACCGCGGCACAACAGCAGAGGGCGGATTTGTCGCAATCAAGATGTACCGCCTGCGCTCGCCGTCATTCGTGCACATGCAGCAGTACATGGAAGGCGACAGGCGCTTCGCCAACACGCGCAACGGCGTTGATTTGATACACGCCTGGACTCAGAAGGAGTACAAGAACCTCTCCATCATGCACGACTTGGGCTGCCGTGTGCCTGACCCCATCGCCTTCAAGGCCAACATCCTCGCCATGGAATTCCTTGGCGTGGAAGGCGTGCCATACTCGCAGTTGTCAGACATCGGCTCGGAAGACCCGAACGGAGATTATGATTTGCTTCTCTCAGACCTCAACAAAATGCGCGAGGGCGGCCTTGTGCATGCCGACGTGTCGGAATACAACATTTTGATGACAGACAAGGGCCCCTACCTTATCGACTGCGGGCAGGCGGTGCTGACCACCCACCCGCGGGCAGAAGAGTTCTACAAAAGGGATTTGGCCAACCTGTGGAAATATTTCAAAAAATACAAGGAGTTCGACAGGCCTGAGCCGAACACAGACTAGTTTTTCTATCCTTTCCTGTTTTTGCGGAACGTCTCCAAATGGTATCTTTCTATCACGTCGTTGGCCTCTTCCCATTTGACGTTTTTCATGAACGCCTCAAGATAGCCCTTGCGGTTGGTCGCATAGTCAAGGAAGTAGGCGTGCTCGTACACGTCCAGCACAAGCACCGGCACGGCGGCCCAGATGCCGCCCTGATTGTGTATGTCGCACACGAAGTTGTGCAGCCTTCCCTCCTCCAAGTCAAGGGCCAGCACCACCCAGCCGCGCGAGGCTATGCCCTCTGCCTTGAATTCCTCCGCCCAAGCAGAGAAAGAACCAAAGTCCTGCGCTATCCACTCGCCAATCGTCCCGCTCGCCTCGTTTCCTTTGCCGCCCAGATTGTCAAAATAGAACTCGTGCAGTTTCACTCCGTTGAGGGCGAAGGTTTCCTCAACCTTCAATTCGCGAAGCTGCGAGAAGGTGGCGTTGGTGGCCGACTTGTCAACTGTTTCCAGCGCCTTTCTTATTTCATTCGTCTTTTTCACGTATCCCGCATACAAAACGTCGTGGTGCTGGCCAATCTGCTTTTCGGACAGCCCGTCCAATGAAGTGTATTTGAGCGGCTTGACTATTTTTTCAGGAATAGATACCATTGGACGCACCTCGTATGATTTTTAGCTCATGGGTGCATCTGAGCGAAACTATAAAATGATGACGGACCAGCTGGTTGGAGTGCCACTGGTGAATCAGCCTACCGCGCGGTGTTCTTGGTCTTTATTTCCCTGGCTTTGAAGCCTCGATACAACACGGCCAGAATGGAGAAGAGAAAAATTGCAATTGCCCAAATATAATCCTTGAAGAGTATGGCGATGGCGATGAAGCAGACGCAAAACACGAAATAGGCCAATCCGGCCGCCATGACAGAGAGCATTGACAGAACGGGCAGAATATCAATCAAACCGCCAGGCTCGCTGCTTCCGAAGAGTATCGTCAAAACGAGTAAAAATACACCTGTGGCCACGCCCAAAACCGCTAAAACAATGCTCACATTGGCGATTCGCCACAATTTCGAAGCAGTCGGATTTGATTTAGCAAGAATTTCACTCACATCGTCGTTGCCCGAGAAGTTCATTCAAGCACCTTAGTCGCTGTCTATTCTCGGCGCCAAATAGTAGCTCAGCTTCGCCCCCTCAACCTCGTATTCCACTTTCAGGGGCGCGTTTGTCTTCAAATTCAGCGTGAGGGGCGCGGCCTCCGGGCAGGCCTTGGAAATGTCCTCCAGATACTGCAGCGGGAAGGTGGCCCTGGACGGCTGCGTCACCTTCAACTCGATGAGAGTGGGCGAATCCTTCTCCTGCTCCACCATCAAATCAGACGAGTCGCCGTGCCCCTCCATCTTGAACCCGGCCTCTTCTGCCTGCAGGCTGACGTGGGTGGACACAAGGGCGGCGTCGCGCAGATGGCCCTTGAACGTGCTGCCCAGCATCTTCACCACAGAATCGGGGGCTATCGCAGGCTCGCGGCCCGCGCCAAGCGGCATCTCCAGCACCGGAATCTTGAACGAGCGCTTGTGCTTGCCCTCGTAGAAGCGTATGGCTATCTTGTTCTCCTCCTGCGCCACTTCCAGCTTCTCCCCGCCCTGCGCGCGCGCCAGTATTTTGGAGAGGCTGTCGAAGTTCAGGCCCACGCGCACCGCGTCGCCCACCTCGTATTCCACGAAGGCGGCCTTGGGCATGGAAAAGCACACCATGGCTATTTGCGAGGGGTCCATGGCCTTGAGCACGAGGCCGGCAGGCGTGACGTCCAGCGCGCCCTCGTCTATAAGGCTGACGATGGAGTCGATTGCGCTCTTGAAGCGCCGCGCGTCTTCTATGACAAAACGGAACATGGCAAAGCACCTATGAATGTTTCTCCCATCCTTGAATGGCTATTCTCCCATCCGATGCTTCTTCTATGAACCTTTTAATCCTTCCACACCCCATGACAAACCCATGGCCCAGACAGATTTGCTTTTCCAGTCGGACAGCTACGCGACCTCCTTCGACGCCAAAGTGCTTTCCGTCCGGCCTGATGGAGGTCTTGTCCTCGACCGCACCCTGTTATATTACACCTCAGGCGGGCAGCCCTGCGACAGGGGGAAAATAAAGAGAATGAATGATGGAAAGGAGGCCGAAGTAATAGAGGTAAAAAAGATGGACGGGGAAATAGTCCATCTTCTTGCTCCCGGCTCTTGCTCTTTCTCTCCTTCCGATTCCATCCATGGCGAGCTTGACTGGCCCCGCCGCCATCGTCTTATGCGCATGCACACCGCCGGCCACGTGCTGTCTGCCGTGTTTTTCAAAAAAGGCGTGCTAATCACAGGCAACCAGCTCGACGCTGGCCAGTCTCGCTTTGATTTCTCCATGGAGCAGTTCGACCGCGCCCTGATTGATTCTGTCATTTCCGAGGCCAGCCGCCTGTGCGCGGAGGGCCATGCGGTGAAGGTTTCCTCCCTGCCGAGGGAAGAAGCCCTCAAGCTTCCGGGCATGGTCAAATTAGCTGGCGCCCTTCCTCCCTCTCTCACCACTTTGCGCATTGTCGAAATAGAGGGCGTGGACACGCAGGCCGACGGGGGAACGCACGTGCGCAATACCAGCGAGGTCGGAACCATCGAGCTGGCAAGGGTGGAAAACAAGGGGGCCAAAAATCGGCGAATCTACTTTACGCTCAAGCCATGAGACAGATTAAAAATTTCTCCCCTCCATTCCCATTCCATGCTCTCCGACCTCAAAGCACCCGCTACCATGAGCACCCAGCATCCTGACAACGTCCAAATCCCGTTTTTCTCCGAGGAGCAGGTGCTGGGGGCCGAGAGCGAGATAAAGGAGGCCTTCTACGCCTTCTCGCATCTGGGCTGCCAGGAGCAGATGTGGGATTTTGAAGGAAAGGAAACCGATTCCCACGTGGTGGCAAAGCTGCTCAACCGCTATGGCGAGTATTTCAAGACTCTTCCTCTTGGCCGTGATTATCGGCTCACCTTCCGCCTGCCGAATCCGGCCGTTGAGCCAAGCCAGGGAAAAGTGCTTCTTGAAGCCCTTGAATCCATCCCCCGCCATTTTGACGTTGCCCATTCCATGGGAATCGAAGTGCCCCCTATATTCGAAATCATCCTGCCCATGACCACCAATGCGAATGAAGTGAGGCGCATATCCGCCTACTACAAAAAATTCGTGGTTGGAAAGGCAAAAGAAACCGTGCTGGCAGATGATTCCACTACAATAGCAGGCTGGCTTGGAGACTTTTCTCCCTCTTCAATCAACGTCATCCCGCTTGTGGAGGACAGGGACAGCCTGCTGAATGCGGGAAAAATCGCTGGCGAGCTCATAGCATCCGAAAAACCTTCTTCCCTGCGCGTCTTCCTCGCCCGCTCCGACCCTGCCCTCAACTACGGCTCTGCCGCTGCCGTGCTTTACAACAAGATTGCGCTGCAAAAGCTGCATGAGGCGTCCGAGCGCACTTCGGTTCCCATTTATCCGATAATCGGAGTGGGCAGCGCGCCGTTCCGCGGAAATTTGAGGCCCACCAACACATCCAACTGCCTGCGCGAATACCCATCGGTCCAAACCTTCACCATCCAGTCGTCTTTCAAATACGATTATCCGCAGGAAAAAGTGCGCGAGGCAATCGGCCAGATAAACCGCCATTCCCTGACCGCTCCCCTGCCGGTGGACGAGCCGCGCGCCATTTCCCTCTGCTCCCTCATCGAGAAGGAATACTGCGCGCAGCTGGTGCAGCTGCAGCCTTTCATCTCCGCCTTAGCAAAGCACGTGCCATCGCGCCGCGCGCGCCGCCTGCACGTCGGGCTTTTCGGCTACTCGCGCTCGGTGGAGGGGCTCTCCATGCCGCGCGCCATCCCATTCTGCTGCGCCCTCTACTCTTTGGGCATCCCGCCCGAACTGCTGGGCCTCTCCGCCCTCTCAAGCCAGCAATGGGACGAGCTGCATGAGCTTTACGTGAAAATAGACGAGGATTTGGCGGATGCGCTCAAATTCGCCAATCCGGCCAATTTCTCGATTGCCGGGCCTCATCTGCAGGCGCGCCTCCAGTCATCCTTCGAGCGCGCCGGCGGGCAGCCGGACGAGGCCCACGGCCGCCTCGCGGACCAAATCAAGGCAGACCTGATTTCCAGCCATACATCCACTTTGGGCGAAAAGATTCTGCAGGCGGCCAAAATAAGGGGATTCTTGGGCTGAAAAATTCAGCCGCTTCCTCGCCTGTTTCCTTTCATTGCATCAATTATTTCTTCTCCCTTCACGGCCGGCCATCCCATCTTCTTGGCCAGAACAAGCGCCTTCTTCCATTCCAGAGCCTTCCAGTCCTCGCCAAGCATTTCGCACATCACCATGGCCGGCGTCAGGCCGGCCGCGCGAGCCAGCGTGAGAGCCAGCTCGGTGTGCCCATTTCTCTCGCCCAGTTCGCGCGCAATAAGGAGAGGCACATGGCCGGGAGAATAGAAATTCTGGACAAAAGAAGCGGCCTTGTCCTGCCCCTTAGCGCCCACCATCTTCTCAAACTCAGTAATCGTCAGGCTGCGGTCATTGTCCGTTATCCCGGTGTAGGTTTTCTTGTGGTTAATCCAGATGGAAAATGCCGACGGGTCGCCATAAGGCGCGCGCCCCAGCGCCAGCGCGCGCAGGGTTGGCGAGTTGCTCTCGCGCAGCAAATCAGCGGCATAGGGAAGCTGCAGCTTTTTCGCAGTCTCCTGATTTGTGCCCAGGCACACCAGCCCGCCTGCCTGCGTGCGCAGTATGCGGACATTCTCTGGCGTGCAGAAGCCGGCGTGCAGCACCAAATCCGCCTCCCCCTCGCGCTGGGGGTGGTCAAGGATGACGAGCGGGACGCCCTTGCGCAGGGCGTCCAGAGCGGACGAAAGCGAAGACTCCATGGTTTCAATCCGTGCCTTCCTCTTCCATTTCGGTGATTTCCTCGGCCACCTGCCCAATCGTCATCTCTTTCTGCTGGCCGGTTTTCAAATCCTTGAGCGCGTATTTGCCGCTCTCCGCTTCCTTCTTTCCCACAAAGAGCGCGAACGGTATTCCTGTGGCGTTTGCATAATCCAGCTGCTTGCGCATGGGCCTGCCGTTCAAATCGGTTTCAACGCACAGGCCGTCCTCGCGCAGTTCGCGCGCAATGGCCAGCACGCGGGCTTGCAGTGAAGGTTCCAGTCCGATAATCAATATCTGCGTTGGCGAAACGCGGGCCGCCCTGTCGTCGGAGTTCTTTTTTCCCTCATTTTCTTCCTGCAATGCCAGCAGCCTTTCAATCCCGAACGAGATTCCGACCGCAGAATCATTCTGCCCGTAAAGCCCCAGCAGGCCGTCATATCGCCCGCCGCCTGCAACTGAACCGACGCCCCCGCCAGCCCTAATTTCGAAAATCGGGCCTGTGTAATATCCAAGCCCGCGCACCAGAGAGAGGTCAATCCTGACATTCTCCAGCCCGTAGCCGGCCAGTTCCTCAAGAATCTGCGTCAGCTCATTGGCCCCGTCTTCAGAATACTCTTCAGCCTTTTCAAGCACAAGTGCGTTGTCCCCGTTGCAGTCGCCGCACAGCAAGTCCAGCAGTTCCTTTGCCTGCGCTTTTGCCAGCCCGGCCGCCTCAAGCTCCTTTCCCACTCCAGCGCTGCCGAGCTTGTCAAGCTTGTCAAGCGCGCGCAGCACGGCCGCCTCCTGTTTCTGCAGTCCCAGCTTGAGAATAAGCCCCTGCAGAATCTTGCGGTTGTTGAGCAGAATATTGAATTCAGAAATGCCGAGCGAGCGCAGAGCCTCGGCCGCCATGGCCAGCAGCTCGGCCTCCGCCCGCATCGATGCGCATCCGATTATATCCGCGTCAGCCTGCAAAAATTCGCGCAGCCTCCCCTTTTGCGGCTCCTCGCGCCGCCACACCGGCGCAATCGCATAGCGCTTGTAGGGCTTGGGCAGGGTTTGGGAGGCGGCAAAGCGCGCGAGCGGCACGGTCAAGTCAAAGCGCAGGGCCATGTCGCTGTCCTCGATTTTGAACAGCTGGCCGGCGATTTCGGCGCCGGCGGCCATGTCAGAGCCTTTCTTGGCCCCCAGCGCCTGCACTGATTCCATTGCAGGCGTCCAGAGAGGCTGGTATCCCCACTGCCGGTAGGTGGCCTCTATCGCATTGGCCATGCGGCGGCGGCGCTCCATGGAAGCTCCGCTGTAGTCGCGCATGCCTTTTGGCGTCTGATAGGATGTCATGAATGAATTGGACGCGAATCGGCTTTTAATTGGTATGGCCTCGTCGGCTAAAAGGCAGGTTTTCGTTTCCTGACGTGGTCGGCTCTGGCATTCTTATAAAGGTGTCCAGCGTGAGCGGCAGCAGAGGCAATCGGAGACGACGTTCATGTACATGATTAGGCCATTCCCGGGACGGGTCAATCCGACCGGAGAAAAAGAACTCGCAGGCTTCTACTGCTGGTTCTCCCACGCCAACCAGCCATACACGCGCCATTATGGAGGGGGCAGAATATATTTTGAGGGCGTCATCCAGAAGAACAAAGCCGGGGAGTTCACTTTCACCCTGCTCAGGGTTTCGCGCACAATGCCAACAGAATTTCCTTTCGTGGCCGAGAGGCTGGCGGATGCATCATACTCCCAGCCTGCGAAATTCACCCCGTCTTATGTGAACGAGGGGCCGGCCTTCCCAGTTCCATCCGGCAAAATCCGGGAACTGGCCATCGGGCCAGGCCCTGTCCAAGCTCCGGCCGAGCTGCTGAAAATGCTCGCCGCAGAGGCAAAATCAGCCTTCAACGACTATGTGACAGCCTCGTTCCGCTCCGAATTCAAGTTCTCCGAGCCATTGGTTGGCGCGCAGGCCAATTGAAGCGGTTTTTAATGTTTGGCGAAGAGGATATGCCTGCTTGTTTGCCCTCGTAGCTCAGTACGCCGGGCCTTCGGCCCGTCTAGTCGCCAAGCGCTGCGCGCTTGACGATGGCCGAGCGCCTGTCTCTGAGCGGGGGAGAATAGGCAATCACATCCAAACGCCCTCGTAGCTCAGTGGCAGAGCGCCTGTCTCGTAGGGCTTTTTTGGCCGGAGGCCAAAAAACCCCGGAAAACCGCCCGTCCGTCGGGATGCGCGGTTCTCCGTTCTCGAGACAACAGGAGGTCACGAGTTCAAATCTCGTCGAGGGCTATTCATGGTCTTGAAAACCAAAACGCGGCCGGTCGTCCATGTGGTCGGCAATCCGCTCACCCCGTCAGATTCCATGCCCCTGCGCCTTCTTCCTCTCCTGCAAAAAGCCCGCCAAGACTTGGATTTCCAGCCATTCGAGCCAACCCGAATGGACATCCCGCAGAAACAAAGCCTGGTTTTCATCGACACAATTCAGGGAATAAGGAAAGTGGTTCACCTGCACGGCATACGCGCGCTTGCGCCATCCGATGCAGCCTATTCTTTGCATGATTTTGACTTGGCTGGCCAGCTTTTGCTATTAGACAAATTCGGCCTTCTTGGCCCGGTAGCAATAATCGGCGTGCCGTCAAAAGGAAAGAAAGAACAGATAGCAAAAGACGTGCTGCGCGAGCTGGAGCACGTGAGCGCAAAAACTACCTCTTCTTCCGGTTCCTGATGTCCCATCTCACTTTCAAGAAGTGCGTGGCGCATGAAACGCAGGGGTCGTAGGCGCGCACGAGCTTCTCAATCTCGTGCTCAATCTGCTCTTTAGGAAGCTCCAAACTCTCCTGCACCAGCGTGCCGATGTCTATTTCCATGTGCACCTGGTTC
The DNA here is from genome assembly GCA_021813025.1 of Microcaldota archaeon. GTDB lineage: Archaea > Micrarchaeota > Micrarchaeia > Anstonellales > Anstonellaceae > CAIXYX01. Next base: position 9,837 of record JAKAME010000024.1, read on the forward strand.
TGCGCGGTCGGAATCACCGGCAGGCCCTCGCGCACCTTGCCGTCAGCCATCACTTCAATCATGTAATACAGCGTGCCGCGCGGGGCCTCAATCACGCCAACCCCAACGCCCGCCTTCGCAGGCGGCAGGGGAGTTTCCTCCTTGACGAATTCCCTGCCTTCAAGCGCATCGGTCGAGCGGTCGATGGCGTTGAGCATCTCAATCGCCTGCCCGACTTCCGCGTCATAGCGGTTGTGGGACGGGAAGCGCTTGAGCGCGGAGGCAGCATCACGGCGCGTGTCAGGATGCAAAGTGTCCCGATGCAGGTTCATGCGCGCCAGCGCGCCCACCATGTATGGCGAGCCCTCGTAGCGGAAGCCTGTTGCCTGCGAGTAGGGAATAATCACGCGCTTGAGGTGGTCAAAGTAATCCTGCTCAGGCACCTTGTGCCCGTTGCTGTCCCATATCACGTCTCCCAAGTAGGAGAAGTCAGGGCTGCGTATGGCCACATAGCGCGTAGGCACGTCGAATTTGAAGCTGCAGTCAGCGAAGCGGTCAATCAGCTCCAGCACGCGCGGGCGCACTTCCAGCAGCTCGTGCACAAGCTCCTTTGTCTTGGCCGAATCAGGCACCTGCGAGTAGCGGCCCACCTGCGCGCGCGTGGGATGCACCGCAGCGCCTATTATTTCGGTGCACAGATGGTTGCCCGCCGTCTTGACATCAAATGCGGTTTTCACAAGCTCATGGTATTCCGGCCCGAAATCCAGCACGGAATCAACGCCAACCAAATCAGGCAGGCAGAAGAGGTAGAGGTGCATGGCATGGTCGCGCAAATTCAGGCCCCACAGGCTCAGCTTGCGCAAAAGCAGCGTCTGCTCGGACGGGCGCGCACCCACGGCGCGCTCCACTGCTTCAATTGACGCCATCTGGTGCGCAATCGAGCATGTGCCGCAGATGTGGGACACCATGGCCGGGATGGAATTGTACATCCGCCCCCTCATGGCTTGGGTGTAGAAGCGCTTGTATTCGCTCATTGACAGGCGCACGTCAGCAACCTTGCCGTCGCGCACCTTGACGTCAAGGCCGGCATGGCCCTCTATTTTGCTCAGGCCCTCGATGTGAAGCTCGAAATCGTCCTTATGCATGCTCTTCCCCCTCGTTTGTCTCATTAGGCGCCAATACTCCGAACTCCTTCATGTATCCTTCCAGCACTTCGATGAATTTCGGGTGCATTATCGGGCAGCCGGGCACCTCCGCATCCACCTTCACCACTTCGCCTATGCCCGTCACCCTCTCGCGGTGGCCGAAGCGCTCGAGAATGGGCTTGATTTCCTCCAGAGTCTTGGCGTCGAAATAATTCCTGTAATTGTTCGGAGCGCCGGTTATTGCGCATGAGCCGATGGCCACCACCCTCTTGGCCAGGCGCCTGATTTCCAGCACGCGCTCAACTTCCTTCTGCGAGCTGATGCCGCCCTCTATTATGGCCACATCCATCTCGTCCAGCACGTTCTTCCCTTTCAGCAGGCGGCAGTGGCGCACGTCCATAAGCGGCGCCCATTCGAAATACTTGGTGTTGAGCACTTCCAGAAACTCCACAAGGCAGCCCTCGCAGCAGGTGAATGAGAAGAAGCTGATTCGCAGGCGCTTTTGGGGGGCTGGTTGGGAAGAAGCCATTTGCTCACTCAGGCGGGCGCTTGCCGAACAATTCCATGTTGAGAAGGGTGTATTTTTCAAGGTTGTTGGCCTGCCGCGGGCTTATTGTTGCGGCCAGCACGCCCCAATGGGAGGCAACCAAGTCTCCGGATGAGAGGGAGAAGCGGGAAGAATCGAATTTCCAATCGGCAAGTTTCCGAGAGCCAAGACAAGCATTCTTGTTTTCAATGCCCGCGCCTTTGTTTTTTGCATTCAGCACGAGCGGGGAATAGGAAACCTGAACGCTCTTGTCTTTCACTTTTTTTACTTTTCCCCAAGCAACGCGGCAGGCGTCCAGCTCTGCGCGCGTGCGCTTGAGCACGCCTGAAATCGAGCCTATGTAGAACACGTGGAATGAATGGTGCGGCCGCACTTTGGGCGGAAGTCCGGATGCCAGCGTTTCGGCGCGCCCGCTGGAAAGAAAAGAAGGGGCAACAAAGCGCTTTCTAATGACGGCGGCCATGTCCTCGCCGTTTATTCCTTCAAGCAGTTTGTTCCCCAGCCAAAAAGCTTCCACAACATCATAATCAAAAGGCTCCAGCCCGTTCGCGTCCGCAATGAGCGAGAGATAGGAATATGGCGCGCGGAATTTTTTCAGGGCAACGGCCAGTTTGCGCGGATTCCCCCACGCCGTCTTTTTCGGCCCGCAGAGGCCGAGCTGGTTTGGAGGGAGAGAAAATGATGCCGCCAGCGCCAAGCCGGATGGCTCGTCCAGCCGCCGGTCGGTGCCGGATGCCCTGCTCAAGCAGGCCGCGTTCGGCCGCCTTATGCCTTGCATGGGCTCATGCCGTCCGAGGCGGCGCGCTTGCTTGCGGTTGCGAGTATAATCGCCACGCCAAGCCCGATGAGGGCAAGCGACAGGCCTTCAATCACGCCCGGCAGCCTGTTGTTCAGCAAGATTGGCAGGAGCGCGCTGACCAGTCCGCCAAGAGTGAGAATGGCCGTTGCCTCGCTCACACTTGTGCCTGCCAGTCCGCGATAATATGTCATGGTGAAGCCGAGGATGAGAAGGGCGGAGAGGATGAGAGGAAGGAGCGGCAGCGCGGCAACAGACGCCACGCTTGCCGGAGCAATCACGGCCATTGCCGCCAGCAATATCATGCCGCCAATTCCAAGCCTCGCGGCCGCAAGCGCATCCGGCGTTATCCAATTCAGCGCCTTTTTGAGCAGAATATTCTCTGCCGACCACATCAGCGTTGCAGCAAGCACCATAAGCTCGCCGGTTCCGATTGCGAAGCTCTTGAAATTGAGCAATAGCAGCAGATTTGCCAGAAGGATGAGGCCGACGCCTCCTGCCGTTTTCCAGTTCGGCTTTTCGCGCAAAAAGGCTAGGGCCAGAATGGCGGAGAAAATGAACAGGAGGCGGTAAATGAATGAGGCGCCCGCGCCATTTGCCGCCATCGACAAGCCGCCGAAGAAGAGGGCGAATGGAATGGAGCCTCCGATAACTGCAATGGCAAGAAGCTGGAGCCACTGCTGGCGGGAGAATGACTGGAATTGCTTCAATTGCGTGCCGATGGCCGCAATTCCGAGCAAAGCCACAGTCGCAAGCAGGTTTTTCGCCATGGCAAAGCTGGTCGCATCCACTCCCCTAACTGCTGTCGAATTGTAATAGACTGCCACGCCGCTGATGAGGGCGGTGAGAACAACCCATTGCTTGGGCGAGAGATTCATGGGCGCAGCACTCTGACAAAAGTTAAAAACAAACGTATTATCTCTTGTTTTTCTTTTTTGCGCGCGCTTTCCGCTTTTTCCCGGCCAGTTCCTTCCCATTCACCGCATTGGCCGTCTTGCCGCGGACGTAAGCCTCGATGTTGTCCATGCTGGTGTCAAGGATGCGCCGCAGCGCCTCATGGCTGTTGAAGGCGTTGTGGGGCGTGATTATGACGTTCATGTGCTTGTTGAGCAGGCGGTGATTGGCCACCAGGGTCTTCATGTTCACCGAGGCCGCGAACTCCGGCGCTGCGAGCTGGCGCTCCTCTTTTATGGCCGTCTCCTCCTCCAGCACGTCAAGGCCGGCGCCGCCCACATGGCCTGAATCAAGGCCCTCCACCAGCGCCTGCGTGTCAATCAGCCCGCCGCGCGCGGTGTTGATGATGATTACCCCCTTCTTCATCTTGGAGATTGTGGCCTTGTTGATGATGTGCTCTGTTTGCGGAGTGAGGGGGGCGTGCAGGGTGACCACGTCTGCCTTGGCCAGCAGCTCGTCAAGCGTGCGCGCCCTCTGGCAGCGCAGCAAATCAAGCAGGTTGTCGTCGGCATAGGGGTCATACACCCACACTTTCATGCTCAGCGCGCGCGCCATGCGCGCGGCCTGCGAGCCAATGCGGCCGAATCCTATCATGCCAAGATTCTTGTCGGCCAAGTCAAATGTGCGCAAGCCCTCGATGGAGAAATCGCCTGCGCGCGTGCGCTCGGCGCAAAGGATGATTTTCTTGGCCAAAGACAGCATGAGCGCCATTGTGTGCTCGGCAACCGTGTGCGAGCCGTAGGTGGGCACGTTGGCCACCGCTATCCCCCTGCGGGTGCATTCTGCCACGTCTATGTGGTCAAAGCCCGTGGAGAAGGTGGCCACCATTTTCAGCTTGGGCAGTTTTGCAAGGCGCTTGGCGTCAAGCCTGGAATAGATGAACAGGCCAAGCACTTCGGCATCCCGCACCTGTGCAATGTTGCCGTCATTGAGGGGGCCGCTGATGCACGTGATTTGGTTTCCCCTGCCAAGCCTTGCGTTGATTGGCCCTTTCTCCCAGCCTTCCAATTCGAAAAACGCGATGCGCATGGTTTTCACCCCAACACAAATCTGTCTGTCGCCCCCTTCTCACCTTCATATCCTCATTCTGACCGGCTCTGCGTTTTTCAGCCGCAATTCCAGCAGGGCGGGCGGTTTTTTGGAGCACAGGCGGCTGATGCAGGCAAGCAGCAGCACCCCGTGCGAAACCAGCACCACCCTCTCTCCCCTGTGATGTTTTTTGAGGTAATTCAAAAGCCTGCCGGCCCGCCCCAGCACCGAGGCCCAAGGCTCGCCGCCCGGCGCGCGCCTGAAGAAATGGCTGACGCGCCCGCCTGCGTAGCGGTAGAAGAGTTCCGGGTGCTGGCGGCAGATTTCTACTGCCGACTTGCCTGTCCATGCTCCCGTGGCCTGCTCGGTCAGCAGGGGCAGCACAATCGGCCTTAGCCTGAATTTTTTGGCCAGCGGATAGGCGCTCTGGCGCGCGCGCAGCATAGGGGAGACAAGAATCGCATCTGGCCTGCCTTTCATTGCCCTCGCCATTGCCTTTGCAGCCGCCCTCATCTGTTTTTTTCCCAATTCCGTCAGCGGCGGGTCGCGCTTTGTGCCGTTGAAAAGATGGCGGCGGTTGCCCCCGGCCCTGCCGTGGCGCATGAGCCAGACTTCGGTATCCGGCCTGCCCCAGCGCTTTTTCCAAGAAGAACTGACAGAAAGAGAGCGAATCCGAACTGCGGCGTTTGTTTTATTGTCCATCTTCAACGCCCGCCGTTTTCTTACAGCCTGACCGTTCCGCAGTTGGGCACGTCCTCGCGCATCCACACATGATGGTTGTCAAGGCGATGGCGCACGCCGTAGGCGCAGTTCATGAAGTCCGAATGCGACACCACAACAACTTTCTTGCCTGCATAATGGCTGTCCAGCCAGCGCAAACATTTGCGCGCCCTTTCCTTCAAGTCATCCCAAGACTCTCCGCCCGGCGCGCGCAGGGTGTACATCTGCCCGGATGGGGAGACATGAAAATATTTTCGGTAGCGCGGCCCGAGCAGCCGGTCACGGCTCTTGCCGCTCAGTTGGCCGTAATCCTGCTCCATGGCAAGAGGAAACGACAGGGCAGGCATGGCAAAGCGCTCGGAGAGCGGCTCGGCGCTCTGCCGCGCGCGCAGAAGAGGGCTTGTGAGTATTGCATCCGGCTTGAATGGGAAATGAGCTGCCCAATAGCCGGCCTGCGCGCCGCCCAGACTGGTGAGCGGGGCGTCTATGCGGCTGCCGTTGAAGATGTGGCGCTCGTTGCCTTCGGCCTGAGCGTGGCGCACGAACCAGATGAAAGCACGGGAAGGAGAAGAATGAAGATGGGAATGGGCCCGAAGACGGGAACGAGGACGGGAACCGGCCCGATGCCGAGCCGAAGAGTTCTTCCTGGCTTTCCGGCCCTCCGAAATCCTCTTCCTGCTTTTTTTCCCTTTTTTCATATCCCATCTCATCGCTCATGGGCTTATTTAAACTGCCGCCGCCGGCAAACCTATTTAAATTTCTCGGCGAACAACATGTCATCTTCTGCTTTAGTGGGCAGATTATCCCCCAACCGGGGTTTTAGAGGTCGTATTCATGGTCCGCAAAGAGTATGTCGTCGACGAAGTCCAGAAAATGATGGGCAATCTCAAGAACGTGCGAAACGTGGCCATCTGCGCCCACGTGGACCACGGCAAGACCACCATGACCGACTCGCTGGTGGCCCGCGCAGGCCTTATTTCCAAGGAAACCGCCGGCGAGCAGCGCATGATGGACTTCGACGAGCAGGAGCAGGCGAGAGGCATCACAATCAAGGCGGCCAACATCTCCCTAGCGTTTCAGATGAACGGGCAGGACTGGCTGGTCAACCTCATCGACACGCCCGGCCACGTGGACTTCGGCGGGCATGTTACGAGGGCGATGAGGGCCGTGGACGGAGTCGTCCTTGTGGTTGATTCGGTCGAAGGAGTGATGCCCCAGACCGAAACGGTGCTGCGCCAAGCGCTGAAAGAGAAGGCCCACCCTGTAATTTTCATCAACAAAATCGACCGCCTCATCAACGAATTGCAGCTAAACGACGAGCAGATGCAGCAGAGGCTTCTCAAAATCATCATGCAGGTAAACAAGCTCATCGAGGAATACGCGCCAGTGGAATTCCGCGACGAATGGCACATCGACGTCAAGAAGGGCAACATCGCCTTCGGCTCGGCCTTCCACAAGTGGGCCGTGTCCATCAAGGCCATGAACAAGTTCAACATCAAGTTCTCGGACATCTTCAACCACTGCCGCCAAGGCCAGCACAACATATTGCAGGAGAAAGCGCCCCTTGACGAAGTGCTTCTCACAATGATTCTCGAGCATTTGCCCAATCCGCTTGATGCGCAGAAATACCGCATTCCGCAAATCTGGCACGGCGACATCAATTCCGACGACGGCAAGGCCCTGCTGCTCTGCTCTGCCGAAGGAAAGACAATCGGCGTGTGCATAGGCGTGGTGAACGACCCTCACGCCGGCGAGGTGGCGATTGTGCGCCTCTTCTCCGGCCGCGTGCGCAAGGGAGACATGCTTTACATGGCCGCGCGCATGGCATCCGAGAAGGTGCAGCAGGTGGCCATCTACATGGGCCCCGACCGCGTCATGGTCGACAACGTGATTGCGGGCAACATCGTCGGCATCGTCGGCTTGCGCGACGTGTTCGTGGGCGAGACGGTTTCCACCGGCGAAGTGGTGCCTTTCGAGCAAATCAAGCACTACTCCGAGCCTGTCATCACCAAGTCCATCGAGGCCAAGGACTCGAAAGACCTCACGAAACTGATTATGATTCTGCGCGCCCTTGGCAAGGAGGACCCCACCCTGAAAGTGGAGCTCAACCAGGAGACGGGCGAGCACCTGATTTCAGGCATGGGAGAGCTGCACCTCGAAATCCTTATCTACAAAATCGAGAAGGAGAAGGGCGTGCCTGTCACCACCTCTCCGCCCATCGTGGTCTACCGCGAAATCGTCACAGGCAAGTGCGAGCTTGTGGAGGGCAAGTCCCCCAACAAGCACACCAAGATAAAATTCTCCATCGAGCCTGTGGAGGAAACCGTGATGGCCGCCATGCTGGAGGGCAAGATTCCAGACGGCAGGCCCAAGGGCAAGCAGCTTGTCGAGACTCTGGTGGAGGCCGGCCTGCCGCGCGAGGAAGCCAAGGCGCTGATGAACATCCACAACCGCTCGCTTCTGATTAACGACACGCGCGGCGTGCAGTATCTCAACGAAATCATGGAGCTTGTGATTCAGGGCTTCGAGGAGGCGCTGGACAAGGGGCCTTTGTGCAAGGAGAAGGTGTTCGGTGTCAAGGTGAAAATCCTTGATGCCACCATCCACGAGGACCCGGTGCACCGCGGCCCGGCGCAAATCATTCCGGCCACCAAGCGGCCCCTCTATGCAGGCATGCTTATTGCCGGAGTGCAATTGCAGGAGCCAAAGCAGAAAATCACCATTCTCGTGCCGGCCCAGTACATGAGCGCCGTGATTACTCTCATCAACGGCAGGCGCGGGCAGATGATGGACATCCAGCAGGAGGGCGAGTCTGCGACGCTGCTGGCCAAAGTCGCAGTTGCGGAAATGTTCGGGTTTGCAAACGATTTGCGCTCGGCCACGCAGGGGCGCGCGATTTGGTATCAGGAATACGCAGGCTACGAGCCGCTGCCGCGCGACCTGCTGCTCAAGACCGTGAAGTCCATCCGGGAACGGAAAGGGGACAAGCCCGAGCCGCCCACGCCGAACGACTTCTTGGATTAGAGGTCTCCTCCAATCCACCTTCTTTTTTCGTTCAATTTTCCGTCTTTTCCAACGTCCTTACACCACTAGCCATAGCGCCGCTGCCTTGCGCGTTTTTGGCCGCTTTTAACGCCCCCTCTCTTTTTAACATTTGTGGCAAAAGCACGGGGTGAAGGTAAAACCGATGCCCAAACGCGTCATAGCAGTGGTTTCCGGCAAAGGAGGGGTTGGAAAAACAACAACGGCCGTCAACATCGCAAGCCTGCTTAGCATGAGCGGACGCTCGGTCGTCATCGTCGACGCCGACGTCTACAACCCCTGCGTCCTTTTCCATCTCGGCCTGCCGCACCAGAGCACCGGCCTGCAGACCCTTCTGGAGGGCAAGGCAGACATCGAGGATGTCCTGACCATGCACCCCTCGACCGGCCTGCGCTGCATCTCCTCCTCAATCGGCCTTGAGCGCTGCGGGCAGATGAAAAACCTGCCCAAAGTCATCAACCGCCTTGACTACGATTACGTCATAGTCGACTGCGCCCCCGGCTTCTGCGACGTGGTGGAGGACGTCATCACTGCCTCGGATGCGGCCGTCGTGCTGATGACGCCGGAAATACCAAGCTGCACCGCGGCCATGAAGCTGCACCACCTCATCCGCCGCCGGAAGGCCATCCGCGACGTGCATTTCGTCCTCAACCGCGTAGAT
>JAKAME010000025.1 GCA_021813025.1 Microcaldota archaeon
GAAGCCTCGGGCGCGCCTGAGGAGAGCATGCTGGCATAGAGCTGCTTTGCGCGGCCCTCCAAATCGGTGTCCGCGCAGAACACGAGAAGATGCGAGCAGGTGGTGATTTGCGGCTGGTTCCATGAGACTGGCAGAAGCTCCTGCTTTGTCTTTGCATCAGAAATCACCTTGATGCGCCATGGCTGGAAATTGAAGGAGGAGGCGGAGAGGCGGATGAGGTCGAGCAGGGCCTCCAGCTTCTCTGACTCCACCGCGCGCCCGTCGAATTTCTTGGCTGCGTAGCGTGCTTTCACTATCTCGGAAAATTCCATTCAAAACACCCCGATGCGGAATATATGACATATGGAACATAGGACATTAAAATAGGATGCCCGGCCCGGCGCAAGGATGGGCTGCCGGGAAGCCGGTGAGGCGGCCGAGAAGGGGCAGATATGCCTGCGGTGAGCGGGGCGGGAGGGATTATTTTGGTTTTTGGCTGGCGGGCCGATGAAGAGGCTGGCTTGATTGTTTCTATTTTTTGGCTGCAGGCTGGCCGAAGAGCGGAAGGCCGGCCGGAGGCGAGTCGGCGAGGAGGTGGATTGCATAGCCGATGAAAAAGCCTGCCGCCAGAGGCCAGGGGCTGTCGGAGAGGTGGATGACGGAGTTTAGCATCCCCACCGAGCCGGCCATCACTGCGGCGGTGGTCCATTGGTGGAAGGCGTTTTTCGCCGGAATCCAGGCGACAAGAACCCATGAAAGCGCGTAGGCGGCGGCCAGCACCAGAATCGCCAGCCCGATTTGGCAGACTGCCCCGGAGTCGAGGCCGGGCGAGACTGAGGCGATGGCTGAGACGGGGCAGTAGCCCTCGGCCATCGGCCAGAAAAACGGGAAGAGGAGGATGGCGAAGCCCATGAGCACTATGAGCACCATGGTCTGGAAAGTGGTGCGTATGAAGCCTGTGAGCACGTCTATGTCCGGAAAGAGCATGCCTGCAAGAAAGCCGGCCGCCACGAGGGTGGAGTCGGCAGGGCTGAGGCCGAGGCGCGAGGCCACGAAAAGCAGGACAAGGGGGATGACGAGGCCCAGCACGGTCTTGCGCGCGGTTGGGCCGGATAGAAGGCCGAGCATGGAAGTAGAAGAGAAGGAAATTGATATAAACAGGGGCCGGGGAGCGCGCGGCTCTTTTTCAGTAAAGCACAATGACCGGCTCGGTGTAATACCTTGCCGAGCCGTAGCGCACGCGCTTGCGCACCATCTCGGAAATGTAGTTCCACGCCGCCTCCGGCGGCTCGTTGAGATAGCCCAGGTGCACGTTGAGGCGGATGATGCGGTTTGGAATCATGTGGCGCGTGCTTTTGGGAGGCAGGGGCCTGCCGGCGACGGCCTCGGCAATGACCTCTTCTTTTGTGAAGTTGCGGCGCACCAGCACCGAATAGCCGTTGTCAAGGAAATAGCCCAAGCGCGAATCCTCCACGAAATGCAGGTCGGCGCCGGGGCCGTTGCCCTCCTCCGCCCCGCCGTCCGGCTTGCCGCGCAGCAAATCCACCATGCGCCGCTGGTCCTCAATCACGGTGCGAAGCTTCGGCTCGCTGGATGGGAAGAGGGTGCAGGAGTCCTTTTTCCCCTGCCTCTGGACAAGCATGAAGGCGGCCTCCATGCGCTCAAGAGCCGAATGGCCTGCCTTGAAATCGACCTTCTCGCCCCCGCCCAGACGCGAGACGGGCAGGGTCTTGGTTGCAAGATACCAGCCGCCAATATGGATTGAGGGGTCATGGTAGTCCACCACCTGGCAGACGGCGTGCTCTGTCTTGAGCGAGGCCAGCACGGCGCGGCGGTGGTTGCCGTCCAGCACCACGTGGCGGTCCTTGTCCACTATGATGGGGTCCACGAGGCGGCCCAAGTTGAGCATGTTCTCGCGCAGGTTGCGCTCGTTGGCCTCCAGCGTCTGCTCGTGGATTTTGAGCTCCTCGATGGGGAGGATTTGAAGCTTTTCCAGAATCTCGTCGGCAAGCATGGGGGAACACCGGGAGGATGCAGGCCAGCGCGCAAACCCAAGGCCGCATGAGAGGGCGGGTCGGGCGTCTTTTCCGGTCGCATTAGCGGGCGCGCTAGGCATCTTTCCAATCCCGTTTTGAACCGACGCATTTTTTAAGGGCGCGCCCCTGTGCTGATGCGGTGCAAGACACATGGAGAGGAACGGCAACCGACTCATCCGCATCATCTCGCTGATTTTCACAATCACCATGGGCCTGCTCGTCGTGCTGGGCGCGATGGTGATGATGTTCGGAAACTTCGAGCTGGGCGTCATCCTCTTCATTCTTGGGCTTGTGCTCGTCATTTCCAACGAGAGCATACTGCCGCGGCTCAAGCGCGTGCGGAGCAACAACCCCAACATCGAGCCGGGGCTGGTGGAGGAAGTGCTCAACCTCGCCATCATAGGCTACACGCCCCCCGTGGTGCTTGGCGCCTATCTTTTCTTCACCGGCGCCGTGGATTTCAAGCTCATCATATTCATGGCCGCCAGCTTCACGGTGGTGACCATGAAGATTTTCGCGAAAATAATGGCCAGCCGCTATGCTTATAGGCCACTGGGGGGAGAGGAGATTTACCAGTACCAGGCTGCGGCCGAGGAGTATTCCGAGCCGGGAGTTTAGAAAGAGAAAAAGAAATCGCCCGCTCGGGAAGAGAAAACTGCCCGCTTCTTTTCGCCTACCAAATCTGCTTTCCGTAGTATTTTTCCACCAGCTCGAGTATTCGCGCTTTCTGATGCGAGTTTAGCGAGACGTGGATTTGCCCTGTCTTCTTCAGCCACGTGATGAGCCCCTCGTTGAGCAGCTCTCGCGCCAGCTCTTCTGCCTGCGCGCGGGCGGCTTGAGGCAGGGCGCTTCTGACGTTCTCCAGCTCAGTGTGCTTTGCACCCCAGCGGCGATGGCGGGCGAGCTTGTAGAGAATGTGCGCCTTGAACTGCTCGCGCGAATAAATGATGGAGGGAGAAGGCATGCCAACCGGAAGAGGAGGCGCTTGCTTCGTTTATATCCGCACAGAGGGCGGCTTTCCAGTGCATAGTATATAATTATAAATATTGATATCCACCAGATTATACATCAAGGTGATTGAATGGGGGAGAAATCGTTGTTCCTGCAGTTCTTCGGCTACAGCCCGAACTTCCGCATGATTGACTTCCTGCTTGAGCACAGGCTGGAGGATTTCACCAAGACAGACATAGCAAAGGGGGCCGGAATTTCGTGGGCAAGCCTGTTCAACCACTGGGAAGCTCTGGAGGAGCACGGCATAGTCAAGCCCACCCGCACAATCGGGCGGGCGACACTCTACCAGCTCGACGAGGCCTCGCCTATTGTGAAACGGCTCAAATCCATCGAGATGGCGCTGATGGAGGAGGCCGGCGGGGCGCGGAGGGAGAAGGTGCTTGTCAGGGCCGGCGCGAATAAAACTGCCCGGCGTAGCTGAGTGGCGCGTGCCGGGTTCTGGCGCAAGCCAGCCTGATTCAGTCTTATTCCATTCCCGCCTCATTTTCTCAAAAGCCGCATGAACGCCCCAATCTCGCGCTGCACCCGCGCAAGACCGCCGGCCACGTTGCGCGAGCCGGCCATTCCCCCGCGCACCAGCCCGCCTGCCGCGCGCAGGGAGCGCTGCGTCCCCTCCCCCACGGCGCGCAGGCCAGCCTGCGAGACTTCGCCGATGCGGCGCGTGGCGCGCGCCGTCCTGCCCGCTTCTGTCTGCGCAAGATGAAGGCCTGCCTCCGAGACATAGGCAAGGCTGCGGCTGAGGTGGCGCGTGGGCTGCGCAGCCAGCACCTCCCACAAAAACTTGTTGCCAGTCATTCCGGATTCGAATGTGTGGGGCGAGAAGCGGGGCAGGAACCATGCGGACGCGGCATAGCGCGCCATGGCGCTGATGAAGAATATGGCTATGAAGGGGGCTGGGTCGAGAGGGCCGGAATGAGGCCAGAGAATCAGGAGAGCGCCGCCAAGCAGCATGCCTCCCAGCGAGCCGAAGCCTTTTGCGAAATTGTAGGCCGCGGTCTGGGCGGTGCGCATGGAGCGGTCCGGGTTGGAGATGTTGTAGTTGAATGCGGCCAGCTCGAAGCCCGACCATGCGAGGCCGGAGAAGACCTGCGCGAAGAAGAGCCACCAGAAGGAATGGTCGAACACCCACAAAAGCGCTATTGCGGGGACGAGGAAGCCGGTGCCGAAAAGCACGGCGCGGTTGCCGAAGCGGTCGATGACCCGGCCCCAGTAGCTGAAGAGAAGGAACTTCGCAAGAGTCTGCGCAATGCACAGTATTGACCAGGTGGTGTAGTCCATCTTGAGGATGGCGAGCATATAGATGTCGAAGAAGGGGGAGGCGACGTAGGTGGCGGTGATGAGCGCGCCAACGTAGAGGCTGAAACGGCGGTTCTCGGCCATGGCAGGCGAGGAGAGGAAGACCCCCCACAGTGGTGCGGCTGCGGCGGCCGCGCCGGAGCCTCTGGCCGGCCCGGCAGAAACCGCCCGATGGTCCGACATGCGGGAGAGGAAAAAGCCCGAGGCCGTGCGGGCGAGGAAGGCTATGAAGAAAATGAATGCAAACGACTGCAAAGGCGGCCAGCCGGAATGGTCCAGCATCCAGCCTGCCGCAAGCAGGGAGAGCAGCTGCACAAGCACGCTGATGCGCGAGCGGGCGGCGAAATAGGAGCCGCGCTCCGAAGCCTGCACAAGCTCGGCCATCCACGCGCTCCAAGCGGGATTGATTATCTGGCCGAAAATCTGGTAAAGGCAGAAAAGGACCAGCACTGCCGGCAGGATGGAGGAGGCGGGGGAGGGCAGGAATGAGGAGGAGGCCCACCATGCGAGCAGCGCAAGCGGCAGCCACACAAGCGCTTGGAGAAATACTCCTGCAGCCAGGGCGAGGCGGCGGTTCTTTATCCTCGATTCGAGCGGCAGGGCGAAGAGCTGCGAGAGCGCGCCCAAAAATTGCGGGCCTGTCTGCAAAATGCCGGAAAAGCCCGCGTCAGCTCCGAGGCGGATGGCGAAGGGATTGACGTAAGACTCGCCGGCTCCGACCATCACCGCCCAGAAAGCGCCGTCTTTGAGCGAGGAGGATTTGGAAGCCTGCCGCTCGCGGTAGGTGTAGCCGTTCTCGTCGCGCTCTTCAGCCATGGCCCCAACCCCTCGCGTCCTGCCCCATTGGCCTTAGAACTCAATCCTTTCCGCTCCCATGAAATCCTGCAACGGCTTGGGTATTGCCACGCCGGATTCGTCCTGGAAATTTTCGAGGATGGCGATGAGGGTGCGGCCAACGGCCAAACCAGAACCATTCAGCATGTGCACATATTCGTTGTGCCCCTCCCTTCTGAACTTTGTCTGCGAGCGGCGGGCCTGGAAATCTGTGCAGTTGGAGCAGGAGGAAATCTCGCGGTAGGTGTCTTGCGAGGGCAGCCAGACTTCGAGGTCATAGGTTTTCGCGGAAGCAAAGCCCATGTCGCCTGCGCACAGCAGGCGGGTGCGGTAGGGAAGGCCGAGCCCTCGCAGCACGCTCTCGGCATCAAGCACAAGGGATTCGAGCTCGTCATAAGAGCGCTCCGGCAGGGAGTACTTGAACAGCTCCACCTTGTGGAACTGGTGCTGGCGCAGATAGCCCTTGATGTCCTTCTGGTAGTTGCCTGCCTCCGAGCGGAAGCATGGGGAGAGGGCTGCATATTTGCGGGGAAGCGCGGTTTCCTCAAGCACTTCGCCTGCATGCAAATTGCCCAAAGGCACTTCTGCCGTGGGTATGAGCCAGAATGAGTTTGGGCCGGCAGGGCCCATGGCCTCCGCTCCGGAAGCTGCCCTATACTGGTCTTCGGCGAATTTCGGCAGCTGGCCGGTGCCCGTCATTGTCTTGGTGCTGACAAGATACGGGACAACCACTTCGGTGTAGCCGTTCATCCTTGCTTTCGCCAGCATGTAGTGGGCCAGCGCCCATTCAAGGCGCGCCAATTCGCCGAAAAGAACGGTGAAGCGCGAGCCTGAAAGCCTGACGCCCCGCTCGAAATCAAGAAGAGAGGGAAAGAGGTCGTAGTGGGGCTTGACGTCGCGGCTCGTCTTGTCCGGCTTGCCCCACTTTCTCACTTCCACATTGCCGCTCTCGTCCGCTCCAAGAGGCACGCTCTCGTGCGGCATGTTCGGAATTGTGAGCAGAATCTGCTCCATTTGTTTTTCCAGCTCGCCGGCCTGCTCGTCCAGCACCTTGATTTTGGACGAGATGTCCTGCGTCTGGCGGATGATTGGGGAAACGTCCTGTCCGGCCTTCTTGGCCGCGTTTATTTCCATGCTCAGCTTGTTTCTCTCGGCCTTGAGCTTGTCGCCCGATGACTTGACCTGACGCCACGCCGCGTCAAGCTGGAGGATTTGCTCTATCGGCTCGGTGGGGGCGTTGCGCTTCTTGAGCGCAAGGCGGAACGGCTGGGCGTCGGTGCGGATGGCTTTGAGGTCAAGCATGAGATAGCATTGACCCCATGAGTTTTAAACAGCTTTTGCAGTCCGATGGCGGGGCGAGGGTTTATATACTCATTTTTACATAATCTCTAACATGGTTAACCCAGTCAGCCTTGAGCAGATACTCCAGACGATTCAAGAGATGGAGGAGCTGCCGACAGCGAGTGCCATTTGTCGTGCTATGAGTCAGAAGGGATTGAAAATCTCCCATAAAACCATCATCAGACGCTTTGAAGCTAACCCAGTTCTTTCCAAAGCAGTTGAGGACCGCTCGATTGTTGTGATTGATAATGCACCGATTGGGAAATTGTTTGAGAAGGTAAGAACTTCAGAATGGATTAAGGGCACTATTTCAGAACACCTTTGGGATAAGGTTAGGGCGAGAGTAGATGAAGAGATTCTTAAGGTAATATCAAAGATGGATGAGTTGCCAATTCCAGAATCTATCTCA
Organism: Microcaldota archaeon; assembly: GCA_021813025.1. Lineage (GTDB taxonomy): Archaea > Micrarchaeota > Micrarchaeia > Anstonellales > Anstonellaceae > CAIXYX01. The sequence goes on from JAKAME010000025.1 coordinate 6,907, forward strand.
GATGCCATGCTAAAAAATGGAACAGGCATGAGCTCCGTGGCAATCTCCCGCCATCTTCATGCTAATACAAAGCTCACCGAAGCAATTGAACACCGCTCACTCCAGATAATTGATGAGATGCCCATCGAAAAACTGTTTGAGAAAGCGAGGAAGGAAGAAACGAGCATACGCAGCATTCAGATATCATCATTGGAGCGCATCTATTCTCGGATAGATGAAGAGATTATTCGGACAGTTTCCGAGATGGAAGAATTGCCGAGCATGAAGTCCGTTTCCCGTGCCCTCATTGACAAAGGAATGAAGATGTACTGGAGGGCAGTTTCATCCCGCGCCAATTGCAATTCCGCTATTATCAGAGCCATCGATGACCGTCAGAATTGGATGATTGACAATGTGTCTAGCAAGGAGATGTTCAAGCAAGTAATTTCCGGGAAGTGGAACACTAGAAATCTTCCAAAACCAATTTCAAACAAGGTTTATGTGCGCATTGATTTGGAGATTCTCAAAACCATCAGAGAGATGAAGAACCTACCAGATACGATGTCGGTATCACGGGAGATGGAAAAAAATGGGATGAAGATAGGCAATATGGCAGTCTCCCGCCGCTTTAACTCCAACCTCGTCCTCTTCTTTGCCCGCTACGCCCGCCATGGCATGAGCGAGGACCAGATTGTTTCTCTCATGATGGACAAGAAAGCCGACACGCCCGCAATGCAAGCCGGCCTTGAGAAACGGCTGCCTCATTTGGAAGTGTTCCGCGAGAGTCTGGCGGTTTTGCAATTCAATGGCATGCTCCATGGGAAAGAGCCGGAATGGATTCTGGAGCTCAGCTCCTATCCAGCCCCGCTTTACGAGGCCGGAAAGTTCATGGAAGGGAAGCCGACAGCAGTGGATTCCTATTCCATCAAGAGCACTCTGGAGCAGGGCATCCTTTACGCAGATAATGTGGTGCCGGCCATCCATATCTCCTCCAGCCTGCACCGCATCAAGGATTCGGAACAGATGGGCAAGTTGTTCGGCGAGATTTCAAGAGTGCTGGAAGACGGGAGCCGAATGGTATTCACCACTCCAACCAGCTACGAGATAAGCACCTCGTTCGATGAACAGGTGCAGAAGGCCGGACTGGTTATCGTCGAGCAGGGCTTGAGAAGCACCTATCTGCCCCAGACGGAGATGGAGCCGGAATTAAAGCCCATCCTCGAGAAAGTGAGCGGGGATTCCAAACTCGTGGTGCTGGAAAAAGTGGGTCCGGCGATTCAAGAGAACCTGCTCATCGACCCGCTCGTCAAGCAAGCCAATGGGCAAAATGGCAATGGCTCGAAGGAAAAAGCGCAGGCCATGACGCTGGACGTGCCGGATGGAATCAATCAGCAGCTGGCGCACTTGTATTCCAAAGAGGCTGCTTATTCCGACGCCCTGATGCTCTCGGTGTTGGACAATAAGGGGAAGCTTGCCGAGGTGTTCGGCTACAACATGAATCCGAAACAGCCCCTCACGCTGGAGCACGAGGGAGCCGGAAAAGCTCTGAATGCGAACGAGGCGGAGAAGATTAAGATTCTGGTGGCGCAGGCCATGAAAGAGCCTGGCAAGCTGGGAGTCATCCCCGTCATCCGCCCGGGCAAAGATACCACGGTGCGCGCGGACGCAGTAAAGAGAATGCTCTGATTTCTAGATGAGGTGGCCCGGATGCGGCCGGGCAGGGCATCACGCCGTGAGCTTCTGTTTGAGCTGGGATATTAAATCATCGCCTATGCGCTCCTGCGCCTCGGCGGTGGAGGCGGCGATGTGGGGCGTGAGCAGCACGTTGTCGAGCTTGATTAGCGGGCCGGAATAAGGCTCGGTCGGGAACACGTCGAGGGCCGCGCCCGCGAGATGGCCTGACTGGAGGGCGGATGCAAGGGCGGCCTCGTCAATGAGGAATCCCCGCGCCGTGTTAATCACATAGCTGCCTTTCCTCATTTTTGAGATGCGCTCGGCGCTGAGAATTGGCGGGCTGCCGGCGGGCAGCGAGGCGTGCAGCGAGACTATGTCGCACAAAGGCAGCAGCTCGTCGACCGACTGGTAGTGGGGATAGGAGACGTCGGACGCTTTCTTTGGGTCTGAGTAAACCACGCGCATGCCGAGTGAGATTGCCTTGGCTGCCACGAGGCGGCCTATGCGGCCCATGCCAATCAGGCCCAGCGTTTTGCCGGACACTTCATGGCCTGTGCAGTTCTTCTTGTCCCACACCCCGACCTTCATCGAGGCGTGCGCCCGGCCGAAGTTGCGCATGAGCGCCAGCATCATTCCGACAGCCATCTCCGCGACCGCGTTGGAGGAGGCGCCGGGGGTGTTGAGCACCTCGATATGTCGCTTTTCGCAGGCCGCCTTGTCGACATTGTCAAGCCCCACGCCTGCGCGGGCCACTATGCGCAAGCGCGGCGCGGCGGAAACAAGCTCTTCGGTCACTTTGGTGGCCGAGCGCACGATGAGCACCTCGGCGTCGGCCAACTCGGCCTTGAGGCTGGAGGGCGTGAGCACCACGGGCCCGAGCGCCTTGAGGCCCTCGACTACTGGCGGCTCCATCGCGTCAGCGATGACGATTTTGCTGAATGAAGGCATGCGAATCACCATGAGATTATACGCCAAGCTCTTGCTTAACTTTTTCCAGCGCGTCGAGGCCTTTTTCCACCTTTTCCATGTCCACGTCGCCCATGTTGCAGAAGCGCAGAGTTGTTTCTGCCCAGTCGGCATGGCCTCCGCCCAATTTGACGGAATAATCCGACTGCAGCTTGGAATTCACTTCCTTGTTTTTTGAGCAGAAGAAGGCGGTGACCGTGCTGGACTCGAAGCCCGGCTCGGTGACAAGCTTGAATCCCATTTTTTGAAGCCGCTCGCGGACGCGGGCGGCCATTTCTTGGTTCCGGGCAGAGAAAGCGGGGATGCCTTCTTTTTTCAAATCATCCAGCGCAACGCGCAGGGAATAGATTATCGAGATGGCGGGCGTGGTGGGATTCTCCGACTTGGCCGCCATCTTGCGGTAGGCCTTGAGGTTCATGAAATTTGAGCGCACTGGCGAGGCTTCGATTGCCTTAACCGCATCGGGCGAGTGCGAGACTCCGCACAGTCCGGGTGGGCAGCCTATTGATTTCTGGCTGGCCCAGGAGTAGAAGTCAACCGAATCTTCCTGATGGTTGATTGGATTGGCCGGCCATGCGCTCGTCCCATCCAACAGCGTCAGCATTCCCTTGCTTTTCGCATACTGGCAGATTTCGCGCACATGGTTGAGGATGCCGGGCGAGGTTTCGTGGTGAACCATGGCGAGAAGGCGGCAGCCCTCGGATGCGGCCTTGTCAATGTGCGGCTTTGCCCTCTCTAAATTCCATCCTTTGGCGTCTTTCAGCCTCTCGAATCTTGTCTCATAGTAAAGCGCGCAATGCTCCTTCAGTTTGTCGCCGAAAGCTCCGTTGGAAAGAACGAGCGCCTTGCCGCCAGGCGGAAGGGCGTTCTGCACGTTGGCTTCAACGCCCAGCGTGCCCGAGCCTGTCATGAGGTGGACTTCGGCGGCGTTGAGCATGGACTTGAGGTCGGCAAGGATGGGCGCATAGAGCGCCTGATAGGGCTTGCCGCGATGGGTTATCATTTCCAAAGTCTGGGCCTGCGAAATTGCCGGATGGACGGCTACCGGGCCGGGGGTGAATAACATCATGCAAGCTCACCTGCTCTATGGCGTTGCCCCATCCATCTGCGCCTAAATCTTTAATCATATGGGCAGAACCGGAAGGCGGGCAGGGAGGATTGGACGGCCGTGAGGCTGAGCGGGTAGGCTGGCTTCGGCCATGATTCGGGATTTTAAACCCGGACTGGGAAAACAGAGCATGGCAAAAATGGACGAGGCCGCGCGGCCGGCCAAGGCAAAGAAGGAGGGGGAGCGCGGGAACGGGGGGGTGCGCGCGTTCTTGAAAAAGGCCGGAACTGCGGGCCTTGTGCTTGTCCCGACTTCCCTCATGGTCTTCTTCCTCTCGGCCAAAGGCCTTCCCGCGCAGGCGGCGGAAGGCCAGCTGAAAGCGCAGGGGAAGGAGCTGAAACTGCCGGAGGGCAGGCTGCCGTTCCCAAGGGCGGAGAAACTTGACACAAACGAGATGAGGGCGCGGGCGCAGGCGCTGTGGGACGCCATCAAGGTGCGCTATCCGGAGCTGGTGTCCCGCTGGCGGATGGGAAGGCTGGCCGAGCGCCTGCCAGACTCGCTTGAAATAGAGATTGCGCCCAACAGCGACTTCCGCTCGGTGGAAAGCGGGGGCCGCTCGGTGCGCATTGACGATTTCGGCAAGCTTTACCTCAACGCCGAGCGGCCGCTGCTCATGGACGAGCTGGCAGCCGGCATGGGCAAGGTCTTGGGGCAGCACGAAGGCTTTAGCGGCACCACCCCCTTCCTGCTCGCAGACAATTTCATAGGCCGAATCATGGCCTCCACCCTGGCCGAACTGCCCGCCTCGAAGGAATGGGCAATCGGACAGGAGGAATCGGCCGCCCTGCTGTTCGCAGCCCTCATGGGCCGCGAGGAGTTTGTGCGGGCGTGGGGCCGGGACGACGCCATCGCGCTGCAGAAAGCCTATGACCGCAAGTTCGGCCCTGACGCCTACCGCGAATTGATAGACAGGCTGGAGGCGCAAATCAGGAACTATCAGGAGCCGACGCCCATGGAATTCGTCCTCCAGCGCGCGCGCAAAGCAGGAATTTCCGGGGCTGAAATCCGCAAATTGGTGAATGAGCAGGCCGGCATGTCGGGCTGCGCCATCAGGCCCGGATTGTGGTGAGCGCATGGCCCCCCTGCTTTTCCAGCTCAAGCCTCTCCAGCACATGGAGGGAACGGCAGGCCTGCCGTTCAAGGAGGCGGAGATTGCCGAACCCAGGATGAACGGCGGCTGGCAGATTGACGCCGGCGCCTTCAAGGTGCGCCTGTCATCCCTTCTGAGCGGCCTGAGCGGGGAAAACTATCTGCAGCGCCTGCAGCCCCAGCTGCGAAATCTCAAGGAGCTTGGCCCGCAGCAGCAGGCTGATGCCAACAAGGCAATACGCGAATTTGCCGGCTCCGGCAGGCTGGAGGACGTCCAGCGCGCGTTCCTCTACGAGCTGGCCGCGCAGACCGCGCCTGCTGCGGCTGCGCTTTGGGTTGAGGAGGATTACATGATGCCGGCCAACGCGTTCAGGAACAAGAACGGCAGATACGAGGACAATAACAACAACTGCCGCCATTACGGATTCAAGCTCTATTACCATGCGCTCGAGCCGGCGCTGGACCCGGACTTGGCCAAAGGCCTGGGCAGGAAAATCCACGGAAGGCCGAAACGCTTCGACTGGCAGAGCAGCGGGCTGCAGAACCCATCGGGCAGGAAATGGGATACTTGGAGCCCGGCCAAGCAAGAGCTGTGCTGGACAGGCAGGCCCGTATTCATCGCTTATTCGTTCGACGCCTCCGACTTGGAGGGAATCCTCGAGGCTTTGCAGCCCGGAGACCTGATTGGCGTGGACCGCAACGTGCGCCCCCACAGGCTCAAGAACGGCAAGAAGGCATACCGGCCGCATGTGGGCGTCTATGCGGGCGAGGGGCAGGTAATCAGCATAGGCCAGCCGCTCTACCGCGACGACCTCAAGGAGTTCGTGCGCCGCGCGCATACCGTGAAGGTGTACAAGCTGGCGCGCCGGGAGCTGCAGCCGCCTGACACTTCCCATCTTCTGCCCGACGAGCAGGCCGGCGGGGAATAAATAAGAAAGCTGCTTCAGAACCCTGCTTCAATCCAGTATCTCTTTTGCCAGAATGCGCAAGTGCTTGTCGAACTCGTAGACATAGGGCACGCCGGTCGGGATTTCCAGCGCAACCACCTGCTCCCCGCCCAGCTTGTCGAGCTGCATCACGATTGCGCGGAGCGAATTGCCGTGCGCCGAGACAAGCACGCTTTTGCCGGCAGCCAAATCCGGCGCGATGCGGCCGTGGTAGAAGGGCAGGGCGCGCGCGGCGGTGTCGGCGAGGCATTCCCCGTTTGGGGGGCGCACGTCATAGCTTCTGCGCCACAGCTGCACCTGCTCGGGGCCGTATTTTTGCCTCATCTCGTCCTTGTCAAGCCCCTGCAGCCCGCCGTAGTGCCGCTCGTTGAGGGCGGCGTCCTTGAGCACTGGAAGACTGGCCTGCTCCAAATCTGCAAGCAGTATGTCAAGAGTCTGCTGCGCGCGAAGGAGCGAGGAGGTGTAGGCCTGATGGAATTGGATGCCTTCCTCAAGCAGCGCCTGCGCTGCCCTGTGCGCCTCCTCCTCGCCTTTGGGGGAGAGGGGCACGTCAATCCAGCCGGTGAAGCGGTTCTGGGCGTTCCATTCGGATTGTCCGTGCCGGACAAGAGCAAGATATGCCATAATACCGCCAGAGGGGGCGCTCCAGTCTCTGCTGCCCGGCTTGGCGAATCGCATTTAATAAAATGGATGGCGAAAGCCCGTCCATGCCGTTCAAGACGCTGGAGCAGAAGGCGCCCGACCAAGTTTTCGGCCAATGGATGACGCCGTACAATGTCCAGCTCCCCCGCCCGGCGCAAACCATAGCGCAGGAAATGCGCCGGCTCATGTCCTCCAAGCCTGACAAGGACGCCGGCAGGCGGCTGTCCGAGCTGGCGCGCGAATACGCAGGCTCTGCCGCAAACGTGAAGGACAAGATAATGCTGCTGGCGGAGGCTACTGACTACTGCGGCAGTTACGGCAGGCAGCTCAAAGTAGTTGAGGCCGAAGTCAGGGGCCTGCTCGTGGGCCAGATTCGGTTTCTGTCGCGGCACGACAAGAGCATGGATGCGAAGCAGAAGCTGGACGCCCTCCTCGAGATTCCTCCCGGCGTGGCGCTGATGCCGGAAGTGAAAAACGCGGTCGCCCGCTCCTATTCCGAGCAGACGGCCTACCTGAACCTGGCGGTTGAGGACATGCTGGAGGCAGAGGGGTGGGCGCGGGACTACAAGGTATACTCCATAGGCGGCCTCGGGATGGGGCGCATTGAAATCAGATACGACCCGCCGCCTTCCGAAATACTTACCGAGCGCTGGGCGCAGGACCAGAAGCGGGACAACACCGCATGGTTCAAGGGGGACACCGTGGCGCCGGAAAAGCTGCCCTCCTCCATGGCGCGCATGGCAGTGCGCTATTTCGAGGCCCAACTCGCGGTTGCGGACGCGATGGGGAAAAACAGGAATGCGGACATCAGGATTCTGGCCGGCAAATTGAGGGAGAACGCGCAGGAGGGGCTGGACGAGGCGCGCAGGCTCGGCGAATCGCCAAAAGACAGGCGCGCGGCGCACCTGCTGCTGGTGAAATATTACCACCAAAAGCTCCAGCCTGCGCTGGCCCAGATTTGGCAGGAGAAATATTTCGACCGGCTTTATTCCATGGCCGGGGGCAGCCAGTGGAAAACCGCCCTTGCGTGGATGCATGAGCACGCGCAGACGGGGATGCTCTGGACCGCAATCGGAATCGGCATCATCAACCCGATAGCCGGGCGCATGGCCTTCGCCCTCATGGGCGCGCGGCAGGTGAAGGCCGGGCTGCAGAACGACGACTGGAGCGAGGTCTTCATGGGGGGCTGCATGATAGTGGGCATGCACTCGGCCGGCCTTGCCGGGAAAATCGGCGGCGCAACGGTGATGACCGGCGCCGGGCTTGGGGCGGTTTCCGGCCTGAGAAGGGGGATGGACACCGGTTTCACCGGCCCTGTCTATGAGAGCATGGCCAACAACCTCGCGCTGCTGGAAGGCTATTTCAAGTCAAGGATGGAGATGCAAAGGCCGTCCGGGCAGGCCGGGAAAAACGGCGGGGAGAAGAAAGCGCAGCTGAAGGCGGAGGACGGGCTGGCGGAGACAATCCCGAAAAAGGCCGGGCCTGGAACCAAAATCCCCCAGCCGCGCCTTCCTGCGCCCAGGCCGGGCGAGAAGGTCGGCGGCACGGCATACGGGGCGCAGCAAGCGCCTTACCTCAAGCCCATTGATTTGGGGCTGAAAAGCGCCGAGTTGAAGGGCCAGAAAGAGATGAACGCCACAAAGCCGGTCGAAAAAAACTTCGACATAGAAACGGCCATCAGAATAGTCAGCGGCGCATGCCAGAAGGTGAACCTGGCGCCCGGAATCACGTTTGGGCCTGAGAACCTGTCAAAACATTCAGACAATCACGGCGGATACAACCCTGCCAAGCCCAAGTCAGACAGCTCCATCTGGCAGGCGGAGTTCAAGGCGGCTGAGAACCGGGGTTTCGTCAGCCAGTCTGAGGAAAAGGCTGCCTTCCAGAAGTTCTACCAAAAAAAAGCCGAAGAACTGTTGAAGCGCGCCGAGACCGGGGACAGGAATGTCAGCTGCATGGCCTACCAGCTGCCGGACAAAAGCCTCAACCTTGCCGTCAGCGAGACGGTCGTTGTAGGGGGCGAGAAGAGGGTGCGCGTGCTCATCCTGGACATCTGGGGCCTGAAGCCCGTATTCATCACTCAGCATTACATCAGCCCGGACAAGAACGCACCCGACAATCTCGTCACGCCGGGAGCGAAACTGAAGGGGATGTGGGGCCTTGACGTGAGGCTGGTCAGGAACCGCGACGGGTATTACAATGTAGTGCCCCGCAGCGCGCAAAGGCCCCGGTGGATAGACATGGGCCAGAAATACCATGACATAAAGTAATAAAAACACACACAAATAGAAGAGGATGGATTGACATGAACAAGAATGGCAAGGGGCTGTTGAGTGCGCCGAAGGGGAAGAAGCCGCTGGACTTAGGCACGCTGATAGAAGAGAACCTGAAGAATTCGACCATCAGCGCTTATTTCGACCTTCCGCTCAAGCGGCAGCTCCGGCCAGAAACCCTCATCCTGCTTGAAACCAGGGTGAAGCGCCTGATTGATAAGGTCGAAAACGAGCCTGACTCCGCCCTTGGACGGGCGATTGGAAGGTATCCCGACGGCCAGGTTTTTGACGACAACCCGCTCTTTACGGCTGCCATCCTCCACAACAACTATGAGGAGGTTGCCGAGCAGCTGGCCAGCACCCTCAGGAATAACTCGTTCGGGCCCTACAAGACAGATGCGTTTCTCTTCTATTTCATAAAAGAAACCAAAGGGGACAATAAGGTGCGCCTGCCCGAACAGACCATCCCAATGGTGGCTGAGAAGTTCAGCCGGGAATTTGAGGCTTTCTCCGAGAGCTGGAAGGCCCGCCTGCCGGACAAGGAGGACCGGGAATCTTGGCTTATGGACGCGTATGGGAAGAATTCCGACACTGGAGAAGGCATACAGCATTATCTGGAGCGCAATGAAGAGCGCATCCGAGGCTATCTGGAGCGCAAGTACAAGCGGCGGGCCGCCAAAGCCTGAGATGGGCGCGCCTTCCCAAACCCGAAGCAGCCGGGCCGCCCCTCCTTTTTTATTCCCCTGCCCACATAGCCCCAAGCGTGATGCTTATGGCAGGCCCATCTTCCCAAATCTACGACGTGCTGGTAATCGGCGCGGGCTGCGCCGGCTCCTCTGCCGCGATGTACGCGGGCCGCTTCGGGCTCAAAGTGCTCATGATTGGCGAGCTGCCGGGCGGCACGATTACGCAAACCCATTTGGTGGAGAATTATCCGGGCTTTGAGAGCATAACTGGCTTGGAGCTTGGAGAGAGGCTGCTGCACCACGCGCAGGCCTACGGCGTGGAGCTGAAGATGGAGAAGGCGGTAAAAATAAACCGCCAGCCTGATTCTCTTTTCGCAGTCACTACCGACGCCAAGACGACCTATCTTTCCCGCACCATCATCGCGGCCACCGGAGCCGAGTGGAAGAAGCTCGGCGCGCCTGGGGAGAAGGAGTATGCGAACAGGGGAGTGCACTACTGCGCGCTGTGCGACGGCGCGTTCTACAAAAACAAGGTGATTGCAGTCGTAGGCTCCGGCGACTCGGCGGCGAAGGAATCGCAGCTGCTGGCAGAATACGGCTCGCACGTGTATGTGTTCGTGCGGGGGGACGCGCTGCACGGAGAGCCCATCAACAACAAGCGCGTGGCAGCCAACAGGAAGATTACGGTTTTCACAGGCGTGCAGGTGAAGGAGATTGTCGGGGGCGGGGAGAAAAAGAAAATGACCCACCTGAAGCTGAGCAGGCCCTGCGCTCCAGTTGTGGCCGGCGAGGCCGGCGCCCTCAAGAGCGGCAAGCCCGTTGATTTGTTCCCTGCTGATGCGCTTTTCGTGCTCATCGGGCAGGCTCCGCTCTCGCTGCTGCTTGCGGAAATGGGCGTGGCCCTCAATGCAAAAGGAGAGGTGAAGGTGGACAGGGAGATGCGCACCAATGTGGAAGGGGTTTATGCCGCCGGGGACGTCAATGATTCTGTTTTCAAGCAGGCCATCGTGAGCGCCGCCGACGGCGTGGTGGCGGCCTATTCCGCCTTCGAGCATCTTGGAAAAGGGAGGAAGTGAGCGGATGGGGGCATTGCGCGCACAGACCTCGGCTGCCTGCTGGCGCGCGCAGACTTCTGTAGGACACGCTTCCATCGCGGCCGGCGGCCGCGGACAGACTTCCGCCGAATGGGTTCTCATAGTGTCGGGAGTTCTGGCGCTGGGCCTGCTGCTGGCCGGCATGCTCATATTCCTGCCCTCGGCCGCGGCTTCGGAAAGCCTTGAAGCCCGCTCGCGCGCGTATTGGGGCTCTGAAGCGTTCCCCCTGCAGGTGAGCAACTGGCATGTCAATGCCGGCAACTCCTCGCCCGCGGCCAACCTCACCATCGTGCTTTCCAACGCAGGCGCGGAGAGGGTGCGTGTGCGCAAGCTGATTGTGGGCCCGGGCAATTTCAGCCAGGCATACAATGCCTCCGGCGCGGGCTTGGGCGCCTCGACCGCGCTTGATTTGCAGCTGCTGCCGCGCGATTCGCTTGTGGTGGTGCTGGCGCAGGGCAGCGGGGCGGGCAGCCAGGGAGTGCCTGCGCATTACAACCTCAACCTCAGCATTGTCTATGACGGAAAGTTCCCGTCCATGCGCGAGGACGGGCGCGTGCCGCTGGCAGGCGAGCTGCAGGAAGAGGATTAGAAATCACAGAGCGGGGAAAAGATTTCCGCCCCTGCCTGCAGCGGCAAAAACAGGTTTTTGGGCCCCTTGCGCCGGCTATTTTCCGGCCTTGGAAAACCCACACGTTTTTAATCCCCATCAGCGAACAGGGGCATCGTATGTGGGAAGAAAGGCGCGGCGTGACGGGCGTCGAATTCTTGGTCCTTCTTGCGGGGCTGCTTGTGCTGGCCCTGCTGCTCACCCAGCTGCTGGGCATAGTGCCGATACAGAGCAACCGCATCTCCGAATCGAAGGCTTACTGGAGCGCGCAGGCATACCCAGTCAAGATAACCGACTGGACCCTGCGCGTGGTCAACCAGACTGACGCGTATGGAGTGGAGCGCACCGAGGCGAACCTCTCGCTCGTGCTTCTCAACCCCTCGCGCGAGCCGCTGATTCTGCGCGCCA
>JAKAME010000087.1 GCA_021813025.1 Microcaldota archaeon
CGGCGCCTCCAACCAAAGCGTTGACGTCTCGCTTGCCCCCCCCACCGGCTGGGACATCTCGCCCCCCAGGCTTTCCGCAGACCTTCCGCCGCGCTCCAGCACATGGATGAAATTCCTTGTCACCTCGCCCATCTCTGCCGAGAGCGGGGCGCACGCCTTCAGCCTGCGCCTTGATTATGGCGGGAATTTCGACGAGCACCCCCTCTCGCTCCTCACGCTGAGCGCGATGGCCGTGCCGCCTGCCGCGCCCCTGGCCAGCCAGCTGGCCAAGTGGGTGTCCAAGAACGCGCTCATGCTCGAGCTTGGGTTCGGCGCCCTTGTCCTGGTCATTTTGGGCGCCTATTTCGTCCAGCGCCGCCTGAGCGCCCCGCGCTATGACAAGGAGAGGGTGGAGGACATCAAGCAGCTTGAGCGGATGTTCAAGCGCTCTAAATAGTTTTTCAATTGGATTAAAACGAAAAAATCTTTAAAAATGAAAAAGATTTGTTTTTTCCCTACTTGCAGCAGCAGTAGGCCTTCGCCAGCATCTTCGCACCGAAGAGCAGGGCGAATATCGACAGCCACGGCACGTCTATGACCAGCATCCTGAGGTCATTGAGCAGCCAGAGCAGCGCGGCAATGAAGAGCAGCCACGCGAATATCGGGAAGCCCCCCGTGCCGCCCTTGCAGCAGCTTTCCATTCCTTTCTTCATTTCAAACCACCCCTGTATTGAGGCGTGGTGGGAGGGGAAAGAATATAATGTTAGCTGGGCGAGCTAATGGCGGTAGTTCCCATGCCCCTGCAGAAAACAGCGCCAGAGCGGAAAACCGCGCCAGAGGACTCGCTTCTCGCCAAGACCGTGCCAGTGCGCGCCCCGGCCGACACGAGCCAGTCTAAACTCCATGTGCCCGACGACCCCATTTTCGGCAAAAAGTCCGCGCCTTTCATCAAGCTGATAAACCAAGTGCTTGACAAGGGCCAGTGCGAGGGCGTGCAGTCTTTTGTCCTGACCGAAGGGATGGACGGCCAGGGCAGCTGGAACGTGAGCGCGGTGCTCCACGTGAAGGGCACGAAATACTCGCTGTGGATACTGAAGGAACCCTACCGCAAGCCACTCATGACGATTACCATGGCGTCCCTCGGAGTTTTGGACAGCGGCGCCGTCATCAGCGCCGCCGGCCCGGAATGGAAGGTGATTGAAGGCCGCATTCCAAAATCCCTCAGCCCTGCCGGCAAGGACCTGATATTTTCCAGCGGCTCGGCCCGCGGCTCTGAGAAGAAAGGCGCCGCCTACATGGACGAGTTCCAAAAGCGCTATAACGCGGCAGTGGGCATCCTGCTCAAGTTTTACGAGTCGAAATAACAGCCAGTCTTGTTCAGGGCCTTGGAACAAGAAAACGCCGCCATTCCGCCCGGCCAGCCCCTGACCGGAGCAGGATTGAGCCAAAAACCCTTTTTCTCCTAGCACACCTGGTCTGGGTCCGGGCAAACCGGGCTTTCGCCGGGGCAATTTTCGCACGCATACCGCTTTACCGAAGTGGTGACCTGCCCGCTGCAGCAGCACAGATAGGAAATGTCGGCTGAAGTCACCATCGCATACCCGCTTGTCGTTGTGGCGTATTTGCAGGTGGTGAAGCACACCGGCTCCTCGATTTTCGCAAGCTCGGCGGCCATCTGGCTGTTGCTCATTGCCTTGCAGCTTTCCATGTTCTGCTCCCCTCCGGCATCCGCAGTCCTTCCATTCTGTCCGCACACGGATGCGCAGTCCACCGGATGCTCGTCGCATTTGTCGCCGGTCCCGTCCCCGTCGCTGTCGGCCTGATAGGGGTTGTACAAGCCTTTGCAGTTGTCCATGAAGTCGCACACTTCGTCATTGTCCGCATCGACGCATTCGCATTTGCAGCTCTTGCACGCATAGTTGGGCGAGCAGTCCAAATCGGCTTCGCATTGCTCGCTTGAAGCCCTGTATCCGTCCCCGCAGACGGCCGGGGGCGGCGTGGTGTCAATGGGCGGCGGCCGCACCGTGTCGTTGGGCGGATTGGCCGTGCCGTTGGGCGGAATCCAGCTGTCATTTGCTCTGGAAACGTTGCCTGCCGGCGGCACCCAGTCCGGATTGCGCTCGCAGGCGCAGTTCTTGGCGCAAACCTCATAATTCATGCATCCGCCGTTGGGCAGGGCCGAATTGGGGTCACAGGATTCGTTTGCATCCAAAAACCCGTTGCCGCAGTAATAGAGCGCCTCGCACGCGCAGCTTGAATTGCATGCCTGGTCAGCCGGGCAGCCGGTCGGGCTGAGCGCAGGCTCGCACTTCTCGCCCTTCGGCGCCTCCACCACCCCGTTTCCGCAGCAGCAGGAATCCGCGCACCTTGCTCCCGAATCCAGCCTTATCCTCTCGATGTGCCCCGGCTTCACCCTGTTTCTCCCGCCAGTCCACACCATGATGCTGTCCGGGTCTGCTCCCGCCTTTGGCTGCGAAAACTCAAGCCCGCCGTCTCTGTTGCGGATGAATTCCATGTGCCCGCCGGCGCGCCGGGCAGCCCCCTCCAGCGCGCCCTGCAGCATGCCCCAATCCGCTTTCTTGAAAGTATACGGCCCGGCTATCACGCGGCCGGCAGCATCCACCACGTTGTACTGGTAAACGTTCTCGTATTCGTCATCCAGCCCGAGCACGTGCCCCATCTCGTGCGCCACCACCGTTTCGTTGTCGCCGGTGTCCCATTCGGCGGTGGAATCTATTTTCCCGTCGTTCCATGCCCCGATGTTCACAAACACCCGCGAGACGTGCTCCGCCCCGCCCACGTCCACAACTCTTACGCAGCTGTATCTTGCGTCAAGCTCGGCGCAGCTGTTCACCCTTATCACGTCAGCCACGAACTTGGCCTTGCATTTGCAGTCCCCGCAGGTGAAGTTCTGGTCCCAGTAATTGCTTATCGCATCTCTCACCCTTTGCGCGAACGCGTCCGAGCTTCCGTTGCCGGTTATCGCGATGCTTATGGTGTAGGTGATTTCGCATCCTTCCGCGCGGAAGCTTGTTCCTGCAAAAGAAAGATTGGAAATGGCAGTGAGGAAAACCACGAATGCAAGAAATGTGCCTGCTTTCAATCCATCCACCATCAGATTCCGCCCTATCCGCCGACAAATTGCCGTTTCTGCCCGTCCCACGCAAGCCTGTTCTTGTTCTGCTGCCACCACTCCTCCCACTTCTTTTTCGCAGCCTCATCCACCCCTTGCAAATCGCAGGAAAACCCGAAATCCTGCCCGCTGAACCTCGCCAGCGCAGCGTTGGCATACTGGCACTTGAGCTCCATAGGCTCGCTGAGCATCATCCTCTGGTTGTCCCCCAGCACGCTTATCTCGCCCTCAAACCCGTCCTTCTCGCCCATGGAAAGAAGCGTCTTGCCGGCCATTGCCCGAAAGCTTGCCACATCGCTTATGAGCATGGGCTTTAGCGCATCCACTATTTTCTGCCTCTGCCCGCCCTGCGCCCCCGGTCCCATGTTCGAGAGCATGTAGAGGGCGGTCCATCTTGAATAAACGTTGTCTTTCTGCAAAAGCCAGATTGCGTCATCCGCCGCCTCAGGGCTCATGTTCAGGAGGGAATTCACTCCGCTGAAAGACGACTCGTCTTCGTAGGAATAGGTTTGCAGCACTTCGACGATTTTTCTCCTGTTTTCGTTGTCTGGCCTGTAATTCGACACGTCCACCGGCTTTTCCCCCGGCATGGGGGGCTGCGGCCCCACGATGGCCGGGCCTGTGGATTGGTTGTTTTGCCCCTGTGTGAGGTTTTTCCCGCCCTGTCCGAAATTGTCGAGAATGCAGCCTGAGAAAAGGACAAACAATGCCATGCAGGCGAGAAGGGCTGCAAGCGTTTTGTTATTCTGCACGCGCTTTCCCTCATTTCTATTGTTTAAAAAGTTGCCGCCCAACCCGGCTTATGTCTTATCCCGCATTAATGTCCTCTCGGTAAATAAAATCATGCAAACGCTCGAACCTTGGCAGATTACGGAGATAATCCACCGGAGGAACTGGGGCTGGA
>JAKAME010000026.1 GCA_021813025.1 Microcaldota archaeon
TCACCCCCAAGCCATGGCATTCAGGGCAGGCTCCGAAAGGCGAGTTGAACGAGAACAGGCGCGGCTGTATTTCGGAAAAAGAGAATCCGCACTGGGGGCAGGCGTTTTTCTGCGAAAAGAGAAACTCCTTGCCGCCTATTTCGACCTTAATCAGCCCTTCGGCCCGCTCTGCCGCCGACTGCACCGCTTCCGCCAGCCTGTCTCGCTCTGCTTTTGTTGTCTTCACCCTGTCTATGAGCAAATCGACGTCATGCTTCCTGTTCTTGTCAATCCTGCCGTCATAGCGGTCTATGATGACCGCCTCGCCGTCTATGCGCACGCGCGTGAATCCCAGGCGCCCCTGCTCCTCAACCAGCTTCTCGAAAGTGCCCTTCTGCCCGCGGATGAGGGGCGCGTAGATGGCCGCGTCGGCCCCCCCGCCGGCGTCCATGATTTGGTCTATGATGGAGTCCATGCTCTGGGATGTGATGGGGATATGGCAGTTTGGGCAATGCGGCGCGCCTATGCGCGCCCACAGCAGCCTCATGTAGTCGTAAATTTCGGTGGTGGTGCCCACCGTGGAGCGCGGGTTCTTGCTGCCGGCCTTCTGCTCAATCGAAATCGCGGGCGAGAGGCCCTCGATGGAATCCACGTCGGGCTTTGACATCAGGCCCAAAAACTGCCTCGCGTAGGCAGACAGGCTTTCCACATACCTTCTCTGTCCCTCCGCGTAAATGGTGTCAAACGCCAGCGTGGACTTGCCGGAGCCGGAGAGGCCTGTGAACACGGTAAGCCCGCCGCGTGGAATCTCAAGGCTGACATTCTTCAGATTGTGTTCTCTGGCGCCTTTTATGATGATGGAATCGGATGGCATGGTAATCACATCGGGGGGAGGGTCAGAAAGGAACGTGGAAAAGGTGGAGGGGGGTAGCAACCCCCCTCCGCGTTTTTCGTGATGATGGATTCTGAAGGCATAGAGTATGACCTGCGTATCATATGTTTTTATGGCCTTCCAACTCTTCGTCGGGGCGGGCCGTGGGCCATATTGTGGGGATGAAAGAATAAAAGGCAGGGGGCCTGTTTAGGGCCTTTCTGCATGGGGGTTGGGGTTTGAAGGCCGGGTGGCTGGGGGTTTGGGGAAGGTTGAAGCCGGCCGGCCCTTTTTCAGGCCCGCCCCGGGCTTTTCGCGCCGCCTCGCCGGTTCGGGACGAAGAGTGCGGACGCCTGTTTTCGCCGCTTTCTTGGCTTTCCTGCATTAGTCCCAAAGAACTTCCAGCAGCTGCTCCTTCTTGAAGCGGATGCGCTCGATGCGGCTGTACGTTTTCTGCAGGCGCGCAAGCTCCTGCTCAAAATCCGGCGTCAGCCCGCCCGCCGGCCGGCTGCGCGCCAGTTCCGCAATCTGAAGCCCAACGCCCCCCAGCGTGAGCCCTTTCTCCTCCAGCGTCTTGAAGGAGTTGCAGTATTCAGAGGCCGCGCTGATGAGCATCTGCTCGTCCTTAGCCGGCATGCCCCTGATGACCGTCACCACGTCGGTGTTGCGGTGGTGGGTGTTGCCTATGAAGGCGTCGCCGAGGCCCTCCTCAATGCGGGCGCTGTCCTTCTTGAGGTTCTTGGCCTTGTAGTAATTCTCAGCCGAAAGGGCGTTGAAGCCCAGTTTCTGGAACGAGCGGCCCATGCCGGTATAGACGAAGTGGATTTCAGGGGTCTGGAAATTCAGCCATTGGGGCAGGTTTCCATGCACGCTGACCAGCACCGCGTGGTCCCGGCCGGAGTTCAGCACGCTCACGTCGGTGGACTGCAGGTTTTTGGCAAAGCTGCGCACCCCGAGCCCGATTTCGGCCAGCATGTTTTGCAGCCGCTCAGGCTTGCGCATGTAATGGTCAAGCACGCCGTTCTCATACGCCTCGGCGGCCGTGGTGTAGAGGGCGATGGCGTCGTAGTGCTGCCCCCGGCGGCGCAGCTGGTCGCCAGTCAGCACGTATTGCATGAACGCAAGCAGGTTGTCAACCCGGTTCCCGGTTTTAGCGCCCCCCGACCGGGGCTGTTTCATCATCCTCTCCTCAAAATCGCGCCTCTGGACATGGGCAAGGTCCTTGACGATGGAAACAGTGTATTCGCGTGCCTGGTTGATGGCCTGCGGGCTGAGTATCTTTTGTTGTTTCATGTATATGATAGGGGCCTTTTTATTTAAAAAGCAAAAGGTGTCAAATAGTACAAAAACATACTATTTTTGCGCATTTTTCCCCTTTTCTCACTTTGTTTTCCTTCTTTTTTGCCCCTCCGCCTGCCTGTTCAGCTCGCGCAGCCTGTCCCTCAGCTCGATGGCCTTCTCGAAGTCAAGGTTTTCGGCAGCAAGGCGCATCTTCTCCTCCAAAAGTATGATTTGCTTGCGCACGTCGGAGGAGGTCGCGTGGGCCAGCGCGTCCTCGGCCGCGTCGATGGGCGCGAGGCGCTCGGCAATGGATTTTTGGATGGAATGCGGCGTGATGCCGTGCTTTTTGTTGAATTCGATTTGCACGCTGCGGCGCCGCCCTGTCTCTGAAATGGCTTCCTCCATCGCGTCAGATTTCCTGTCGGCGTAAAGCACCACTTCGCTGCTCGAATTTCGCGCCGCCCTCCCAATCGTCTGAATGAGGCTTGTGGAATTGCGCAAAAAGCCCTCCTTGTCGGCGTCAAGTATGGCCACAAGCCCCACTTCGGGAATGTCGAGGCCCTCGCGCAAAAGGTTGATGCCCACAAGGCAGTCGAACTCGCCCAAGCGCAGCTGGCGAATGAGCTCGGAGCGCGCAAGCGTGTCTATTTCCGAGTGAAGATAGCGCACCCTAATCTCTCTGCTGGCCATGTATTCCGCCAAATCCTCGGCCATGCGCTTGGTGAGGGTGGTGACCAGCGTGCGGTTGCCTGCCTTCGCCTTCTCCCGCACGCGCTGCAGCAAATCATCCATCTGCCCCGAAGTCGGGCGCAAGGCGATTGGCGGGTCAATTATTCCGGTCGGCCTCACCAGCTGCTCAACTATTTGCGCCGAAACTTTCCGCTCATATTCTGCCGGAGTGGCGGAAACGAATATGGCGTCCTTCATCCTTGCCTCGAATTCCTCCCATTTGAGCGGGCGGTTGTCGAATGCGGAGGGAAGCCTGAAGCCGTAATCCACAAGATTCTTTTTTCTGGTGTAATCCCCGTGATACATTCCGTGCAGCTGCGGCAGGGTCACGTGGCTCTCGTCAATCACCATGAGCGCGTCTGGGGGCAGGAAGTCAAGCAAACAGAATGGCGGCTGGCCCGGCCGCCTCCCGTCGAAATGGCGGGAATAATTCTCTATGCCGTTGCAATAGCCCACTTCCTCAATCAGCTCCAAGTCGTAGTTGGTGCGCTGGCGCAGGCGCTGGGCCTCCAGAGCCCCCAGTTTCGGCAGATGCTCCTCCAGTTCCGCTCGTATGGTCTTGATGGCCTTTTTCTTTGACGGCTCGTCAACCAGATAGTGCTTGGCCGGGAAAAGGGTGTAGTGGTGCAGCTTCTGGATTGGCTTGAGGTTGACCGCATCCAGCACAGAGAGGGCCGCTATTTTGTCCTCTTCCACTTCCACACGCAGCAGGGTTTCCTCATAAGCGGGCGCAATTGTGACAATGCCGCCCTTCACCGAGAATGTGCCGGGCGCGCGCTCTGTCTCGTTGCGCTGGTACTGCATG
Source organism: Microcaldota archaeon (assembly GCA_021813025.1). Lineage (GTDB taxonomy): Archaea > Micrarchaeota > Micrarchaeia > Anstonellales > Anstonellaceae > CAIXYX01. The sequence continues at coordinate 3,666 of JAKAME010000026.1, forward strand.
TCTATGAGCTGGCGGATGAGCGCGCGCCTCTCCATGGGCTGGCCTGCTTCAAGCAGGAGAGAGAAGTTTTTCCATTCCTGCGGCGAGCCAAGGCCGTAGATGCAGGAGACTGTGGCGACTATGATGGACGGCCCGTCGGATGCCAGATGCGCCGTTGCCTGCAGCCTCATGCGCTCTATGCGCTCGTTCACCCTGCTGTCCTTCTCGATGTAGGTGTCAGAGGCCGGGAGGTATGATTCAGGCTGGTAGTAGTCGAAATAGGAGACAAAATAGCCGACCTTGTTTTTCGGAAAGAACGAGCGGAATTCGGAATATAGCTGGGCGGCAAGAGTTTTGTTATGGGAAATTACGATGGCGGTGCGGTTGGTGCGGGCAAGAACATTCGCTATGGTAAAAGTCTTGCCAGAGCCGGTGACTCCGAGCAGGGTTTGTTTGCCGTTTTTGTTTGCTGCCCCTGCTCTCGCTCCTTCCACCAGTTTGTCAATGGCCTGCGGCTGGTCGCCTGCGGGCTTGAGCAGCGAAGCTAGTTCGTATCTGTCGAGCACGGCCCTATTTTGGGAAAAAGGAGTTAATTAATCTGGCGGGAACGGAAACTTCAGGAATTAGGGCTAGGCGCCAGCCAATCAGCTATATAAGGCTTCAATACCCATATCTTGTTCAATGGTGGTATAATGGGTGATAGTGAGCCAACGAACGAATCTAACGCCATCATTCCTTCCAACTCTTCTTCCAAGGCAATCGTCCCTTTTCAAACCGGAAATAAACTGCTTCGGTCCGAAAACGCATTGCTTGCACAACTAGACTTTTTCCGGCAAGATATGGATATCGGCTTTTACTGGTTTCAACAGGATATGCGAGCCAGCTTTGACTTGTTTCAACAGGATATGAAAGCCAGCTTTGACGAGTTCCAGCGGAACATGGACGCCCATTACGACCTGTTTCAACGCAATATGGACGCGCTCTTTCGAAAGTCATTGCTTCTTGTTATAGCAATGAGCGCTACGCTTATCATTGGCGGCGCCGTCATCAATCAAAGACTGAACAAAATCCAAGAAACCCTTCAAAACCGCTCGGCGATACTCAAAGGGCTGCGAACCTCGTTGAGGGCCGAGACAGAGCAAGACGCCCCCATCATACAGGCGGCAATGCCTTTCGACCAATTCAGAAAAGAGCTGAAAGAAAGCCAGAACCTGTTCATGGGCAATTTGCGCAGACAGGAGATGGGCAAGATGTTCCCAAAGGACAAGTTGCAGGTCAAGCCATTGGGCAACATGCCCAAACCGGTCATTATCCACCACGCAAAATGAATTAATTAATATGGCGGAAGCGAATTCCCCACCCTGCCTTCATTTCAGCGGGTTTCGGCACTTGAGCCCGCGCACCTTTTTGAATTCCTTCTCATCCTCGGTCCATATCTCGTCCACGCCGTGCTCGCGCATGGTCGCCACCAGCAGCGCGTCGAAGAAATGGATGCCCTCCGCCTGCGAGATGGCCAAGGCAGACAGCACGCTGCCGCCCGTGTAGGGCAGCACGTCTCCGCTCTTGCGGAAGGTTCGAACCCACTGCCGGATGTCGTCCGGGCTTTGAGCGGGCCGGACTTTCTCGCCAACCACCCGGCAAAATTCGGCCAAATTCTGCGCCCCAACGCACAATTCCTGCCGGCGGGCGAGTTCAGCCAGGGCCGCCGTGGCCTTGAGATGCTTGTCCGGGTCCGGAATCGTGGCCACATACACCAGCAAATTGGTGTCAAACAGCACCCTAGTCATATAGCTCGCCCCGGTTTTTGTACATTTTGTAGTGGACGGGCTTGGCGTTTCTGAACATCCCCTCAAGCTCCTCCAGCGCCGTCTTGCCCTTCTCTTCCATCTGGTCCAGCGCCTCCCACACCACTTTGCTGAGCGAGCCTTTCTTGCCCCCGTGTCTCTGCTGGGCCATGCGCCGCAGACGCCGCTCGTGCTCCTCGTCCAATACCACCATGACGTTGCCCATAGGCTCACCTACATATCTATATATATAAATAGTTAAATAGATATCGTCTCTCCCTGTGCGAGCGGGAGATTCCAGCCCAGGCCGGTTTTCTTATCCATTCTTGGGCTTCCTGTCCTCTTCCCACATGCGACGCACAAGCAGCGCCATCTCCTGCCTCTTCTTTTCGAACTCCTCCTCTTCAGCCGAGGTGATGGCCACGCGCTGCGCAAGTTCAGGCGGCAGGGCGGCCACTCCGGCCTCTTCAGCCCGCCCGCCGGCCTCGCCTTCAGCCTGCCGGCCTGCGCCCCTCGCGCCGCCGCTTGCGCCAGCGCCTGCCGGGCCTGCGCCCATGCGCCCTTTGGATGGTCCTGCCGAGCGTGCCGCCGCGCCCGCCGCCATGGCCGGCGATGTAAGCCCGTAAATCTGCGCCTCCTTAATCAGGCCCTGAAGCTTTATGCTCAGCGCGTCCGCGCCTTTCTGCATCTCGCCCAAGTGCGAAAGCATCTGCTCCATGTCCTTTGCCTTTGCCCCCAGACGCTCGTATTCCTCCCTCTCGCTCTCCAGCTCGCTTTTTGCCGCCTGCAAATCGGAAGAATAGGACTGGCTGGCGTGCTGCATGGTCTGCTCCATGTTCTCCATTTCCGCCTTGCTCTGCCCCAGCGCCGCGCGCAGGCTCTCCACGCGCGCTCCTATTGTCTGGTATTGGTACTGCGCTTGAGTGTAAGCTTCCACCTGCTTGCGCACGGCCGCGAGGTTCTGCTGCAAGTCCTCGAGCACCTCCTTGCGCTCGGCAGCAACCTGCTTTGCCAGCGCGTCGGCCTGCTCGGTCATCTTCCTTGGCTGGATTTTCTCCGCACGCCTGCTCTCCACCACCTTGAGCTTTTCCGTGAGGCGCTCCACCTCGCCGCTCATGGCCTTCGTCTCTCCAAGAATGGTGTTCGCCGTCTTCTCCATCTCTGCGCGCGCGAACTTGAAATCCTCAAGCGCCTGCTTCAGGTCGGCCATGCGCTCCTGCGTGTCATCGGAAGCGAGCCGCTTCTGCAAGGCCTCCACCTGCCCCTGCACGGAATCAAACACTTTGGTGGCGGACTTGAGCTTGCTTTCCAGCTTCTCCTCGGCATCGGCCAGCTTGCGCATCTGCTCTTCCGCCCCCAGCTTGCCTCCCTTGCCGGGCAGGCTCGCGAGGTTGGATTGGAAAGATTCCATCTCCTTCTGCAGCTCGGCCGAATCCTTGCGGCTCTGGGCCAGCGCGGCCTGCCGCTCGGTCAGCATCTGCTTGAGCTGCGCATTGAGCTTTTCAGACTCGGCCAAATCGGCTGACAGCTTCTCCAGCCTCCCCTGCGTGTGCGCCTGCGCGCTGCGCAGCTGGTCCTGCAGGGCCGACAGCTCGACCTTGCCCTCCTCCACGTTCTTGGACAGGCTCTCGAGCTTGCCCACAACCTGCATCTTGCGCTCGCCCACGCTGCGCTGCTTTTTCTCCTGCTCGCCGGCCGCGAGCGGGCTCCAGACAAGAATTACCTGCGTGAGCTGGTACTGGATTTTGATTAGCCCCTCGCCCTCCAGCACGTGCGCCCAGTCCTCGACGCCCTGCACAGGCATCCCAAGCTCGGCGGCAGCATCGCGGATGTCAATCCTTCCGCGCTCGCGCACGAGCTTGATTAGGTTGTCCACGCCGGTGCTGATTAGCAGGTCGTCAAGAGCCATGTTTGCTGCGTGCATTTCTAACGCTTTTAAAGATTGTCCTCCTCCCCCCTCTCGTGGGCGATGGCATGGCCGGCACCTCATGGGACCAAGTCTATTCCAAGGCCGAGGCCAGCCCCTTGAGCCGCTTCCGCAACAAGAACCGCATCCTCAAGTCATTCGGGCCGGAGGGCGTGCGGGTGTACGACGAGCTTGACGGCGAGCGCACCGCACGGGAAGCGCAGGAATCATCCGGCGTGGCGCCCGAGCTTTTCGAGCGGATTCTTGCACAGCTGATAAGCGACGGGGCAGTCAAAACAGAGGGTGCGGGAGCCGGGGGCAGGCAAGTTTCCATGTCTTCTCCGGGCGAGGCTTCTGCAGCCGCCTCTTCATCTTCCCTTCCCCCTTCCGGCTGGCCCTCCGCGCGCGCGCCGGGGCCTTCCATGCTTCCGCCCAAGGAGGCGGCCCCTCCGTCAGGCTCGCGCGTTCCCGGCCCCCCGCCGCCATCCTGGGCGGCTCCAGCCGGCGCGCCCGCGCCTCTAGCCTCTCCAAGCGCGCGCCGCGCGCCGCCCCAAATCCGCCCGTCCGCCCCTCCCGAGCCTTCAGCCTTCGAATCTTCGGAAGAGCGCGAGTCAGGCGAAGGCCGCCGGCCTTCAGGCTCAGAAACACCCGGAGGCAGGCCTCCATCCGGCCCTTCCGGCATCGAGCCATCCGGCCGCCGCGCGCCGCCTGCCGGCGCGCCGGCTTCTTCCGTCCGCTCCTCCGCCCAAGCCGACGCATCTTCCGCCCAGCCAAATCTTTCTCCATTGGAAAAGCTGATATTCGACAAATACGGCACTCTGGGGCTCAAGGTCTATGAGCTGATTGACGGCGAGCGCACTGCAGAGGACATCCTCAACGAAACCGGCCTTTCCGAGTCCAAGCTGGTCGAAATCCTTGAATTCATGAACGAGCAGGGCATCATCAAACTTGACAGGCCGCTGCGCGGCCCGCCATCCGCAGGCGCTCCCGGCCCTGCGCCGGGCGGAGGCTATGGCGGCGCGCCCGGCGGAGCCGCCCGCGGACCCATGGGCGCGCGCGGCCAGCCTGCTTCGGATGAGGGCGTGGGATTCAAGCCCATGGTGGAAAGCAGCGGCGAATCAGACGAGGCCCCGCTCTCCCCGGACGCGCTTCCGGTGGACGTGCCCGTGCCCCCGCCGCGCCTCTCCATCCTGCAAAAAGCGCAGATGACCGCAATTCTTTCCGCAAAGCACGGCAAAATCGGCCACGACCTGCTCTCGCACATTGACGGCAACAAGGATTTCGTGCAGCTCTCGATGGAGACCGGCCTCTCCCTCCACGACCTGGACATCATCCTCGCCGAGCTTGGAAAGGCGGGCCTGCTTTCCTTCAAGCCGCTCACCAGAACCGAGGTGCGCCACCGCTACGGCGACGACGGGCTGGCCATCTACAAGCGCTACGGCCGCGACGGCCTGCTGATTTACCAGATGATTGGCAAAGTCGAATCATTGCGCGAAATAGTGCGCCGCAGCCAGATTGCGCCCGACAGGGCGGTTGATATTTTGATTTTCGTGCACCGGGTGCTTGGATTGGAGCTGCCTGTGGACAGGGATATGATATTCAGGTATCTGACGAAAGGATGAATGGTAAATGAAAGGACGAATGGCAAATGGCGGCAGGCGCCATCCTGTTTTTCTCTGTGTCGTATATTGTGGCGTTTGATAGGCAGTTATAAAAGGTTTCATTTCCCATCAGCTTCCGGTGCTTGATGTGGAAGGCAAACGTCTTGGATTCTACGGGAAAATCGCCCTCCGCGTCGGCGCAGTCACCGCCTTTGCGGCGGCCGCGTGGTGGTTCGGGGAAAGCTATCAGCAGAACCTGCTGAACGAGAAATACTGGGTCCAGACCCGGCAGGACTTGGCGTCAGCCCGAAAGCTCAACCGCTTCAATTCCATCACCAGCGAATATGTGGCCAGCCTGTGCAGCGAGGCGGACAGCTTTCTCGTCACGCATGCCTATCCGTCCGGAATTTATTCCTCCCGCGTGTCGTTCAGCCAGAGGGCTCTCAGAACCGCCAAGGAGGCCCGCGAAATGGCGGCATGGAGCGCCGACATTTCTTTCTCCACCGAGTTGGAAACGCAGCCGAAGTCCAATGGCTTGGAGACGCCGCAGAAGTCCAAATGGACGCCGGCCAGCTCATTCCTTCCGTCCGGCTTCATGGTGACGGCCGGCGGCCATTGGATGTCGGTGCATATTGGCCAGCAGAAGAAGCTCTTCAACAGCAAGCCCGACAGCAAGGCGCCTGCTGTGCAGAACAAGCAGCAGGGCAGCCAGAACAAGGGCCCGCCCCGCGCCATCCTCTTCAGGCAGTGAATTTGACTACTAACTTATGCAGGTGATTTAGATGAGCAAGAGAGCATGGATTGAAGCAGGAGCCGCAATAATTCTTTCGGGCGCCGGCGCATGGTTTGGAAACAAGCTTGGGGACTGGGGGCGCAGCTCAGACGAAAATGCTCGTCGTGAGTTCACCCAGCCTGCCACGCAGCAGCTAACCTATGCCAAAAAACTCAATTCATGCAATCTGGATACTGCCAGCCGGAGAGAAATCGATTCAGCGATTCACCTCGCCAACCTCCTGCTTGAGCACATTAATGGCGTGAATGCCGAATACGACAACGCGCGTGTTGCTTCTGCCACAATGCTTGGCAAACTGGCCGGAGATAAGGCGCTCTTCAAGGTCGATTCATCGAAGAAAGCCGATTTAATGCGCCAGCTGCGCCAGACGAACGCGCCTAACTCGAAACTGAACAACAAAGCTCTGGACAAACCAAATACTCAGCTTGTGCGCGCCAACCGCTTCTAGGCCTGCCAGCATCAGGTCTTTCTAGTTTCTGATGCGGCTTATGGCCATCCTCTCATAGAGCTGCCCGGCGCTTTTCACGCCGAAAAATGCGAGAGCAGTGGCCGAACCAATCTTTTTTTTGTTTTCCTTCAACCCGATTCTCCCAGCCATTTTCTTTGCATCCCCAGCCCGGCCAAAAACAACCAGAATAAAGTCATCCTCGTTTTTGGCGCCAGCCAGCTCAATGGCCTTGTCGGCATGCGGCGTGCAGGCAAGCCACATCAGAAATTCCATCTCCGGCCGTTTCGAAACGGCCGCTCCATCGTCAATGCTTTTTTGCGCCAGAGCGGCTGCCAGCTCAAGCTGCTGATTGGAAAAAACAGCCAACGGGTCGAGAATGGTGGCCGGCGTTCCGGCATCGCACAAAAGAGGAAAAATGGACTGGAGAGGAAGGGAGGAAGAGCAGCGGAGCGCATCAAGCGAGGGAGTGGTCATCCAGTTTTCGCCTGCCGCATTCTCCCGGTCTCTGTCACTTGACCAGTATGCCGTTGACTACTCCGTCCTGCCCCACGCGGTTGGTCACTTTCGCTTTTCCGGCCTCGGTGTCCACGATGGCGCCCTTGGTGAGGATGTTCTGGCGCGCGTTGTGGCGGTTGTCCGGAGTCTCCACGACGTTGCGCATGCGCACCTTCTTCATGACAGAGCCCATGAGCAGGTTGATGAAAGTCGAAACCTTGAGTTTGGGCTTGATGTTGCCCCCGCGCGTGGACTTGGTGAGCCTGACCTCGGCCTTTGTCCCCTCCTTGCCCATGCGCGCGTTGGTGGGAGGCTGGCCGAAGTGGGCCAGCTTCTTGTCGGCGAACTTGTGCCGCTTGGCGCCAGTTCCGCGGGTGGTGGCTTTGAGAGGCTTGTGATAATTCTCCATGGAAAACACCTTCGATGATATCGAATAAGCGTGTTGGCTTCTCTTAGGCGGAGGGTTCTTTTTAATCCTTGCGCCGGGCCGCTTTGGGATGTCATCTCAGCCCGGGCAGCATGACCCGTCACCGCTGCCGCAGCATGACCATCCGTTGAGGCAGCAGCGCTTGACGCCGTCGCAGGTGGTGGCGTAATGGCCCGGCGCGCAGCCCCCGCCGCCGGAACTCCCGCCGCCTCCGCTGCTGCCCTTGCTGCACCTGATTTCACCGCAGATGTCGCCGCTGCACCTGTAGCCGGAGGGGCAGTAGCGGCACTGCCCGCCATGCGGATTTCCTGTCAGCATCGCGTCATCCGAGCAATAGCCGCACAGGACTTTCCCGGATTGCGCGGGGCAGATTGAGCTGCCGCCGCCGTCCGGGGCTTTCGGTTTCGGCTTCTCCTTCACCTGCACCGCAAGGTCCTGGCAGTCCTCCCACCCAATCAGGTCCACGACGCAGACCACCATGGCATAGGAGCCTGCGCTGGTCGGCGTGCCCCGCAGCGTCCCGTCGGTCCAGACCATGAGGTCAAGGGGATAGGGGCCGGCGGATGAGGCATAGCCTGCGAAATGATAGGGGGGCGTGCCGCCCGCCACAGACACCACCGAAACTTTGCATGGCGAGCCCACCACGCATGCCGCATCTGCCGTCGTCAGCCGCGGGGGCCGGGGGATGATTTCGATGCGCAGCTCCGCCTCGCGCGCGCGGGCCGGGTCGGAGGAATCCCTGACAACCACGATGAATGGCGGGGAGATGCGGCCCAGCGAGCCTCCCAGCGAGCCGCTCCCGCTGATGGTGCCGTCCTCGTCCAGCCCAAATCCGGCCGGGAGGCTTGAGCCGGACTTGAGGCTCCAGAGGTAGGGAGGCTTTCCGCCAGTGGCGCTCAGGTTGTAGTAGCCGCTCTCGCCATCCACCCATGCCGGCAGCACACCGCTATCGATGTAGAAATCAGCATCAGTAGAGACAGGCGTGAGGGCGATGGAGAACTGCTTGAGGCCGCTGGCATCGACCGGGCTGGTTGCGAACGCGCGCACGCCCTCCTGCAGGCCGGCCAATCCTGCCGACGGCGGGAGCGCGGCTGGCTGGCCGGAAACGGTTTGCATCTGGATTGGCTGCCCGTCCTGCCTGCCGTCCAGCGTGCCGTCAGACCAGTCGTCGGCCAGCGCATCGGCCAGGCTGCTGGGCCGGACGTCCATGTCCCGCGCCTCCTGCGCCAGGCCGGCCATCAGCAGGCCGTATGTTCTTCCCTCACGGGGGGTGAGCCAGGCGGCCGAGGGGTCGTAGGCGGCGGCCGGCACGTTGGCGATGATGTTCTCTATCCCGTACTGCTGGCCCACCGCCACGTTGGCCGCGCGCGCCGCTGCGTCGATGCTGGTGCCGCCGCGCACGGAACGCTGCGCCAGGCGGGCAGCCATCTCGCTGAAGGGCGTCACGATGGCGGGGTCGTTTTCGGCAGGCACGAGGGCGCGCATAACATACTCCGCCGGCAGCTCTACTGTGGTGACAACCGGTTTTCCCTCATAAGCCTGCGAGGCCGGCTCGCCGATGTCCTCGTAATATGAGCCTCCCCTGCTTTCAATCATCAAACGCCCGCTAGGCTTGTCAAACTGGAAGTAAGCCTTCCCGTCCTCATCGCTCGCAGTCGGCCCGGCAAGCAGCTCATCCGGGCTCCCGTTCGCCTTGAGAGAATACACGCTCACCTGCGCCCCCTCCACCGGCCCCTTGAAATAGACTACTATGGTCAGGAGCTTCTGTTCGTCCGCGCCGGTTCCGCTGCCCGTGCCGGTTCCCCCGCCGGCCGGCGCTGTACCGCCGCCGGTTCCATTGTCCGGCAAAACGCAGCCTGAGAAAAGAAGCGCGCCGAGAACCATCGCGAGGATGGCGAGTTTGCGCATGGCCGGCCTTATGCCTACGGCGTTTAAAATTGATTGGGTCAGCGCCCCGGGGAGGTTCACATCCCGAACGCGTGCAGAATTGACGGCACAATCAAACTCCCCATCACGTGCGTCCGCCGCACGCCAAGCCTCCATGCCAGCACCCCAAGGCCGCTGGCCATGCCCAGCACAAGAAGCCCCAGCCATCCGTCCAGCAGCCCCGTCATGACAAGAAGATAGAGGGCCAGCAGCCAGCTCATCGACTTCCAGTCAAGCATATGCCAGCGCGGCATCAGCCATTTTCCAACGACAAGAAGCGCGCCGGTCCCGACAGCCGCTGCTATGGCGAACACGCCCAAAAGAACCGGCAGCTGCGCTTCCGTGATTGGCTCAATCTGCCCAATCATCGCCACCACGCCCACGCGTGCGATTCCGGTGCTTGCAGCCGAAGTGAAGGCGAATGTGGTGTGGCTGGCCTCAATCGAGGCCACCAGCGCCAGAAAGTGCGCGGGAGCGGAGAGAGGCACGGCCAGAGTGGCCAGAGTGGCCACCTGCGCCGGAGTGGAGAGGCCGGGCAGCAAATCAGACAGCCCGCCGAAAACCACGCCAAGCAGGATGAAGGGCAGGATGTCTTTCCCAACAGCGCCCATTGATTTCTGCGGCTGCTGTTTTTTCCCAATCGCTTCCCTTTCTTCCCCCATCAGCAGGGCAGGCATGGTGAAAAAGCCCACAAAGAGGGCAAAGAGCGGGTCATTGAGGGGAAGATTGAGAGCCATCGCGCCAAGCGCGCCTGCCATCAGGAAAACCACAAGAGCCAAGCCCGCTTTCTTGATTTCGCGCTCTGCAAGAATAAGAGTGCCTGCAGCCAGCACAAGCAAATAGCCTGTCCATGGCTTGACGGCAGCAAACAGCGCAGGCAGGATGGGCAGAAGCAGGGGCGAGAGCAGCAGGGCAAGGCCTACGCTCAGCGCGGTAGCCCATGCGCACACTGCCACTGCCTCCAAGCCCCGCCCCTCGCGCATCATCCGCGCGCCGGGCAGCAGGCCTATTTCCGTTTGTCCGACCGGCGTGGAAACAAGAATGGAGGGCAGGAATTGCAGGGCGAGGCGCACGCCAAGAAGAGCAACAAGCACAAGAGGCCAAGCCTCGCTTGAGCCAAGCCAGGGTGTGAGGATGGTGCTGATTGAATTTGGATGCAAACCCGGCAGCAGGCTGGCGAGAATGCCGCCCAGAAGAGCAAAAACAAGAAGAAATGGGTCAATGCTCATTTTCTCAATCCATGACTTGTGTCCTGTGCAGCCTCACATAGCGCGTGCCTCCCGTAGCGGCAGCCACCTCGCCCCATGCCCGCAGTTCCTGCCCCGGCGCAAGCGCCAGAAGCCCCTCGGTTTCAGTTTCCTTCCGGCTTGCGAACACCCGCACGCAGCCCTCCCCAATCCCGCAAAGCTGTATTGAAGTGCCTGTGGCGCGCCCGTCCACCTGCTGCACCTGCCCGCTCAGCGCAACCCATTCCCCCTCCTGCATCAAAGCAACCGAGGCAGGCGAAACTTTCTGGTATGCAGAATCAGTGGGCCAGGCATAGAGCATGAGCAGGCCGGCGCAGAGCATGAGGAAAAGAAGGATGGTGAGATGGGATGGCGCAAGCTCGATTTTGCCAAGCGAATGCCTGATGCCGTCCAGCGCATGGAAAGCCGTCCGCCTCTCTCCCGCACCCATGCGCATGCTGGAAGCGGGGATGGATTTAAATGCGATGTCTTGGAAATGCAATCCTATGGGCTATCTCATCCACGGCGCGATGGTTCTTTCGGCGCAGGCGCCATACTCGTTCAGCCAAAAGGACGTCCTGGTGTCCGACGCGGGCCTGATTGAGAATGTGGCGCCCTCCATTTCCCCCCCATCCTCTTGCGGGCAAATTGACGCTTCCGGCCATGTCCTCCTGCCAGGCCTTGTAAATGCCCACACGCACGCGGCCATGAGCCTCCTGCGCGGGGTGGGCGACGATTTGCATCTGAATGAATGGCTGCAAAAAGACGTCTGGCCGCGCGAGAAGAGGATGGACGAGAAAACAATCGAGACGGGCACCAAGCTCGCGCTCTGCGAAATGGTCCGCTCGGGCATCACCTGCTTCAATGACATGTATTTCCACATGGACGCGGCCGCGCGCGCGGTCCAGCAGTCGGGCATGCGCGCCGTCCTGGGCTATGGCATGATTGACATGGGCGATTTCGGCGGGAAAGGAAGAAAAGAGCTGGCCATCGCAGGGAAATTCGCGGAAAAAATCAGCCGCCAAAACAACCCTCTCATCACATCCTCAATCTGCCCGCACGCCACCCACACCTGCTCGGCCGAATTATTGCAGGAGTCGGCCAAGCTGGCGCGCAAGCTCAAGCTCCCTCTTCACATCCATGCCGCCGAAACAAGAAAAGAGACGGCGGACGTGCTGGCAAAAACGAAAAAGGAGTCAGGCCGGGCCCTGCGCCCCATCGAGTTTCTCGATTCCTGCGGCTGCCTTTCTTCCCGCACAATTCTGGCGCACGGGGTCTATGCCTCCAAATCGGAAGTGCTGCTCATGGCCCGCCGCTCGTCCTCCCTTGCGCACTGCCCCGTCTCCAACCTCAAGCTGGCCGGCGGCGGGGCCGCCCCGGTTCCGGAATACGCGCAGGCGGGCGTCAACCTCTCCATCGGAACCGACGGGGCGGCATCCAACAATTCCCTCAATCTTTTCGAGTCCATGAAGGCCGGCGCGATTGAGCAGAAGAATTTCCGCTTCGATGCCGCGGCAGTAAAGGCCGACGATTATCTGCGGATGGGAACCGAAGGGGGGGCGAAAGCGCTTGGAATAAAGACGGGAAAAATAGGGAAAGGTTATTTGGCCGACATCGTTTTGCTCGATGCCAAATCCCCGAATCTTGTTCCTTTCACAAACAATGCAGGCTGGCTGGTGTATGCGGCCGGCCCGCAGAACGTCACCGACGTCATGGCGAACGGCAAGTGGCTCATGCGCGGGCGGAAGCTGCTCACGCTGGACGAGGAAAAAATAATCGAGTCGGCCCAAAAAGCGGCCGACCGTTTGGGGTAAATCCTTTTTTTCAGTATCCGCCGCTCCCGCTTCCGGTGTTATAGGTGGCGCTCTGGAAGGCCATCACCCTGTAAATCAGCAGGCTTGCCTCGCTGCCGGTGCCTGTGAGCTGCAGGGCCACGTCATAGCGGTTCTGCGCGTCGACGCGCACTTCCACCATCTGCCCGTTGCGCAGGCTGGCGGTGCCTATTTCTGCGCCTGCCGCATCCAGTATGCGGACGCTGGCAACCGCCGGCGTCAGGCTGCGGTCAACGCCCATAAGCTGCGCCCCCAGCGCGGCCGGCGCGGAAACCGTCTGGCCTATGCCGGCGCTCTGGTTGGCCAGCAGCACCGGAGCCGGGTACTGCAGGGTTATGGTGTAGGAGTTCTCGGGCGCGCCGATGCGCGAGGACGCGGCGCTGGTCGTCAAATCCTGCGCGCGGTAAATCTGCGTCTGCACCGCGTTGGGGATTCCCTGTCCGACCACGAACACGGCGGCGACGATGTAGTCAACGCCGTCAGGCCCGGTGAATTGGAAGGTCTGGTTGGTGGTCAGCTCGAACTTCTGCACGCTGTTGCCGCTCTGGTCAAGCAGCTCGTACTGGGCCACGGGAGAGCCCTTGTAATAGATGCCGTCCAGCTGCACCTGCGAGCGGCCGAATGAGAGCTGCTCGCCTTTTCGCAGCATCGAGATTTTGAGCGCCTTCTTGGGGTCTATGACAGGCTGGCCTGCGGAAGCCGGCGGAGTCACGACCGGGGTTTGGGGCTCGGTGCCCGGGCTCACATTGGGGGCGCTTGGGGTGCTTGGCGCCGCCGGAGTTGCCGACGTGTTGTTGATTATCTGCCCTACGCCCGGCGTCTGGCCTGCCGTTGTGGCGTTGGTCGCATTGGGGCCGGCGCTGCCGCCACCTCCGAGGCATCCGCCCAAGATTAGGGCGGCGCCCAAGAGCAATGCCAGAATCCAAACCGTTCTCATGTCTCCCACCTCTCTATTCCGCGTATCCAACCGGTTTCTCTTCCTTCCTTATTCAACCTTTCCTTTCAATTCATCCAAATCCGCTTCTTATTCAATCTGCTTCTTTTCCTTCACCATTCCCTTCATGTGCTTGATGAAATCATCAGGCGGCATCTGCACGCGCCGCCCTTTCCTGTCGCGCACGTCCAGCCGCCCGTTCTCTATCTCGTTCTTGCCCACGGCCAGCATGTAGGGGATTTTCTGCATCTGCGCGTCGCGTATTTTCGAGGCGATGGTGTCGTCCCTCTCGTCCAGCACGCTGCGGAAGCCCTCTTTGAGGAACTTCTCGTTCAATGCTTTGGCATAAGCCTTGTGCTCCTTTCCAATCGGCAGCACCGCCACCTGCACGGGCGCAAGCCACACCGGGAACGCGCCCGCGTAATGCTCAATCAATATGCCCATGAAGCGCTCCATCGAGCCGTAAATCACGCGGTGGACGACCGCCGGCATGTGGAGCTGGTCGTCGGCGCCGGTGTAGCGGAGGTTGAATTGCCGCGGGAGCTGGAAATCCACCTGCACGGTGGCGCACTGCCACGAGCGGCCTATGGCGTCCTTCAGCTTGATGTCAATCTTGGGCCCATAGAACGCGCCGTCGCCGGGGTTGAGCGTGTAGGGCAGGCCGGCCTCTTTCAGCGCCTGGTGCAAGGCGGCCTCTGCCTTTTTCCATTCTTCAACCTCTCCCATGTGTTTCTGGGGCATGGTCGACAGCTCGGTCGTGTATGTGAATCCGAAAGTCTTGTAGAATTTGTCCACAAGGCGGATGACGCCCATCACTTCCTGCTCGATTTGCTCCTCTGTCACAAACAAATGCGAATCATCCTGGGTGAATGCGCGCACCCGCACCATGCCCGACAGCACGCCGGACAGCTCGTGGCGGTGCACAAGGCCCATCTCGCACAGGCGCAGGGGCAGCTCGCGGTAGGAGCGGGCGGTGCTGCCGAAAACCAGCATGGCTCCGGGGCAGTTCATGGGCTTGACGGCGAATTGCTGCTCGTCGATTTGGGTGAAATACATGTTCTCCTTGTAGTGGTCCCAGTGGCCTGACTGGTGCCAGAGCTGCTCGTTCATGATGA
>JAKAME010000027.1 GCA_021813025.1 Microcaldota archaeon
CGGTTCATCCGGTCCGGGCGGCGCGTCCATTCCCTACACCCACCCTGTGCGCATCGCCTACTTGGGCCAGCAATGCACAGACTGCGAGCGAAGTTCTGGCAATTATCACGAGGCCATCATCCAGCTGCGCGGAGACGAGGTGCGGGTCAATGCAGCCCTCAAGCGCCTGCGCCGGCGCCTCGAGCACCGCACCTTTGTCACCAAAATCGAGCCAATGCACGGCGGGCAGGACATCTACGTTGGCGTGAAAAAGGACGTGGAGAGCGTGATTCGCAACGAGGGCTACAAATTCACGCACACCGACAAGCTGGTGGGCCAGCGGGAGGGCAAGAGGCTTTATCGCTCCACCTATCTGTTGAGGCTGGAAGGGGAAAATTCCGAGGCTGGCGGCAAGCGGGATGAGCCTGAAGTGAAAGTGCCCCGGCGCGAGCGGGCGAACCCAACGCGGCGGGCGTGAGGCCCGGCCTAGCCCGCGCCATCGAGACTCATGGTGGCGCCGCCGCGAGGCTCCCGAAGCCGTCCGCAATGGTCTTAAACTCTCTGAGTTTTACAACTTAATAGCTGGGGTTTAATTACTTGCGGAACTGCTGAACGAAGTGAGGTGATGGGGATGGACGTCGTTTTCGAAAGAGATGGAAACAACAAGATCACGCGCTTCCGCGGCAGACCGGCCCCAGACGCGAAAGAATTAATCTACACACTGGATGGAAAAGAAATCATGAGAGAGGAAATAACCGATGAGGTGAGGGCTAAGATGAATCCGATGATGGTCTATGATGCTGACAAAAATACGGTAAGTTACGTAGTGCGTATTTACGATGAATTCACCGGGAAATATCGGGAGGAGTTAGGAAAACCCGTAACAAGTTATGCGCAGATAATTCACTTTTTTGCTTCGGCTGCAGACTCTATAAAGGGCCAGATCGACTTTTTTGCTCCGTTTGTAGAGGCTGCAAGGAAGAACCCGGATGAACTGGCCGAACTCAGAAAAATGAATATCCCGTTTGCAGAGGACGAGGGCGAGCAGCTGGCCGCAGTCCGTGAGGCGTGTAAGAAAATGAATATCCCGATTGCAGTTATCTCCAACGCAAAAGAGCTTATTAAAGAGTTTTACGAGGCCGGCAGGAACTTCACGCCGGCTACATGGAGGAAGCTGGGCATCGAACCCCAAAACATCGAGCCCCAAAACAATAAGGAGGCAATAAAGGGGAGATAACCGCGTTTTCGTTTTTCACTCAATACAAAGACTGTAAAGAATTTTGTTGAAACTCCATAAAAACTATTCCTGCCTGGGTAGCTGCGTTATTCCCCGGCGGACCAGATAATTTCTTGCTTTTTTCAGCCGTAAACAGCATGCCCCGCCGGCTGTGCGCCTTCAAGCGAAGCGCCCTCATCCCGTAGCTCGCCACCCTCTCTTTTATATTATTTCATCGTCCCAGCCTTAATCAGATGGCTAGGGTGGTGTAGCCTGGTAGCACTGGGGATTGTGGAAGCCCCTTGCCCGGATTGTCGGGCAACAAGTTGCAGACCTCCCTTAGCCCGGGTTCAAATCCCGGCCCTGGCCCTCGAAACCGCGGAGGGGGGCCCGAAGCCCCCCTCCCCAGTTCTACGTTACTCCTGACCCTCCCCCCGTTTTCTGATTCCCCCTCCCCCCATTTTCTCCTTTTCATTTTCCGCCGAAACCGCCCGCCTATGTTTATAAAATCTCCAGCGGTTAGCCGCCGCAATCATCGTCAGGGAGGTAGGTTGCTTGCGGGGTGCCGGCATCAGCATCATTCTCATCCTGCTGCTAGCCGTGCCCCTGTTCTCCCAATCAGCTGGCCAGTGCTTTCCCAACGCCGCCCCCACCTATCTGCGCCTCTCTGTTGACGACACCGGCACGCAGGCCACGTTGAATGCATACCTCTACGCCCTCAACACCACTTCCACGCAGCGCCAGGCCATCCCGATTTCAGGCGGCCTGCTCTTTGTCTCGTGGGCAGACTTTCCGTCAGGCGCATGCTACATGGTCACTGGCGGCGACGGCACCGTGAATGCTACTTTCGGCCCCAGCCCTCCAAACTCCAATTATCCGTCCGGCGGGCAGAGCATAACCTACACCGTCACCTTCTGCCCATTCACTGCGAACAACAGCGGCCTCTTCGCCATCAACCCGCAGTGGCTGGCCAACTGCGCGCGCTTTAGAAACACTGACGGCTCTGCAGTCACCCGCCTGACGAATTTCCAAAACCAGCTCTCCCGCTGCCCGGCCTCGCAGGCCAATTCAGTGGCCGGCAGCAGCCAGACCGACCTCTCTCCCTCCTACCAGCCATCCACAAGCTTCCTCACCCTGCGCAACAACAAGCCCTCGACACAGAGCGTTGCCTTCTGCTGGGGCTTGGCGGCAGTGTTCGGCCTGCTCTTCTCCGCGATGTTTGTCTCGGGCCGCAATCCCCTCTACTTCTTTGACTGGGGCGCCACGCGCGGCCTGCGCATGAACCGCTATTCCGCCTACTACATGCCGATGACTCAGAACGTCAGTGTGGCGCCTGAGGCTGTTCTCTCTGCCGCGGACAGGGGGCTCAACATGGCCTTCTCGGGAGCAGGTGAAGTGGACAAAGCGCAGGCTGATGTCGCGAAGGCCACGCAGAATCTCGAATCGGCCCAGAAAGAGTTTAACAAGGTGAATGATGACCCCAAATCCACGCCATCGCAGAAGGCGACTGCCAAATTCAAGCTGGATGCAGCCACGGTCAATCTGAACGGTGCCAAAGAAAAGCTGGCGGCAGCTATACAGAAATATGGCGCCACAACAACCAATCAGGCGATGCAGCGAGCCTCGCAGGGCGGGCTGGTCAGCGGCTGGGTCTCGGGCCTGCCCAACAAAATCAACCCCTTCACCGATTCCGCGGGCAAGAGCAAATCTCTGTTCGGCATCCCATTGCTGGGCAACGTGGCCAGCACGCTCTTCACCGGCATGGTTCAGGGGGTGACGCTGTCTGTGCCCAGCATGATGATGGGCCGCGGCAAGTTCGGGCTCAAGAAAGCCGGCACCGCCCTGGGCGCAAGCCTCAAGCATCAGGCGCGCGTCATGGCCGAAGGGCAGCTCATTGCGCTCGCGCAGGCGGGCGCCATGGCCGTCGCTCCGCTGCTGTTCCCTTCGGTCCACATGCCGGGCTCCAAGGAATGGAAGGACGCAGAGAAAGAGGTTGATGACGCCAAAGAGAATCTCGACCAGAAATGGGCCGATGCCCACCCATACGTCAAGCCCGGCTACCTCAACTACAATACTCCTGAGAGCAACAAGAAAGCAGAGACAGAATACGATGACGCCAAGGCACGCTACGCCATTGCGCAGGTCAAACTCAAGAATATAGTCGACCAATACACCCAGCTGCAGCACGTCATTGAAGGCGGCACTCCAACGTCTACGGGCTCTTCTCAGGGCATCATCCAAAACCTTCTGCATCCTGCCTTCGAGCTTCTGGCTAACCAATGGTTCGGCTCCGAGCAGCCCCCGCGCCTCTCGGCCATGCATGGCTGGGGCGGCGTGCTGGGCATGACGCTCTCCAGCTATCTGACCTCGCCCCTGAAATACGATCCAGGCGCTGCGCAGAGGATGATGCAGGAGCAAAACGCCATCTACAACAATAACCTGCAGCGCCACTGAGGCGATTCCCATGCCCTCCATCACTCCAGACGAATGGAAAGAGCTGGTCCTGCGCATGACCTCGGGCCATGCCGAGCTGCAGGAAGTGAGCGCGCGCTACATACAGGTGCGCGCGGCGGACGAGGCTGCGAAAAAGCGCGCAGCCGAGCCGGGCAAGCTCACTGCGGAATGGAAAGCAGCCGGGGAAGAGTATGCGCAAGCCGTCCTGCTCTACCGCCAAGCAAGCGACAGTTTGGCCGCCCTCTCGCTCTGCAACCTCTGGCCCCGCTGGGGAGACGCGGTGGGCAAGCACATCCTCTCCTTGTGCGACAAGTGGGTTGCAACCGCTTCAGCCCGCTCCTACATCTTGCGCTCGATGGAGCAAATCCATTTCGCCATGCTGCAGATGGGACAGGTGGCCTCCGACCCCGGCAGGCCCAAGCCCGCCGACCTCAGCCCTGCCGCGCGCTCGGCGCTGGAAGCAAGCGGAATGAAAATTTCCGTTTCAGGTGCTGGCGGCGGCGAGCCGCGCACTGCAATGCGAAGCACCGGTGCCGGCGCCTCCGGCTCTATGGCCGGCTTGTCAATCTCCCCGCGCGCTTCAGGCCTTCCGGCAAAACCTGCCGGAGTTTCCAAGCCGCCTGTCGGCAGGCGCCCGGCCCCGCGCCGGCCCTCCAAGGCTGCCGAAGCTTCGCCAGCGCCCATGCCGAAGCCGGCCCTTCCCCGCAATCTCCCTCCTTCCGCGCGTTTGGCGTATGAATCAGCCTCGGCCCTCTCATCCGCGGAATCAAGGGCAGGCGCCCCGGTCATCCGCCCGATGGAAAATGAGCCGCCGGAGCCTCCGCACGCGGCGAAGGCGGGGCCGTCCGCCGGCGGGCCAGCAACTGCCGGCCGCACGCAGGCCCAAGGCAGGCCCGGCCCATCCGCCCGGCCTTCCCGCCCCGGCCGCGCAGGCCGGCGAAAACGCGGCAGGTGAAAGCAATCGCCATCTTTGATTTGACGCAGGCCCCCGCATGGGCGCTCAGGGGAATGGTTGCATGAGCATGACATGGACGAAAAGGCCGGCCGTTCCGCTTGCCCCAGCCCTGCTCGTCCTCATCATCCTGTTTTCAGTTTCCTTTGCCGAGCAGGTGAAGGGCGACTGCGTGCTCGAGGAGCCTCCGCTCTACAGCTGCGACTTGAGCAGCGTGTGCACGAGCGGATACACCTGCAACCCCGGCACAATCGGCGGGACTTTCAACGGGCTGGCCAGATGCCGGGCAGCCTGCGTCACCGAGCGCACGGGCTCCCCAACCCCGCCTCCAAGCCCGCCGCGCTCAGGCCCAATCTTTGATTTGACGCAGGCCCTCGCATGGGGCGCGGGCATCGGCATAGCCATAGTGGCGCTCGCCTTCATGGCAGGGCAGGCGCTCAACGCCCAGTCCATCAAGGCGTGGGCGCGCGCGGAATTCGGCGAGCTCATAATTTCCGCAGTGCTGGTGGCCCTGATAATCGGCATTGTTTCCACCAGCGGCCAGATGGGCATAGTAAAGGCGCTGGCTCCCCCGTCCAACACTGCTTTCACGCCCGCCGCTTTCAATCCCCCTCCCTCGCAGACCCTCACCGAAGCAATCGAGCAGCGCATGCAATTCGCCATGGTGGAGCCTCTCCAGGGAATCATCGAATCCCTTTCGCTCAGCAGCATGCGCCTGAGCAAGCTGCTTTCCTACAACTACAACTACCAAGCCATGGTTCCCGTAGTCAATCCCACCGGCTCCTCAAGCCCTGCCGCAGGCGGCATGATGCTGCAGATGGCCATGATTCTGGGCATTGATTCTGGGGCCATCAACCTCCTGCTTGCCTCGGCAGTCAAGCTCATCTACGTCTTCCTCACCTCGGCATCAAGCCTTGTGCTCCTGCCGCTCGGCATTTTGCTGCGCTTCATCCCCCCCACGCGCCAGCTGGGCAGCCTTCTGCTTGCCATCGCCCTCTCGGTCCTGATTGTCTTTCCAATAGCCGTGCTGTGGAGCACGCATCTGCTCTACGACCCCGCCTTCGCCAATCCGATTCCGCCCATGCCTGACCCGCCCTCCACTTCAAGCGGCTTGCTCAAGAACATGATTTGCAGCCCCATACTCTCCGCAGTCGCGATTGTGGGCGAGGACCTCATAGGCCAGATTGTGCGCTGGATTTCCTGCACCGGCCCGCAGCTCCTGCTCCCCGGCGCGCAGGAATTGTGCCTCGACCCGCTGCCAGTCACTCCCCTCGACCCCCCAATCCCCGTCGGGACCGGCCTGCAGCACTGGGTGGCCCTCTATGTGTGGATTGGAAAATTCCTTGCAGGCGGAGGCAGCTCCCTCGCCCTCTACGCCCTCGCTCCGACTTCGCAGGACGTTATTGACAAGGCCTTCGTTCCTCTGGCAGACAACGCCCTGCCGCAGGCAGTCTCGCGCAATGCGGCGGTGCTGTTCATGGTTGTCGTTGATTTGCTGTGCAGCATCGTGATGGCGAAAAACATCGCGCAGGTGCTGGCTTCCGAAAACCAGCTTTACGGGCTGTCGAGGATGGTATAGAATGAATGACATGAATGGCGCCGGCCGGCATGCATCCTTCCCGCTTCGGGTTCTGTCCCCGGCAGCGCGTGCTCTGCCGGCCCGCGCACGAGCCGTGATGCCTGTCTTCATGCTCCTGCTCCTTCTTCCATCCATCCATGCCGCAGACATAATCGGCGGGACCGCGCAGTGCACCGGCTCCACCATCGCCCTTGCCACCGATTTCAATTCCCCCATCTATGCAATCATCGGCCTCACCATCGCGCTCGTCGCAATCGCATACATGGCCGGCAGCGCGTATGCCAAGCCCGAATGGACGGTGTGGGCGCGCTCAGAAGGCATCACGCTCGCATGGTCGATAGTGCTTGTCGGAATAATCCTTGCCGCGTTCGGCGCCTCCTGCTCTCTCTCCAACCTGATGCTGGGCGGGCAGGGCCTCGCATCCGTGGAGGGCGGCGGCGCATTCACCACTCCGGCCATGCGCGCCAGCCATTACATGGGGAACCTGCTCAACGACTACGGAATCAGCATTGCATCCCAGCTTGTGCGCTCCTCCATCAACGACCAGATGAACTCCCTCAACTACGCGTATTGGTCCATTCCCGTCTTTGACGGCGGGGGCCTGGCCTATTCCGCCAACCAGCGCGCGTGGGCCACCAGCAAGGATTTGCTGGCCGACATCTACATCCCGCTCATGGTCTCGATAATGGTGCAGAAGCTGCTTATGGACATCGCCATTCCGGGCGTGTTCGCGGTCATCCTGCCCGCAGCCATAATGCTTCGCATGCTTTTCCTCACCCGCGACGTGGGCAACCTGCTGCTCGCCCTCTCCTTCGCGGTCTATTTCGCCCTGCCTCTCACCTACGTCTTCTTCTTCGACGCGACTGCGGCGGTGCAGCAGAACCTCTTCACAGGCAGCACTCCGGAGCAGCCGTTCGGCAGCTCCTTCAGCCTCGGCTATGATTCCATAATCGGGGATTCGATGCAGCGCGTGGGCTTCATGGCGCCGCAGGCCATCCTCGCCCCCAACCTCGCGCTGGTGGTCACGGTCAGCATGACGATGGCATTGCACAAAGCGTTTCGGGGAATGGTCGCATGACGCAAGATGGCAGAACTCCTGCTCAAGCCCGCGTTCCGCTTGCCCCAGCCCTGCTCGTCCTCATCATGCTGTTTTCAGTTTCCTTTGCCGAGCAGGTGAAGGGCGACTGCGTGCTTGAGGAGCCTCCGCTCTACAGCTGCGACTTGAGCGGCGTGTGCACGAGCGGCTACACCTGCAACCCAGACACAATTGGCGGGACTTTCAACGGCCTGGCCAGATGCCAGGCAGCCTGCGTCACCGAGCGCACGGGCTCGCCGCCCCCGCCGCCCCCGCCCCCAGCCCAGCCCCCCATTCCCGGCATCAGCCAGTCGAGCAGCTACATCCAATACCTGACAGGCTCCAAGTTCTCCCCGCCGCTTCTGGCCGCGCTCATCATGGTGCTTGCAATGGCCGTCATTCTCATGGCCGCCGTGGCCTTGGGCAGCGAGGAGCTCAAGCAGTTCGTGCGCGCCGAGCTTGGGCAAGCCATAGTCACGGTGCTCATCGTCATCTTCATCGTGGGCATAGTCACCGGCCTTGACATCGCGCTGGAAAAGGCGGCCGGCGGCATCACCTCCCCCTGCGTCGGCGTCAGCGTGCCGGCCTCCCTCAATTCCGGCCTTGTGACAAACAAGTACGCCTACTGCTATGTCGACAACCTCTACGGGCTTTCCAAGCAGGCGGCGCGCGACAGCCTGAGAGAGGGCGTGGACTACGCATCGCAGGCCTATCTTTCCACCGGCGTGATGACCACGCGCTGGTTCCTGCTCTACATCGGCTTCTCCATCCGCCCCAACGCGGACAAGCGCCTTGACTCTGAAGTGAAGAGCCAGGAATTCTACCTGCACGAGGCTTACATGATTAGCCTGCTCGGCCAGCGCTATGTGCTGCAGACCGCGGCGCCTGCAGTGGGCGCGGCCGCCCTCTTCTTGGGCGTGCTGCTGCGCGCGCTCTTCTACACCAGAAGACTGGGCGGCCTGCTCATAGCCGCAGGCCTGGGCCTTCTTCTTGTCTGGCCAGCCACCTACCTGCTTGCGTGGGTTACTCTCAACGTGGCAGTGTTCGGCCCGCAGGCAATCTCCACTCCGCCCGATTCCACCTGCCCCGCTTCCTGCATGATTCAGCCTCCCTACGGCTACAAGCTCAGCAACTCCGGCGGGGCCGCTCTGGGAAAGGACACTCTTGACGCAAACCAAATAGAAGCCATAGCCTCTGCCGCTTCCCTCTCCTCGCGCGACGTGGAAGGAATGCTCAGGCAGGGCGTGCAGCCCTGCTATCCAGCCCCCGGCACGCCCCCCACCGGCACAAAGCCGCCGGACATCACCGGGGCCATCAATTATTCCGATTCAAACGGCTGCCCCAGCGCCTGCCGCTTCTATCCCACGCCTGCAGACTGCAACACCACTGCCTGCTCCGCCCTGCCCCGCGCATGCAAAACAATCCGCGCCATCAACCTCTCGGACCCTGTTGACGTTTGCAATGGCGGGATAGGCTTCAGCGGCCCTAACAGCGGCTGGCAGTGCACACAGAACCAGTGCCCCGACTTCTGCAAGCAGCTTCTGCCGCAGGTGAAGCAGGACACTGGCGGGCTTGGCGTGGTGCCCTCCAAGAATGCCGACCTGTGCGGCAAGAACGAAGACTGCAAAAAATGCAGCCTCTTTTTGCGCCGCTACAATTATGGCGGGGACGCAAGCGCAATCTCGGCAGTGGCGAAGGGCAATCCCAGCTGCGAGGCCTGCATGAACGCATACAAAGACACCAATCCCAGCGCGGACGGCCAGACCCTGCCCGACTGCATGACAGGCGTGCCCACCCTGCTTAGCGGCACCTGCGACGCGCCGGGCGCATGCGGAAACCACATGGGCATCGAGCAGTGGCTAGCGGCAGGCCAGCCCAACGGCATCTGCCCGGTGGACTGCCGCATCAATTTCAAGAGCGGAGAGGATGCCTACAAAGACCCGGCGTATGTGCAATACTGCGAAGGCAATGCAGACGTAGTGTCCGCCTGCCGCGCATGCCCCGTTCAGTGCAAGGTGAATTCAAGCGCGCTTGGCTCCGGAGGAGACTCTTCGCGCTCAGGCATTGCAGGCCTTTCAGGTTCCATCACCTGCGCCGAGGCCCCCAAATTCGTCAACAACCAGATTGACCCAGACGAATACCTCAACTGCCGCCTCTGCCCCCTCTCCTGCCGCTTCCGCGGCCTTGAGCAGGATGCAAACACCGCGCCCTTCCTCTCGCTTGCCAACTATCCTCTTGCATGCAACTATTATCCTACCTCCAGCACTCCCCCCACATGCCCGCTCGCGGACTGCACAGTGGACATTACCTACTCCAAGAGCAATGATGCCGCCTGCCCGGCAGACTGGTTCAGCACGCCCTCCCTCACGCCAGCAGGCAACTGCCCCTCCATGCCGCCGCAATCCGAATTGCCAAAATGCTCGCCACGGCAGCAGATATACCTGCGCGCCGACCTCTCCGGCTCCTCCTCGCTGTGCCCGCGCTTTATCGCAGAAAGCCCCCAGTTCGTGAGCGGCACCATAAGCCTCTTCTGCCCTGCTGACGACCAGCCTCCCAACGGGCTGGGCGTGCCGGGCTACATGCTTGCCTCGGTGCAGCCAAACACGGACGCATCTGCCGAATGCGCCAGCCCCACGGCCCAAAAATACTGCGAGGCAGCCTACTGCCCCGACTCCTGCAAGGCAGACCGGCAGACTCAGGGCCCGTTCTACTGCTCGCTCTCAGACGTCACGGACAAGAACGCCCTGATTTTGGACAACTCAGAGCGCTGCCCGGCCTGCGCCACTCTGGGCAGCGGCAACACTCTCGGCCCGCAGTGCGAGGTCATGCTGCTATACGAGCCTGAGCAGAAGGTGCTGCTGCCGCAGGGCTGTGACAAGGACAAGTGCGCTATTGGAGCGGTGGATGCGCTCACCAACGTCATCTCCGACCCGCTGCCCGGCATCGACCCCACCGTCAATCCGCAGCCTGCATGCAACGGCTTCTGCTTCCCCCGCTTCACCATTCCCTCCTTTTCCGAGTGCGCAGCCTATGTTGCCGACAGGAGCGACGGCACCACCGGCCCCAACAACCTGCCCCAGTTCAGCCGCACCTTCGCCGGCGGAGCATCCTGCCCCCTCAAATGCCGCTATGATTACCAAACCAAGCGCCCCACATCCAACATGGCAGTGTGCGGCTACGGCTTCGAGCCGAAAGCATGCGGCGAGTGCTTCTATGCTCTTGGCAACGGGCGGAGAGACGAGTGCGAATCCAGCGCCAACTACAATGACTGCAGCAACCAGCTGAGGCTTGCAGGCAAATACTGGTTCAAGTGGGAGAACGGGCAGGCCGACATCCTCGACTATGACACAACCTGCCCCGACCCGCCCGTTCCGCCAAGCAACGCGCGCTGCTACGACTATTACAACAGCAAGGTGGCGGAAGGATACGGATACACCACCGGCCCAATCTACCTGTGCACAGCCCTGCACAAATACCCCGGCCTCGACACCGCGCTTGGCTGGAGCGTGCAGGGCAACTACCGCGAGTGCGGAGACGTGGGCATGGGGGAAGCAAACCCTGCGCTCAACCTCTGCCAGCCGCCCGAGCCTCCCTACTCTTCCACAAAGCCTCTGCCGGCTTCATGCGTTGCCAAATACGATGCAACAACGGTTGCCTGCCAGCCCCTGATTGCCTCCCCCGACCCGCCTGCGCCAGACCACTGCCTCAACTGCCCCCTCTTCTGCCGCTCCATAGTAGAGGGCGATGGCACAATCTGCTCGAAGCGCGAAGGCAGGGGCAACTCCGGCTGGGACCGCGGGGGCAGCGAGCCCATTTGCGGGGACGGCGCGAGCGCGACATGCGACATGCGCATCTCCAACGCGCCTCCCAACACCCCCTCATTCCTGCCCGGATTCTGCGGAGTTGACAGCAGCGCCTTCAATCTCGAGCCCGCAGGCGCCTGCCGCAGGCCCAACGAGGGCTACGGCGCCCTCTGCCCCGCGCGCTGCCGCGTGCTGCTGGGCGACGACCCCAGCCTCCTGCCGGCAGAATGCCGGACTCCGGAAATAGCAGACGCATGCAACACCACCACCAACCTTCCAATCTACTGCCGCGCGGCCCCGCCCTCGCGCCTCTGCCAGGGCTGCATAGAATGCCAGACTGACTGCATCTCCCTTCCTCTCGTGCGCCAGAACTGCGCCGAGCTGTGCCTTCCCTCGGACCTGGCGATGACCGGGCGCACCGACTTGGCGCCAAACGCCCTCGTCTCTGCCATGGGCGGAGCCGCAGGCAACACGGACTGGCGCAATTTGGGCAACGAGTCAATCGCGGTCTTCCTCCTGCCCATCTTCTGCATTCTCATCACCATCTCATTCATACGCGCGCTCTCGCCGTTTTTGGGCGGGGAAATCGAGCTGCCGGGAATCCTCAAGCTGATATAGATGGAAAAAACAAAACAGGCGCATCCGAATTGGCCGCGGCCGGCCGTTCCGCTTGCCCCGGCCCTGCTCGTCCTCATCATCCTGTTTTCAGTTTCCTTTGCCGAGCAGGTGCGCGGCGTCTGCATGATTGAAGAGCCGCCGCTCTACAGCTGCGATTTGAGCAGCGTGTGCACGAGCGGATATACCTGCAAACCAGACTCAATCGGCGGGACTTTCAACGGGCTGGCCAGATGCCAGGCCGCCTGCGTCACCGAGCGCACGCCCATCCCGCCTCCGCCCCCCGGCCCGGCATTCGCATGGCAGCCTGCGGTGGGCGCAGCTCTGGCCATCAACATTCTTGTAATCGGCCTGCTGCTCATGGCCGTTCTTGTCCTGCACCTCGAGCAAATCAAGGGCATGGCGTATGACGAGGCAGGCCAGCTTCTGGTCACAATCGTTCTGGTGGCGCTGCTCATCGCAGGCCTGCCGGAAGCCGAGTCAATTTCCCGCGCAATAGCCTGCGCAGGCGGCAACTATGCATGCACTCTCGGGCCGGCGCCAGTGCGCGACATGTCGCTCCTTCCCCTGTGCGGCTCCATGATGTCCTCTCCCTCCTCCTCTCCAGCCTGCCCCTCCGGCACCACCATGGACTGGGCAAACAAAGTAACCCAGAACCACATCAAGCTGCTTGAAGCGCAAATCCTCTATGCGACAGAATTCAACGCCAAAGTCGGAGCAGTCAGCTCGGTGAGCGCGTTCTGCAACCTGATGGGCACGGGCCTCACGGTGGCGGGCTGCTCCGCATACGGCGTGCTGCGCGGGCCGGTTGGCCAGCTGCTCAACGCCCAGGGCCTCGGCCTGCTCGAGCTCAAGGCCCAGCAGCTGCTGCTCTCCATAGCGTCCAACTACGCGCTCAGCCTCATTCTGCCCCTGGGCCTTCTGCTGCGCTGCCTTCATTTCACCCGCAAGGCCGGCGGCACGCTAATCGCGCTCGCCCTTTCCATCTACATAGTCCTGCCGATTTCCATAGTGCTGGCCCAGTCTCTGGCCGACGGCTTCGCATTCACCTATCCCTCCATAGCCAACCTTGGCAGCGGCACTTACCAGGCAAACAGGGGAATCTATCCCTCCCTCCGATTCGACTATGCCCTGCTCTCCGCCGGAGGCTCGCTCGCATACGCGATTGAGTGCGACCCGACCGAGCCGGACGAGCAGAAATTCATAGGCAAGGTGCAGGGGCTCATGGTTCCGCTTGACGCAAACAACCGGCCTGTCCAGCCCTCGCCCTATCTCGCGGGCACGCTGGAGGCAGGCTCCACTCTCAGCGAGCGCGTGCTCTTCCTAGCCATTGTGCGCACTCTCCTGATGGCCGCGCTCGCGCTCACCATGGTCATCACCTCCGTGCGGGTGCTGGGCAGAATATTCGGGGCTGAAATAGAAGTGTGGTCGATTGCGAGGCTGAGCTAGATGGAAAAAAGAGAACCTGCATCTGCCCTGCATCTGCTCTTCCCGCTAGCCATGCTCCTGCTTCTCATCCCAATCGCCCCAGTCAGCGCCGACCCGCAGGCCCCGCTGCTCATGGCCGTCCCGCCGTCGCCGGGCGACAGCGCCACCTTCCAGGTTTATGCCACCAATCCAGAGCCTGACTGGGCGGACCGCCACGAATATTACTGGGTCATCGAGAAGGACGGGCAGAAGACGTCCTATGGTCCGCAGTCCGTCCAGAGCGACAGCAGCCGCCATCAGAGTTTCATGGACTTCCTATGCACGCCCAGCGTCTGCGCAGGCGCAGCAATCACCTTCACGGCCTATGCGTACCAAGGCGATATCCCGTCTCCTTCTTCCGGGCCGCTCGTCATCAGGCCCACTTCGCCTCCTTTGGATTATATGCCTGAAGTGAAGGGCTTCGAGCCCGGAGGCGCGCAGGCGGTGGGCGAACTCAACAGTCTGCATTCCACCCTCATCAAGGCCGACACGCCCTATTCCCTTACCGTTGGCCCGCCAGCCGGCAAGCTCTTCGACAATTACAAGTTCACTCTCCTGGACAAGAATGGCGCCGTGCTGGAGGCGCTTGACTCGGCCAGCTGGCCGCACGCCATCACCTGCACGGGCTGCCAGCCAGGCGACCACCTGACTGCCCACATCAGCGGCCAATACAAGGGCGGGAGTTCCCGCGAGCTGGTTCTCGTGTTCAGCATCCCGCGCGCCTCCACGTCTGCCTCCGTGGCAGGCATCTGCGACTCCGGCGCGTGGCTGCAGAGATGGCTGCCCCTCATGGGCATAGCGTGGGCCGGCCTTTTCGCATTCATCGGCTTCATCTACATGATGGGCACCGCCTTCCGCGTGCCCCAGCTCACCGAATGGTCCAAAACGGAAATAGGCCAGGCGCTGCTCGGAGTCGGCCTGCTCATCGTAATCCTCTGGCTCATGAGCCTGCAGTGCAGCCTGCAGATAGGCGAGTTCGCCAAATGGGCAGGCATCGGGTTTGGCAGCAGCGGGTTCACCGTGTCCGGCACGGGCCTGCAGCCATCGGATACAATGATGGACGCGGCAATAAAGGGCCTGCAATGGTCCATGCAGCAGACTCACCTCTCAATAGCGCTCATACGCTACGAGCTTGGCGTGCTCAACATCCGGGCCACCTTCGTGCAAAGCATCACCGAAGTGCCGGGCATAGGCGGCGTTGGCTTCACCCTCTCTCCATCGGCCGGCGACTGGACCATGATGGGCTCCATGCAGATGCTGCTCAACCTCAACACCGCCTTCATGCTCGCCCTTCTCTTCCAGTATTTCTCCCTCGCCATCTTCTCGGCATCCAGCGGCCTCTTCCTCTTCCTTGTGCCCGTCGGCCTCATCCTGCGCTGCATGCCCTATCTGCGGGGTTTTGGAGGCGCGCTGGCCGCCATCGGCGTCGGCTTCTACATGCTCTACCCGATGTATCTTGCCCTGCTGGGCCTGATGCTGCCTCCAATCTACGCCACGCAGCCCAGCGCGGCAAGCCTCTCAGGCGCGTCCTCTGTGGACCAGCTTGTGGGCATGGAGCGGGGCGTCACCGGCACTTCCATCACCTCATATTTCTACAGCATGCCCGAGCTGCCTGACACGAACAACGGCATCCTGCGCGCCACTGCGGTGGAGGACCCGGCCAGCTGCGGGGGGCCCGTCTTCGGCCTCGGCCGCTGCTTCTACACCGCCAACATAGGCCCGCTCTTCGAGCTCACCGCGCTCAACTTCCTGCGCGCCGTGCTGCTGCCCTCCGCAGGCCTGCTCGTCATCATCTCGTTCGTGCGCGACCTCTCGGCCATTTTCGGCGAGGAAGTGGAGGCCAGCAAGCTGGTCCAGATGGTGTGAAACATGCAAGCCTGCGCAAACAAAACAAAAAACGGCGGCCCGCCCGCCATCCCCAGAGCCGGCTTTTCCCCCGTCTCCAGAGCCGGCTTTTTCCTGCCAGTCATGCTAATCCTCGCGCTTCTCCCGCCGTTTGCTTCTGCCCAAGCCCCGTCCGATTTCTCATGGGCCAACTCCGGAGCGCAGCAGGTGGCAGCCACCCAAGCCCATTTCCAGGCTCCAAATGCTGCCAACAGCAACGTGGCAGGCGACTGGTTCCGCCTTGCAATGCTCGCCATCCTCATCTGCCTTTTCGCCAACGCCATAGTGTTCGTGTTCGCCAAGGCGATGCATTCCACAACCGCGGAGCGGTTCGCCGTTTCAGAATTCTACCAAGTCTCCGCCTCCGCCATCATGATTCTTGTAGTGGTCACCCTGCTCACGCAGGCCTTCACGTTCCTGCAAATCTCCGGCATCCTGCCGCTCGACACCAAAACCACCTGCTACGGGCGGACAGGCCTCGATGTCTGGCAGCTCGGCCCGCCGGCCGTCATGCAGTGCCATGTTCAGGAAAAAATCACCTACGCCGAAGGGCTGCTCCAGCAGGCCAAGGCCCTCAACGCCAACGTCGAGTCCCTCACCACCCTCTGCCTCTACGTGATGTCGGTGCAGGCCTACTGCGGGGACTGGGACAGCTCGCTGCACAAGCAGATGGAGTCCGCGCACCTGCTGGCCAACAAGATAGTTCCAATAGGCATCGGCCTTCACGCCCAATACTCCTTCATTGCCTACTTGGCGCGCAACATGCTTTCCGTTTTCCTGCCCCTCGGCCTGCTGCTGCGCATATTCCCCGGCATACGCGGCATCGGAGGCCTGCTCATAGCCATCGCCATAGGCTTCTTCTTCGTCTTCCCCATAGCCTACCTTCTCATGGACCCGGCCACCTCGCGCCCCAACCCCGCCGACCTGCTCCCCTCTGCCACATTGGCCCCCGCCCCCTGCTTCAGCACGTTCTCTGGCGCTGTCAGCATGATTACGCAGATGGCATCCACCAAGCAGCAGACAGTCGCCACTCCCGACGCGAGCGAGCTTGGGCAGGAGCTGGCCAAGCTCCAGACCGAGGCATTCATAATCCCGCTCGCAGCGCTTGCAATCACGTTGCTGTTCATCCAGACCGCGGCCAGCCTCCTGGGCGGCGACGCGGGGGAAATCATGCACTTCATAGCCAAGGTGATATGAGTGGAAAAGGAAAAAAGAGAGAAAACGCCCGCTTCGGGCGCTCTGGCCGGCAAACCAGCGGGCGCGGGGATACGCGCGCTCGTTTTCCCATCCCTTCTTCTTTCTTTCCTCCTTCTCGCCATTTTCCTTCCCGGCTGCGTCAATCCCAACTCCAACCTCTCCTATTCCTCCTGCTGCCCCAAGTCGCTTTCCAACTACACCTGCAGCGTTGCAGCCGATTCGAACGGCAATCCGCTCCCGCCCGACCCAATTAGCGGCAATTACACGCTCAACCAGCACTGCGGCCCCTGCGCCAAGCTGGCAGCGAACGGCACAGTATACAATTCAAACGGCGATGCCATAGACGCCGGCCAGTGCGCCAACAACTGCAATTTCCGCCAGGCCGACTGCTCGAATCCGGACAACAAAAGCACCTGCTATCTTGTCAACTCCTCGGGCACAACCAACTTTTCCATAGCGCCAATCTGCGCCAATGCCACCCCCAACGCCTGCATCCAGTCGCAGTGCAGCGCGCGCATGTGCGGCGAGCCCGTCCCGAATCCAAAAGGGCGGATGGACGGGGATTCCACAAGCCAGGTGGCGGACCAGTCGAACAAGGAGATGCAGAACTCCTACTTCAAGCTTGCCCAGGGCGAGCAGCCAACGGGGCTTGTGGGCAAGATTTGCACTTACCAGAAGATGGACCAGCGCGCCAACCGCCTGCTCGGGGCAAAAGACTGGTTCGTCGACTCCCTGCGCCTCGGAGTTTCGGGCACGTTTTCAGACTACGACCGCGCGCGCAACTACCTGCCCCCCTCCGATTTCTACTGCAGCCGCACCACGCCCGGAGCCGTGGTGGACCGCTTCACCTCCTATCTTGACAACGGCAAAGCCCTGCCGGTGTTCACCAAGGACGAGCAGGCGGGGACCTGCGACCCTACAACATATTATGCGCAATGCTCACCGTTCGACGAGTATTTCCGGATGAAATGCGCAGACGTGCCCCAGAAAGACATGCAGGACTGCGAGGACAGGAACGGGCAATGCGTCGACCTCCAACCCCCCCAAGCGGACTTCCAATGCTCGCTGGACAGCAGCTGGTACCTGCGGAAGGACTACAACGGGGATTCCGAAGCCGCCCGCCAGGCCTGCGTGCTCGCCTGCAGGCGCTCGGGCCCATTCCAGGATTTCCAAACCCGCATAAGCTATTGCGAGGCCGAACTCTCGGACTCGCCGCCCTATGCGGCGACCGCCTACCGCTGCACTGTGCAGCCGGCCGGCCGGCCGCCCCTCAGCTTCAGCGTCGCCTCCCTTGGCTCAGCGCCCGCCGCCCTGCTTGCATGCAACAATGCCTGCAATCCCAGCCGCCTGCTAGTATGCACCGACAACTCCATCCTGCTGACAGTCAACCAGACGGTCTCCCCGCCCGGGGACAAGCGGGTGGTCGAATGGCCGTTCACTGACATCGGCGCCTACTCCTCAGCGCTCGCTGCCGCCTATCCCCCCCCCCCCCCCCGCCCCCCCTTCCCCCCCACCCCCGACCCCCCCCACAACCACCAAAAAACTTCCCCCCCCCCCCCGGCCGACGGCCCCCCCCC
>JAKAME010000088.1 GCA_021813025.1 Microcaldota archaeon
ATCTACGCTTGTTTTTATTCTTTGCTTGTGCCTAGTTCATTCGCGCCAATGTAGCTCAACCTGGGAGAGCAATCGGCTGAAGACCGATGTGTTGCTGGTTCAAATCCGGCCATTGGCACAGCTTTTCTTTTTCTTTTCTGCTGAAAAGAAAAATAAAACCTGGGAAAAGAAAAAGAAACCCCTGAAAACCAATTATCTTCGGATTTTTTGAATTATCCTTGGGCCGGGATTACATTTGGCCGGCCTAAGGGTTGATGTGCTTGCCGTCCACAAAGATGGCGATTTTGTCTTCGGTTTTTTGGAGATGCAGATTTATCGGCTCTCTTCCGTTCCTTGTTTCCTCTTGGACAAAATCCCAGTATTGCAGCTTGTACACCATGCTGATAAGGGTGTCTTTTCGGTCGGCCAAATCGAAAATCCTGACATTGTGCCAGTGGGCAAAGAGGGCCGAATCCTGATTCAAAAGCTCTGAAAAGCCGTTAATTGCGTTTTCAGACGTTTTGATTGCTTTCAGCTTGTCCTGAGCCCAGGAGATTTTTTCATCCGAGGGGACATGGCGGGCGTTGAAGACATGATGCGCGCTCAGCACGATGTGTTTGGAGCCGATATTCGCAAGATGGATGTGCTGCTTGAGCTCAGGCAGGGTGGGGGTGCCGCTGATGCTGACTATGTGCACCGGGAGCTTCATGATTTTGGCTATGAATATTTTGTCTTTCATCGAAATGCACCTCTAAGCTTCAAGCTGGCCGCTGAAGATTGAATGATATGCCTGTTATAGATAGTGTTATTTCAGTTTATAATGCTATCGTGCTTCCCGGAATTTTGCCGAGTATGAACAGCACAAGCGCGATGGCTGCCAAAAATATTATGGGCAGGGCGAATTTGAGCACCGCGACAACAGAATTTAGGGTTGCGACTATTTCGGCTGACTGGTATGGGCCCAGCACTTTCACCTCTACTCTCTGCTTTGCCATGGCGAAGGTGGCGGGGGCAAGGCGGCCGTGCGCCTGCGCGCACAATTGCACTGTCATTTTCTCAAGCGCGGCCTCGTCGGTCGCGCCTGCCGGGTTGAACACGCCGCGCACTGAATTGAGCTGGTGGGTGTCTGTTGTAAGCACTTCGATAAACGATGAGCGCGGGTAATAGGTGCGCACAGCGCCGATGAGCCGGTCGCGCGCATTGGCGGTGATGCCGTTGGAGTCGAGGAGGATGTAGAAGAGCGGCTCGCCGAGGCGGCCTGCGGGCGCGAAGCAGCTCACTTTTATTCCGCCGTCTCCGATGCCGCCTATGCCTTCCGCGTCAGATGCAGACCAGCCTGCGCACATTGGAGAGGATTTTGATTTGCTAGACAATGCGTGCTCCAAAGAGTCAATCATTTCAAATGATTCTTGCGAGCCCGGCTCGATATAATCCAAATCTCCCGTCTCGGCATTGTGGCAGTCGAAGACAAGAGCATTTGAATACGCGGTTTCGGCTCTTGCCATAAGCGCGAGGCCGACTCCGAAATTCACGTCTTCTGTGGAAAGGGGCGCGCGCGAAAAGCTTGGCAGGGCACAATTATTTACAGCCAAAAAGTAGCAGCGGCTGGCGCCGGCGCTGCCCTCTTTGTATGTGAAGCGCGCGGGCTTGAAAGAGAATTTTGAGCTCATGGTCTGGCAGGCAGCCAGAAGTGCGTTGATTTGCTTGGATGAGACAGGGTCGAAGTCGTGGGTGCAGGTGCCGTGAAACACCATTGCCATTGTGCGCTGGTTCGAGAGGGCCTCGGCCATTTTGTAGGAAAAGTGGCTGCCGCCCAATGAGCCGAACGGGCCGAAGTGGACGTATGGCACCACCCATCGCAGGTTGCCGTGCTTTGTGCGCCACTCGGCCATGCCGATATAGGTTTGCACGTTTTCGCCGATTTCGTCAAATGCCTCCTCCAAATCGTTTTCACCAAAGAGCCACTGGCTGGAAAAGCCGGACAAGATGTCGCCTGATTTGAGCCCCAGGTTGCGCTTGAGGGGGCCGGAGGCAAAGGAGAGCACTGCATAAAGGGCGGCCACAAACACAGATGCCGCAAGCACCACGCGCATCAGGGTGTCGGTGGGGGCCTCCAGATAGAGCGAGGAGCCGGCCAGCATGAAGAAAGTGTAGCCCAAAAGCTGCGCGATGGCAAACAGCCATGCCGAGCGGGTGAGGCCGAAGGCGTATTTGAGGGTGGTGAGCCAGAGAAGAAATGCGACTCCGAAGCCCACAAAGACAAGGTTGGATGCCGGAAGATAGAAATGGCTCAGGGCGGCGGCGCAGATGAAAAAGAACAGATAGGTCAGTCCTGAAATCAGGCCGACCGCCAAGGCGCGCTGCGGGGTTACGCGCCTGCGCAAAACCGCCAAGGCGCCCGCGGCGATGAGGGAGGGAATTGCGATGGTGATAAGCGCGCTGCCTGCGCCGCTCATGAGGGAAACGGCATCGAGGCGGCCGGAGCGGGCCCAGTCAAGCAGCGCGCCGCCCACTAATGTTGAGAGCAGGAGAAATGCGAGCATGTGCTTGGCGGGCGGCAGGGCCACGAAATAGCGGGTGAGCCCCAGCGCCGTCTTGGCTGATTCCATAGAAGAGGAACAACGCAAGGGGCTAAAAAGATGAGGGATAGGGCAGAAAAGAAGAAAGCCGGAAAAACAGATAAAAAAACGAATTGCGTGCGGGCCTCGAGGCCCGCGAATTAGTTGTTTTTTATTTTATTGTTCGCGCTCGCTTATCGAATGGCGCGTCTTGCGGCCTGTGCGCGGAATTGGCGGGGCTGAACGCAGCATGCTTTCCAATTCGAAAACGTTGAGCATGTATTCGGCAGCCACGATTTTGAACGGCTTTTTGCGCTTCTCTGAGAGTTTGGTCAGCTCGAGCGCGATATAGCGCAGCTCCGAATTGGCGTTGGCCTTCTCTTCTTCCATGGGATTGGGTGGATGGGTGAAAGTATATATAGATATTATAACCTCCGGACGTGCCAAAAGACATCATGGAAAGAATATGCCCAGTCTGCGGCAAGTCATCCAACGAGAGGCCGTTTGTTGGCGAGCTGTGCGTGGAATGCACCCTTGACCGCAGCCGCAAGGATTGGCCGAGCGGACTGGAGTTGAAGCAGTGCCCGACCTGCAAGCGCGTTTATCGGGACAGGGAGTGGAAACACCCCGACACGCAGATGATTTCTGATTTGGTGTCCCACCAGTTCGAGAAAAAAGGGCTGAACGGCCATTACAACATAGAGGCCCAGCAGTGGGAGGGCATATTCAACGAAGAGGGGGCGAAAATTGCATATACGCATCCATTTGTAGTCAAGTACACGGAGCATATGTGCCCCAACTGCGGCCGCATAGGCAGCAGCTATCATGAGGCGATTATTCAGATTCGCGGAGATCCCCTGCGCGTGGAGAGCGCGCGAAAGAGGCTGGTGCGCCGCCTCGAGCGCAGGACGTTTTTGCAGGATGTCGCGCCCATGCACGGCGGCATGGACATTCAGGTCGGCGAGAAGAGGGACGTGGAAAATATTCTGCGGCTTGAAGGATACAAATTCGTGCGCACGGAAAAGCTGGTTGGCGAAAAAAACGGCAAGCCGCTTTTGCGCTCGACATTTTTGCTTCGGCTTGAGAAAGGCGAGAAAGAAGAGCCGGTAAGAGACAGGCGCAGAGAATAGGAAATATCGGCGGCTCGAAGCCACGGCCCCGGCCCGAAAGCCCCCAACCTCTTCGTTTATATTGTTACTTCGTCCCAGATTAATTTATCGTGGCCAAGGTGGTGTAGCCTGGTAGCACTGGGGATTGTGGAAACCCCTTGCCCGGATTGTCGGGCAATTAGTTGCAGACCTCCCTTAGCCCGGGTTCAAATCCCGGCCTTGGCCCA
>JAKAME010000028.1 GCA_021813025.1 Microcaldota archaeon
CTCGCGCCAGAGGAGCTTGAGCGCGTGGTGGCCGACCTGTCGGTGCGGGTCGGAAGAAGGCGACCGCTCATGCCTCTGAGGAGAGATTCGAGGCCTTTCAGATAAAAAACAAAATAAAAATCAATTTCCATTTCTTCCCGGCCGAAGCCCGTTTTCTTTTTCCTATTTCTTTCTTGCGCCGGGCTTCTTTCCCTCCCACACCAGCGTGCGCGTGGGATAAGGAATTCCAATCTTGTGCGAGCGCAGGGCGGAAAGCACGGCCTCGCGCACCTCGCCGGCCACGGCCTCGCTCTGCGCGAAATCCCGCACAGTCCACATGGCCTTGAAAACAAGCGCCGAGTCGCCGAACTCCTCGAGGCGCACCATGGGCTCCTGCGGGCCGAAGCGGTCGTCGTTTTTCTGCAGCTGCACTATGGCCTGCATGATGATTTCCTTCACTTTCTTCGGCTCTGCCGAATAATCCACTCCCACCCTCATGCTCGAGCCCTTCCAGTTGTCATCCAGCCCGCGCGAGAAATTGACTATGAGAGTGTTGCCAATCAGCTTGTTGGGCACGAAGTATGTGCAGTTGCCCCTCGTGCGGATGCGGGTGGTGCGCCAGCCCACCTCCTCCACATACCCCTTGATTGCCCCGTCCTCGCTTTCCAGCGCTATGAACTCCCCAATCTTTATCGGCTTGTCGCTCAAGAGCTGCAGACCCGAGAAGAAGTTGGCCAGCGTGTCCTGCAGGGCAAGGCCCACTGCCAGGCCCGCAATTCCCAGGCCCGCTAGGAGCGGCCCTATCTCTATTCCGAACTGGCCGAGCAGCACTACTGCGGTGAGGAAATACACCGCCCACACCACGAGGCGGCGCGCCATGGGGAATACGTCCTTGGACACCTGCAAAGACTCGCCGCCCCTGCGCGCGCGAAGCTGCGGCGCCAGCTCGTGGTAATACCACATGACAAGCGCGTTGGCAATTCCCGAAGCAACCATGCCTGCGGAGAACACGAGCGCGCCGGCCAGCCACTGGCCCCACGGCATGCCCAGCGGCTGCGCGGCAGGGAATGCCGCCTGCGCAAAAGCCCACAGGCCCAGCGTCAGCGCGCCCACGCGCACCGGCTTGGGCAGGGAATCCACGACGAAATCGTCAAGATTCGTCTTGGTGTGGGCGGTAAGCGGCTTGAGCACGTGCACGATGAGCCAGAGCAGCACTTCCGCGGCAAGCTGGATTGCGGCCCAATATGCAAGCGCGGGGGCAAGGTTGGCGAGGAACGACCAAACTCCGGAAAGGAAGGCGAGCGGGTCGAATGGAACGGAAGGGAGGCCTGAAGCCGGCGACGGGGCGGAAGCTGCCGCGCCGCCTGCCGTCGTGAGAGCACTGATGGTGTTGTTCATGCCTCTCTCATGCCCCCCACGTTTTATATTAATTCGGGCCCACAGAGAAGCCAGCAGCAAAACGCAAAACCGGGGTTTTCCATGTCTCGCACCTTCGCCTTCCTGCTCCTGGCCGCCGCCCTCATCATCCCGCTCCTCCTGCTCGCAGGCTGCACCACCGGCGGCTGCACTTCCGACCGCCAGTGCCAGTCTTGGCAGACCTGCTCAATTTCCAGCCGCACCTGCGTTGCCAAGGCAGGCTACTGCACATCCGAGGGCCAGTGCAACGACAGCATGAAGACCTGCGACCCAAGCTCGCACCTCTGCACCTATCTGGCCGGCAAGTGCCGCGCCGACTCCGACTGCGCCGCGTGGCAGCTCTGCTCGGCAGGCAACGACTGCAGGCCCAAGGCAGGCTTCTGCGACTCGGACTCCTACTGCGACCAGACCGACTACCGCTGCGACTCGGAGAGGCACGTCTGCGCCCCCAAGCCCGGCGTCTGCCGCGACAGCTTCGACTGCGCCTCCTGGCAGACCTGCGACACCGCCCACAAGACCTGCGTGCCGCTGCAGGGCCGCTGCGACCTCCCCACGGACTGCTCGGCATGGATGACCTGCGGGACGGCCAACCACACCTGCACGGTGCGCCCGGGCTTCTGCCAGAATGATTTGGACTGCTCGCAGTGGCAAATCTGCGACTCGAGCCTGCACCGCTGCCGCCCCGGCCCCGGCGCCTGCGAGCGGGACGACCAGTGCAGCGCATGGGAGCTGTGCAATTCCAACACCCACCTCTGCGAGGCCAAGCGCGGCCTGTGCGGCTCCTCGGCCGAGTGCGGGACTTGGCAGGTGTGCGACGTGCCCAACCGCCGCTGCGTCAGCCGCTCCGGCTTCTGCACCACCTCGACGGAATGCGGGCCTGCGGAGGACTGCAACCCCGGCACCCACAAGTGCGCGACGCGCGCCGGCTTCTGCAAGAGCACGGCCGACTGCCCCGTGGCCCAGCGCTGCGACACCGACCCGGCCAGCCCGACCGCCTACCGCTGCGTCAACATCATCTGCACCTCCAACAGCGACTGCCCCGGCTCCTCGTGCGACCCGGAGAGCCAGCGCTGCCGCGGCTGGGGCGTGACGCAGTAAGGAAAAATTTCTTTTCCCCGCCCCCCATTTCTTTTTATTCTTTCATCTTCAATGAGCGGTCCAGTCAGCAGTCAGGTGATTTGCTATGTACTCTTTCGCAGACGAATGGGGGCCCGAGAAAATAGTCGAGGTCCATGACGTCAAGCACCATATGCGCGGCGTGCTGGTGGTGGACAACACCGCCCGCGGGCCGGGCAAGGGCGGCATCCGCATGGTGCCGGACGTGACTGCCGGGGAGGTCTTCGGCCTCGCGCGCGCGATGACCTGGAAGAACGCGCTTGCCGACATCCCCTTTGGCGGGGCAAAGGCCGGCATCCGCGCCGACCCCAAAAGCCCAAACAAGGAGGCCATCGTGCGCTCCTTCGCCCGCCACCTAGCCAACCTCATACCCGCCCACTACGTTGCAGGGCCTGACATGAACATGGGCGAGCGCGAGATGGCATGGTTCGCCGACGAGCTGGGAAGCCGCGACGCATGCACCGGCAAGCCCGCCAGCATGGGAGGCCTGCCGCACGAGCTTGGCTCCACCGGCTTTGGCGTGGTGCACGCGGCCAAAGTCGCGATGGAATTCACAAAAAGGCCGCTCTCAGGCGCGTCAGTCGCCATCGAGGGCTACGGAAACGTGGGCACCTTCACCCACAAGTTCATGGAAGAGCAGGGCGCGAAAGTGGTTGCCCTCTCGGATTCGAAAGGAACGGCCTACCTTCCCTCGGGCCTCAAGTACGGCATGGCAATGAAAACAAAGCAGGAGAAGGGCACCATCACGGCCTATCTCGGCGCGCAGGTCAAGCCCGCGGCAGCCCTGTTCGGCCTCCCGGCAGACATCCTCATTCCCGGCGCGCGGCCCAACGTCATCACCGAGGCCAACGCCGCCGGGGTGAAGGCAAAGCTTGTGGTCGAGGCGGCCAACATCCCCATGACTCCAGCAATCGAGCGCACTCTGTCAGACCGCGGCGTTGTTGTCATCCCCGACTTCGTGGCCAACGCGGGGGGCGTCATCTCCTCCTATGTGGAGACAATCCACGGCACGCCTGAGGAGATGTTCCGCATAGTGGAGAAGAAAATCACTGCCAACACCCGCCTCGCGCTGGAGCGCTCGAAGGGCAAGTATGTGCGCGACGCCGCGCTGCAAATCGCGCAGGAGCGCGTGCGCGAGGCCATGCAGCACAGGAAGTAGATTTAATAAACACGGATTTCCATAAACAATAATCCGTGATTTTTCATGCCCCTTGAATCAGCCACGCCTGCGAAGCTCCCAGCGCGCAAGAGATTCATCGAGCGCATCCGCTTCATGTTCCGCCTTCCTGCCAAGGAACCAAGGGCCAGAGAATCCGAATCCTCCCCGCTCCCCGAGCGCAAGCCCGTCCTTGCCATGCGCCAGCACGCCGCCAATCTGGAGAATCTGGCCGGGCAGAAGATTCTGGCCGGCGACTATGGGGAGGCCGGCCGGCTGCTTGTGGCATCGGCCTTTTTCCACAACAGGATGCGCCATCCAATCCTCTCATGCCGCCTCCTCGCCCGCGCCGCCCTGCTCTGTCTGAATGCCGGGGATTCTGAACAGGCGAGGCTGCACTACAAGGCTGCATCCGATTTGGCTGATGCGTGGGGATTCCACTCCCTCTCGCTGCACTACCGAAAACTGGCCTGCGGGATTTGCGCGGACGGCGCCGCCCATTCGGGCTGATTTGTTTTATTAATCTCATTCCCTTCTAATGCCCCATGCCAGACCCAGCCATCTATGACGTGGCCATCATAGGCGCCGGCCCTGCCGGATGCTCGGCCGCATACTCATCTGCCAAGGCGGGGCTTTCCACCCTCCTGCTTGAGGAGCACCAGCGCGTTGGCGAGCCTGTGCACTGCGGCGAATGCCTCTCGCTCGTGGCCACAGGCCGCATGAACCTCCAGCTACCGCCCGAAACCATAGCATGCAGGGTGAGGGGAATCCGCGTGGTGTTCCCGAACAAAGCCTCAGTCATCTGGCGCGAGGAGGGCCTCGTGCTTGACAAGCACCTCTTCGAGCAGTATCTGGCGGTGCGCTGCATGGGCGCGGGCGCCAGCCTCAAAACGGGCGCGCGCGTCATGGGCATGAAAAGGGAAAACGGCGTATGGACGCTTTCCACAAGCAACCCTTCAGTCTCTTTCCGCGCCCGCGCAGTCATCGATTGCTCCGGCTACGAGGCAGCCTCCACCAAACTGACGGGCCTCAATCCAAAAAAATTCGACATGGTTTGCGGCGCGCAATACCTGATGGAAGACATCCCGCAGGAGGGGATGATTGACTTCTATCTCTGGCCCCGTCTCGCGCCGCACGGCTATCTGTGGATGATTCCAAAGCGCAACGGCTCTGCCAACGTGGGGCTGGTGACAAACGAATACGCGAACGCCCAGCGCTATCTCAAGCAGTTCGTGCAGGAGATGGGCTGGCATGGGAAGAAAATCCTCCGCCCTTTCGGCGGCATGATTCCATGCTCAGGCCCCCTGAGCCGCATATATTCCGACGGCCTCCTCCTGGCAGGCGATGCGGCCGGCTTCACCTCCCCGATGTTCGAGGGCGGCACGCAGCTGGCCCTCAAGTCTGGCGAGATGGCCGCCCTCGCCCTCGCGCGCGCCAAGAGCGGCGTGCCCAAGCCAGAGGCTGCGGACATAGACGCCATAACGGAGGACGGGAAGACGACCTACGTGGCCGGATTCCATCCAACCCCGTCCGGAGACCCGTTCTCCTCGCACGCCCTCTCCGAATACGAGCATTTGTGCAGGGAGGAATTCCCGCCCTATGAAAAGCTGGTGCGGGGCAAGGCGAAATTCTACTCCTTCAGCGAGCCGGAGCTCAATGCCATCGGCTCCATGCTGCCCTCCGAGCTTGTCAACATGGGCCCGCTCGCCAAGGCGTCCATAGCGGCAAAAGCCCTCGCCCGCTTCGGGCCGCGCGTGCTTGACGTGCGCGACGCGCTCGACACCTTCAGCTATTCTGTCGGAGAAAAATACGGCTGGTAAGGGAAAGGCCGCGGCCTACTGGAACTTGGCGAAGTCGTTTTCATCCACGCCCGCAAGCTCCAGAATGCCCTTGAGCGTTCCGACCTTGAGTTCATTGTGATTTGGCACCACAGTTCCTTTCGCCCCGGCCGGCGTTTCTTTTCTGAGGATGACATGGCTGCCGCTCTGGCGGATGACTTTGAATCCAAACTGCTTGCAGAGGATTTTGATGCACGCAGTGCCGGAGATTTTCTTAAGCAGGGGAGGGGACATGCTCCGAAACCTCGAACGTGGTCAGAATCGGACGGAAGGCCGCTTTCTGCGGGAATTCTTCCAGATACAGTTCGGTCGCCTCCTTGAGGTTGGCCAGCGCCTCCTCAATGGTCCGGCCCTGGCTCACGGTGCCGATTTCCGGGCATTTGGCCACGTACATGTCCTCGTCTTTGTGGACAAGCGCGCTGTAGGTCTTCATGCTTCAAGATGGTCTTTTGGTGGTTATAATCCTTTGCCGGGCAGTTGCAAGAAGCGCTGTAATCCCTTCTAATTCCTTTTCGGAGGCCCGTAGGCCAGCGCAAGCCCCAGCACGCCCATCAGAAGCAGCGCGCCCGCCGCCCCGATTGCCGCAAGGCCCGTCTGCATCCAGAAAATGGCGCCAGCAGCCTGCGCCTTCGCATTGTCCAGGTCAACGGACACGCGGTTGAGGCTGTCGGCCACGTCGCCCAAGCCCGCGGCAGCCTGCTGCACCGATTCCGCCCCGGCCTGCGCGCTAGCGCCAGCGCCGGCCAGCGCCGCGGCCGATTGCCGCAGGGAAGATGCCGGCGCGCGGAAGTCAAGGCTTCCAAGCCCCGGCAGGCCGGAAAGCCCTCCAAGGCTGTCGAGGTTTGCAGCCGTCTGGTTCAGGCCGGCGCTCAGATTCGCAAGCCCCATGGCCGTGCCGTTGCTCATGTTCTGCACGCTCGCCACTCCCTGCGCGAAGGCCGCCACGCTCGCCGAGGCCGATTGCGCCCCGCTCGAAGCGTCGGCAAGCGCGGGCATTATGGCCGCGGATGCGCTGCCCAATGCAAGCATGCCCGCGCCAGCGCCGGCCACAACAAGCCCCAGGCCTGCAAGCGAGAACAGCACCGCCCCGAGCCAGAGCAGCCAGCGCAGCGCATGCGTGAGCGACAGCTCGCCCAGCCCGCCGATGAACGGAAGATTGTGCGAGAGGGCGGCCAGCTTTCCCGCCATGTCTCCGCCGCCTCCCCTGCCCGTCTCCGGGTCGGCATAGGAAAAAGCCTGCTTCCCCTGCCTGCGGGTTTCCTGCTCCCCGCCATAAGCGCGCCCGGATTCGTCCCCCTCTTCCTCAAGCCGAAGCTCGGTTTCCTTGCGCCTTGCCCTGCTCTGCCGTCCGAGCCTTGCAAACGCGCTGTCTTCACGTGAGGAATCCATGGGCGCTTCCTCCTACACTCCGCCGAGCCCGCCCTTCGGCCTGTGCCTGAAAAGCAGCCATGCAGCCAGGGCCACGACTGCAATAGCCCCGATGGCCAGGCCGAGCCAGCCGTACGCGCTGTTGCGCGTCATGGCGCGCGCGTCGTTGAGCCTGGCAGATTCCATCACCTGCAGGGCCATCTGTTTCGCCTCGCCCGGCTGTCCCGGCAGCAGGGACCGGGCCTGCTCCAGCTGCGCCTGCAGCGGGGCGGCGTCTATGCCGGCAGCCTGCCATGCCAGCAGGCTCGAATTCACCTGCGCCCATGCCTGCGTCAGGGTGGCGCTGGCGTTGAGGACCTGCGCCTCCATGTCCGCCGTCTGGTTGAGCTGCAGCTCAAGCTGGTCGAGGCGCGCGCCCGCGCCGGCCAGCGTGAGCTTCGCGTCGTCA
Source organism: Microcaldota archaeon (assembly GCA_021813025.1). Lineage (GTDB taxonomy): Archaea > Micrarchaeota > Micrarchaeia > Anstonellales > Anstonellaceae > CAIXYX01. The sequence goes on from JAKAME010000028.1 coordinate 7,322, forward strand.
TATGCTCCCACGCGGGCCAGCTGGCGGCCCGAATCTATGAGCGTGGCGTAAGGGTCCATGGAAACATTCAGCCCGGCCGCCTGCGCCTCCAGCTGCAGCAGGGCGAGGCGGGCGGACAGGTTGGCGGCCTGGCTCTCCATCTCCGCCTGCATGCTGCTCGCGAGCGGCACTGCCGCCTCCCCGTGCGAGCTGCGCCATGCGTTGATGCGCTCAATCAGCGCAGCCATGTCGGTCTGCAGGGCCAGAACCAAGTCTGCGCTGCCGGTGTAGTCGTTCGCGTTGAGCCTGTCCTGCGCGGTCTGGATGCGGTTGAGCACCACGGTGCGCCTGTAATCAGTTTCGTTGTCCACTTGGAGGTTTCGGTAAGGCTCGAACATCCCCCACAAATTGTCTATGCGGGTCTGCAGCCCCACGCGCATGGCCTGCGCCTGCTGCAGGCCCACCGCATCCAGCTCGGCGCGCGCTGCCGCGATGCGGCTGGAAGCCTCAAGATACTGGCCGTTCTGCGCGAGGGCCTGCGCCTGCGCCAGCGCCTGCGGCACGCCGAACGGCGCGTGGCTGATGCCAAGCTTGTCCATCACGTCCAGCACCGCCTGCTGCGCGGCGGCCGAGCGGTTGAGGGCGTCCAAATCGGCCAGGACCTGCGGCGCGCCCGCCGACCAGTCCATGGAATAAACGCGGACGCTCTTGTTCGCGCCGTCCAGCACGTAGAGCGTGTTCCCGCTGGCGCGCACGCTAATCGGCACGAGGTCGGGCAGCCCGCCCGTGCTGGCATTGAGCGAGCCCAGGAGGTATCCGTCGCTGTTGAAGACCGCCACCCGGCGGTTGTCCGTGTCCGCCACGTAGACCCTGCCCCCCTCGGCTGCCACTGATGAAGGGTTGGATAGCATGACTCCCCCCCTGCCCGTGCCCAACGTGTCAAGATAGTTCCAGGCCCTGTCATAGGCCTGCACCCGGTTGTTGCCGCCATCCGCGATGTAGAAATGGCCGTCGTCCGCGGCCAGGTCCTGCGGATTATTCAGGCTCGCGTCGCCAAGGCCGTTGCCGAAAAGCGTTGCCATGATGCGCCCTGTCTGCAGGTTGTATCCCAGCACCTGGTCGCGCGCCCGGTCCACCACCCACAGGCTCTGGTTCTCCACCAGCACCGCCACAGGCTGGCGCTGGTCGCTGAGGGCCGGCCCGACGTCGATGAAATTGGTGCTGCCTATGCGCGCAACCACCTGCCTCTGCTCCGGGTCGGCTATGTAGACTATTCCGCCGCTTATGAAAATGTTGGCCGGAGTGGAGAGTATGCTGCCTGCTCCGGACGGGATGCGGTCCACTGCCTTGTCCGACGACAGGTCGAGGACCCATACGGCGCTGGCCCCCCTGTCGGACACATAGAGCATGCCGCCGTCCACGTATATCGCGCTTGGCTCCATGAACGTGGTGTTCTGCCCGCCGTATCCGCCGGACATGTTGAGCGTCCGCTGATAGGTGAACGCGCCGTCCGCCCAGAGGGCGGATGCAAGAAGGGCGGCTGCCAGCAGGAACGCCTGCCACCTGAAGCGCTGCGTTGGGCTCATGCAAAGACCTCTGCACCAAGGGTGGGAGGTATGGAATTTAAACCCAGCCCATTTCGGTTTGCCCACTTTTGTCCATCGATGGTGGAACAAGGTTTTTTTAACCTTCAAGCCCCAATATGCACAGATGAATGCTAGTCCGAAGGTTAGCCAAGGCCAAAAAGCCCTGCTTCTCGCCACCTTCGGTGCCGCCGTTCTCACCCGAATACAGGCGGCGCAGAATGCCAAATACGAGCCCCGCAATTCGCAGCCAAGCCAAGTAAATTCTTTCCAGCCCGGCTCCCTTCCCCAGCCCCCCCCAATCCCGCACCCATCCGGCTCTTTCGGCGGCAGCCGCAAGCCTGCCTCTGGCAGCCAAGTGGCCGGGAGCCGCCCCCCAATCCACTCCCTCGTTTCGCTTGAGCAGGGCGAGCCGCGAATCCTCGGCACGCCCGAGGTTGCGCTGCCAGAGGAAACAAAGCAATTCTTGCAGATGGTGCGCGTGCACGAGCGCCGCCCGCAGCTGCGCTACGGCGCCCACCGCCTCGACCTCTCGCGCCTGCCTCACGGGCAGCTCTCGCTGCTGCTCGAATCCCTTGAGCAGCTCTTCTCTGTTCCGGCGGTGCGCGAGCTGTTCTGCAGGCCCATGGGCGGCCTTGTCTACGACCCGCCTGAGCGGAAGATGCGCTCCTCCATCAGCCGCGCGCTCCACACGGGGTCAGGAGAGATTTCTCCTGTCTGTGATGGCGCCCTCTCAGATGTTTCCTCCAGCGCCCTCTCCCGCGCCTCAGGCGGCGCACTCACACATTCCTCATTCTCCCGCCGCCGCTCCGCCCGCTCGCGCGCCTACCTCGCGGTCGCGCTTGAGGACGGCCATCTGCTCTATGGCGCGCACGCGGGACGCCTCTCATGGGGCACCCTCGACCACCCATCCCTCATGCGCAGCCTGCGCTCCCTTGTGCGCAAGCTATCGCGCCTTCACTCTTCAGGCTTGGAGGCGGGCGACACCTCGTGCCGCAACCTGCTGCTCACCAACGACGGCGAAGTCCTGCTGATTTCCGCCGGACACCTCTCCAACCTTGACAGGCGCTCGCACGGCATCCCGGAAGTGCTCGTGCTCCTCGCCCAGTTCGCGCGCGATTTGGATGCAAACGATTTGCACTCACTTCTCTCCGCCTACCTCGAAGGTGAGGGCGCGCGCTCCCGCGCAGAGGCCTATTTGCGCCACCACCACTCCTCCTCGCGGCGCACGCGCGGCAAGCCCTACTCCCCGCACATAGGGGTGGAGGAGAGGCTCATCGCGCGCGTCGAGGACTTGGCAGACCCCATTCCCTATTCTGCCCAAGCCTGATTCGCAGTTCTAATTATTTTCCTATTTCTCCTCCCCTTCCACTTCAACCTGCGTATCTTCTCCCTTCAATTTGTCGCGCGAAAAGCGGATTACCCTTCCCGGCGTGCTTTCCACCAGCTGCTGCTCGTGCGTAATCACAATCACCTGCGGGATTATCTGCGGAATGCGCTCTGCCAGAGCCACTCCCAATGACTGCACAGCCCGCGAATCAAGGTTGTGCGTGGGCTCGTCCAGAATAAGCCAGCCAAGCTGCGGGGTGAGCAGTACCGAGAGAGCCACGCGCAGGGCCAAACCCAAGCACGCCCTCTCCCCTCCGGATGCGTGCGCCTCCAGCGACTTCCACTCCCCCTGCTGTATTTCCACCGCATAATCTTTTTCAGTCGCGGTCAGCCGCACCCTGCTCCAGTCCCCGTAAGGATAGAGAAGCGGCCAGAGGCGCGCCAGCGCGCTGTTGAGGTCGCACAGCAGCCTCTCGCGCAGCGCCGTCTGGGTGGAGGCCAGCACCGCGCGGAAAGCGGCCAGCTCGTCCATCTCTTTTCTTGCCGCCGCAGCCTCGGCGCGCCTGCGCTCCAGCTCATTCACAACCTTCTGCTGCATTTGCACAAGCTGCTCGTCCTGCGCGGCCATTTTCTCAAGCCCGCGCATTGCCTCAGACAGGCGCGCCTGCCTCCCGCCCATTTCCTCCCTCTTTTCCTTGAGCGAAATGTAAGCCGCTTCGTCGAAGGCAAGCGAGGAGAGTGTTTGCTCCAAATCAGCGCGCTCTTTTTGCGAGGCTTCCAGCTGGCTTTTCCATTGCGCAGCCTGCCTCGCCTGCTCCAAGCGCCGGCGGACCTGCCCTTCTTCCTCCACAAGCTTTCCCGCCTTCTGCCGAGCAGCAGTCACCTGCGCCGCCATCTCCTGCGCACCCTTCTTGTTTTCTTCAAGCTCTTTTTGCAGCCTGCCAGCATCAATTGGCGGGCCAAGCGCATTTATCTGCGCCTGCAGCCTGCCTGCCTCTGCATCAATGCCTGCCAGCTTCTCAGCATTTTTGCGGCCTTCTGCCACCCGCCTGCCGTTCTCAGCAATTTTCTTCTCCAGCTCGCGCATGCGCGCGCCCTTCTCCCCCTCCAGCGCCTGGCGGTGGTTTTCATCAAGCGGAGTGCGGCACACAGGGCACTCGGCAGCTTCCCCTTGCGCGCGAATCGCCAGCGTCTTGAGCACGATATTCAGGTCTGCGCGCTCTTTTTCCATGGCGGCAGCGTCTGCGAGAAGCGCCTGCAGGGAAGCCTGTGCATTTGCCAGCTCTTTTCTAACTGCCTCAAGTGTCTGTCCTGCAAGCAGCTGCGCCTCCTTCTCTGCAAGCCCCTGCGCGCGCTGCGAGCGCGCCCGCTCGCTCTTTAGCTTCTCTTCAAGCGCGCCGGACTTTCTGCTTGCCTCCCCCTGTTTTTCCTGCGCCAGCTTAAGCCCTGCCTCCGTCGCAGCCAGCTCTTTTTGCAGTTCGGCAAGTTTCGCCTCAGCCTCCTCTGTTTTCGCAAGCTGCGGCAGGCCTGCAAGCATTTTTTCAAGCGCAGAGACGGAGCCTGCCGCCTTCTGCGCGCGCATCTGCAGGCTTTCGCGCTCTTTTCTTGTTTTCTCAATTTTCTCCCATTGCGCCGAGAGTTCGAGGGATTCCTTTTCCAAGCGCGCGGCTCCCTCTTTTTTCTCCTTCAGCTCCCCGCGCCTTTTCCCAAGCTGCGCCATTCTCCCATCCAGGCCTTTCCTCTCCTCTTCAAGCTTTTCCGCCGGCGCGCCTGCCTCCAGGCTGGCCGCCCGCGCCTGCGCCTGGTTGTGCGCCGATGTCGCAGCCGCGCGGGCAGCCTCGAACCTGTCAAGGCCCAGCAGCCTGTCCAGCTCCGCCTTGCGCGAGCCGGGCGGAAGGGTGAGCCACGAGTCAAGGCGGTTCTGCTCGGAATAAACAGCGCGCGAGAAAAGCTCGTACGGGATTCCAAGCGCGCGCTCTGCCTCCTCAGTTACGGCGCGCGGCCCTTTCTGCACAATCTGCCCGTCGCGATAAAGCCAAGCCTGTCCCTCATCCAGCTCGCGCCTCACTTTGTAGGAATGGATGGCCGCCCGCCCATCCGCCCGGCCTTGCGGCCCATCCAATTCATCGTCCCATTCCACTTCCACCGCAACAGTCTGTCCTGGATGGCGGAAGTTTCCCACCTCCTCAATTTTCGCCTCCCGCCTTCCCAGTTTGGGGTATGTCCCATAGAGGGCAAAGCACAGCGCATCCATAAGCGATGACTTGCCTGAGCCCATGGGGCCGACAAGAAGATTGGCGCCGCGGCTGAGGGGTATGCGGGTGTGCTTGTGTGAGCGCCAATTCGAGAGCGTGATGGAGCGCAGCATCGCCGCCTTTTGGCGTCCCAAACTATATATTGGAGAGCGGAGCTTAGGGGCTTGGGGTGCAGGACCGGAAAGTTTATAATCAATAAAAACCATAAGCTGACACATATGGGCTTAAAGCATATCAGATTAGGGCCAGACATAGCCGAAATCGTGAAGGCGCAGCATATACAGGCCTGCCTCTACAACGACCTGAACGGCAAGGGCCGAACATACAAAAACGGCAACGTCCTGTCCGAGCGCTCATTCTTGCTGCGCGCCGAGCGCAGCACAGTAGCCAAGCGCATCGAATATCTCAACCCACTGGTGAGCAAGAACAGCATTGAGACGCTGTACTGGAAGGCCCCCAAGGGCGTCTGCCTTGGCTGGCCGCTCAGCGTCAGCAGCCGTACTGGGGACATACCCGACATGAGATTCGGGCGGGTGCAGAAAATCGTCGACCTCACACGCGAGACCATGGACTGCATCTCGGTCAAAAGCAACGACCCGACCCGCATCAAGCTTGAAATATCGCAATACAACTTGCGGCTTGACCACGAAGCGGCTGATTTGAAGCGGCTGAAGGCGATTGTCAAAGAATGGCATGCGCAGGATGGGGTTACCATCATATTCTCCAGCGAGCACGAATCCACGCTCGTGTTCTGCACGCCCCGCACGAAACATTATATGAAGGAATAAACCGCGCCGCTCTCTTCCGCCCGCCAAGCGCTTCTTTTCCTATCCCACGTCGCTGTCCCCGGCCGGGCTGCGAGACAGGCCCAAGTCAGACATCGCAGCCCGATAGGGCGTGCCGTAGCGCTTGGAAATCTGCTCCTCGATGGGCTTGCCCCTCTCAATGGCCGCCTGCAGGTGCTTTTCCTCGATGCGCGCAACCCCTTCGCTCACCGCCAAATCCCCTGCAGTCTTGATTATTCCAGACAGGGTGCGCAGGCGCAGGGTGAGGCCGGTCACCTGGTCTATCGAGCGCGCCCGCACCCTTGCCTCGCGCACAAGCGCCTCCACAGCCGCGCGGCTCAGGTGCGGAATGCGGCCGTCGCGCCTCACTTCCTGCGCGCAGAAGCGCGCCAGCGCAAGGCGGTTCTCCAGCGTGTCCGGCATGCAGGAATTGACCAGCAGCTCATAGCCATTTCCGCCTATGCGGGAGCGCAGGGGCGGCAGTATGCGCCTCACATCTGTAGTATTAACTGCGGCCACAAGTATGAAATCGCAGGGCACCGCATCCACGCGCACGGATGCGCCTGTTGATGACGCGTTTCTTCCAGTGATTGGGAACTTCTTTTCCTGCATTGCGGAGAGCAGGTGGCGCTGCAGCCTTCCAAGAGAAATCAATTCATCAACAAACAGCACTCCCTCGTGCGCCTCATGCACCGCTCCCGCAACCACCCGGCTATATGGCGGCGTGCCGATTTGCGCATGCCCTCCATACGGGTCATGGCGCACGTCTCCCAGCAGTTCTGTTTCCGATGCGCCCGTGGCCTGCACAAACACGGCGCGCTCAAGCGGCAGCAGCACATTGCGCGGCAGGGCCTGCGGCTCGCTTCTCTGCATCTTGGCCATGTCCTTGCTGTCAAGCGCGCGTATGAGCTGGCCGTCGGTGCGCTCGAACACCACCAAATCCTCCTTCCCGTCCATCACTCTGGTGGTGGAAACCGCGTCCTCTCTCTCTGGCTCGTCCTGCCCTCCCACCAAATCGTCGAACGGCCCGCCGCTGGGCCTGAACTTCTGCCCGCCGCATGCAGGGCAATTTGCCGCTTCGGCTGAAGAGAACTTGCCGCAGTCGCGGCATCTGAATCCCAAGCGCTCTGCCACGAAGGCGGGCGCCTGCTCAGGCCTCAGCACAATTCCCGCTCCCGGCGCTCCAAGGGCCTGCCTCTGCTCTGCCACCTGCTCGCGGCTGCGAACTTCCATAAGCGGCCTCTCAGGCCTTGTGGGGTTGTGAAGCACAGACACTTCCTGCCCCGGGCGCTGGAGCAGGCTGGAGATTGCCTGCGCAATCATGGACTTGCCCGTGCCCGGAGGGCCGACAAGCAGCAAATGCCTTCGCTGCTTGGCAATAAGCCTCGCAAGGCGCACCGCCTCCTCCTGGCCAATCACCTGGTCAAGCAGGGCGGGCGGCACGCTCACCTGGGAGGTGTCCTCGAAACCGAATTCCTCGCTCACGCAACTTTTTCGCAGAGAGGAAATATAAGACGACATGCCAAAAAAAAGCCAATGCCACAGGCCGGATTTGAACCAGCAACACATCGGTCTTCAGCCGATTGCTCTCCCAAGTTGAGCTACTGTGGCGCGAGAAGGATGGGGCCGGCAAAGCATAAAAACACGCGCGGCTGCCCGGACGGGGCCGGCGGGACGCGGCCCTCTAAATCTTTCCCAATATCCACAGCAGCAGCCCGATGGCGGCAATCAGCACAATCGGCAGCGCGAGCTTGAGCACGGCCACAACCGAATTGAGGGTAGCAACAATTTCGGCAGACTGGTACGGGCCCAGCACTTTCACGCTCACCCGCTCCTTGCCCATGTCAAATCGCGCAGGCGACAGGCTTTCCCACGCCCTCTCGCAGGCCTCCATCACTCTGCTCTCAAGCTCATCCAGCCCCTCTGTTCCGGCCGGGTTGAACACCCCTCGCACGGAATTGAGCTGGTGGGTGTCTGTTGTAAGCACTTCGGCAAACCTGCATTTGGAAAAGCGCGCGCGCACCGCCGTCAGCAGCCTCTCGCGCGCCTCTCCCGTAATCCCGTTGGAATCCAGCAGGATGAAGAATGAAGCTCCGGCGCGAGGGGACGAGAGGCAGGTTACCATCACTCCTCCATCGCCAACGCTTGACAGCCCGTCAGCAGGCGCCCTTGCCCAGCCTGCCTGAAGCGGCATCTGCTTTCCCTTTCCTCTCATGGCCTCTGCCAGCGCGTCAGCCATCTCAAACGCTATTGGCGAGCCGGGCTCGACATAATCCACGTCCCCTGTTTCCGCATTGTGGCAGTCCATCACCATTGACTCGCGCGCCTGCTTTTCAGCCTGGCTCATGAGCGCGCAGCCGATTGCGAAATTCACGTCCTCTGTGGAAAGAGGCGCGCGGCTGAAGGAGAGAATTGCATCCTGCCCGATGGACAGCAGGTGGCATCTGCTTGAGCCAGCTTGCGCAGTATGCAAGTCATAGGAAACTGCCTTTGGCTTGAGTTTGGAAGCGATGGAGCGGGCGGCGCTGACGATGGGGCCTATCTGTCCTGAAGACACGGGGTCGAAATCATGGGTGCAGGTGCTGTGGAACACGAAATTCTCCTTTCTTTCTTCAGCCAGCTCATTCGCAATCTGGGCCGAGAACTGGCTGCCGCCCAGATTCCCGAACGGGCCGAAATGCACGTATGGCACCACCCAGTCCAGAGTGCCGTTTTTTGTTTCAAAGCGCGCGAGCGCAACGTAAGTGGTGACCTCCTCCCCTATTTCCTCGAAAGCCCCCTCCAAATCCTTCTCCCCATACAGCCACTGGCTTGAGAATCCTGAAAGCACGTCCCCCGACTTGAGCCCAAGATTTTTTTTCAGCGGGCCGGAGGCAAGCGAGAGCAGGGCATAGAGGGCTGCCACGAATACTGCGGCCGAAAGCCCCACGCGCAAAAGCAAATCAGACAGTGCGCCGGCATAGAGGGTGGAGCCTGCCAGAAGAAAGAGCGTGTAGCCAACTGCCTGTGCAAGGGCGAAAAGCCATGCCGAGCGCTCAAGGCCGAAGGCGAATTTCAGTGTGGAAAACCAAAGCAGGAAAGCCAGGCCGAATCCTATGAAGATGAGGTTGAAGGCGGCCGGATTGACCTGCCTCAGCAGCACGGCCAGCATGTAGAAGAGCAGATACACAAGGGCGGAAAGCAGGCCCAGCGCCAGCGCGCGCGGCGCCTGCACCCTCCGCCTAAGCGCGGTGAGCGCGCCTGCCGCAATGAAAGATGGCAGGGAGATGATGAACAGGCCGGAGCCTGCTCCGGCGATAAGGCTGGCAGGCTCAAGTTTTCCAGTGCTCAGGGCGGCCAGCAGCGCGCCGGCCAGCATGGGGATTAGCAGCAACAGGGCTGCTAATTGCTTTGCAGAGGGCAGGCTGACGAAGTATTTTGTCATGCCCAGCGCGGTCTTGGCTGCTTCCATGAAATAGGCTTCTTAGCGAGGCTAAAAAAGGCTATGGGACGGGAATCGGCGGGGAACTAGGGGGTTACTTGCGGCCGGAACTGTCTGGAGAGGGGAATCCTTTCATTCGGAGACTATCTGGGAGCATCCAGTATGGTAGTTTCTCCTTGAGCGGATCACAATCATATATTAATTTTAGCTGAAACCACTCGCCCTGACACGATGCCTGTTCTATCTTAACTAGGTCCCAGTTCGCCAACCAGTAGTTGTGGGCAGTTATGAATGATGCCTCCGAGGTAGTTATTGGTGTGGCATCTTTGGGCCACATCTCCCTTGACCAATATATCCTCCAATGTGTTATATCAGAATCTTGCCATTCGGATTTGAACGCTGCAAGGGCCTCCTCATGAACCGCATGAGCATCAAAATTGGGAGACGGCGTCTCACCAAGCATTCTGAACGTTAGGTGAGCCTCCAGACTCGCCACTGCTAAGGTATCATATTCTTGTGTGAGTAACTTATAGAGAGAATCTGCTTTGTTGTAGTTTGCCAAGAATTGCTGATGCTCGCCCTTGGCGCATAGTTCTTTGATATAATCTGTTTTGGGTAGAACAAATCGAATCTCATCAATTTTCTTCCGAGAAGCATTTATGCGGTCTTGAACTTCCCATGAAGCACAGCCTACAATTGAAATAGAGAGCAATAAAGACGCTGTAACTTTGAATGCAGCAGTACGTGCCCTATCCTTTACTTTCACCCACATCTGCTGCATCTTCATAAACATCCCTTGAGAGATGCTTCTCATGTGGTTTTTAGTGTTTAAAAAACAGACCCCCACTTTTTACTCTGTGTTGTCCCAGATTAATGTCCTCCCGTTGATTTGACAACGGGTTCATCGAACCACCACCTCGATGCTCATCTTTTTCTTGCTTCGCATCTTGCGCACATATGCTTCGGCTGGCGTCTCCAGCTC
>JAKAME010000029.1 GCA_021813025.1 Microcaldota archaeon
GCATCCTTCATGAACAATGATTTGGACACCCCGCAGGGTTTGGCGGAGATGATTGAAGCCTCCAAGCTCGTGGCCCGCGCCCGCACCGATGGAAAATGCTCGCGCAAGATTCTTGAGGAAAGCTCGCAAAAAGTGAAAGACGCTTTCGCGATTCTTGGAATCGAAATCTCAGCTCCCAGCGCGGCTGCCACGCCCTCCGCAGAGGCGCCTGTTCTTTCCAGAGAAAAAATCGAAGCCTTGATTCTTGAGCGCGAGGCTGCGCGCAAGAAAAAGGACTACGCAGCGGCAGACGCCATCCGAAAGCAGCTGGCGGCCTCGGGAGTGATTCTGGAGGACACTCCCGCAGGCGTGAAGTGGCGGCAGGTCTGAAGGCTTTCCCATACCCCCTCTTTCTCCCAATCTTGCCCCACTCTTTTTTATGCCGAGCCAGCCTGAGAGCCCCGCTATGGCCTGCCCGCTCTGCGACATGTGGCTGGATGCCGTCCAGAACCCCAGCCGGGCCTTCGAGGCCGAGGCCCGCAAGATAAAGGAGCCTGCCGAATGGGCGTGCGAGGGGCTCTATCATTTCTTCATCATCACCCTGCTTTTCGGCGTCCTGCTGGTCCTGTGCGCAGTCATCGACAGCCGCATCCTTCTCGCCCTCTCCTCGCGAGGCTTCAGCCCCCTGTGGGCCCTTCTCATCGGCCTGCCCATGCTGGGCATCTGGGTGGTGTTCTCCGCCGCAGTCTCCATGGCAGTCATAGGCCTGCTGGGCTGGCTCTTGGGCGGCCGGTGCGACCTGCCGAAATTCAGCTTCTTCTTCTCCCTCTGCCTGCCTTTTCTGCTCTTCCTGCTGCCTGCAGTCTATCATCTGGTTTTCATAGTGGCGGGGCATGGACAGGAGCTGGAGTGGTATTTCGCCCTCGCCAGCGCGCTCCTTCCCATCTGGGGGCTCTACATGCTCACCCATGCGGTGCGCGTCGTCTTCCGCCTTGATGTTTTGCGCGCCTTTCTCACCTGGGCTCTGCCATTCGCATTGGCGCTGATTTTCCTGGTCCTGATGGTTCCGCCCCTGCTCTGATTCATGCTGCCCGGGCAGAATCAGTGCGTCATCCTCAGGCTTTTGCCGCCTTTTTAAGCCTTTATTAATCCCCTTTTTCCAAACCAAAGCATAATAAACCCCCAATTCTCAATCCATTCGGTGGTATTGGTGATTCTTCCAAAAGCGCCCGTGGAACGCCTGATTAGAAAAGCAGGCGCCGAGCGCGTGGCCGATGACGCTTCGCTTGAGCTTGCGCAGATTCTTGAAAAAATCGGGCTTAACATAAGCGAGAAGGCCAACAAGCTGGCGCACCATGCAGGGCGCAAGACCGTGGTGGCTGAGGACATCAAGCTGGCTGCGGAAGAGAAAGATTAGGGCGGGGAAACTCAGTCCGAAACCAAACTCTCAGCCAGAAACTTTCCAGCCTCTCTTTTTTTCATCAACTTTTTCCCCAGCGCCTCTTCCTTCCAGTATTTTCCCCCTTCTCCCCTCCAATTCGTGCAGATTCTCCTCCAGCCATTTTGTTTCCTCAGCCTCTTTTGCTATTTCCCTCTCCAAGCCGATGAGCGCGGCCTGCTGCTCATTGAGGCGGTGGTGCAACCCTTTCAGCTTTGGATTTTCCTCTTCTGCTGCCGGCGCTTGGGCTGTTTTGGCGAAATATTCAACGGCTTGCGAGAAGGAAGGAAATGTTCTGGCCGTCCCGCCCAGCTCGAAGCGTTCAAGAGGCACGAGGGACAATTCCGCCCCTCTCCCTTCCCCATCCTCATACACTCTTGGCGCCGGCGAGCGCATAAGCTCCTCCAGCCGCGCCAGAAGCTCTTGCGCCTGTTTTTCATTCACTTCCCCGGCCTTTTTGTCCCCCCACCCAAGCTCTGCAAGCAAATTTTGGGTGTATGCTTTTCCAATAGGCCATCTTCCCATCAGGGCGGAGAGCGTGGCGGAAGGCTTTTCGCGCGCGGCAGCTTCCCACTCTTTCATTCCTGGCGGCAGGGAGAAAGGGGCAGAAGCAGGATACTCGTATTTATCACCGCTCTTGTACTGCCTTTTCTCGCTTGGCTTGGAATGATAGGCGCGCAAAATGCGGTTTTCCCCATCCAGCAAAAACAAATTGCCTCCGGCGAATTGTTCGAGAAGCAGAACCGGGGCTTCGCGAAATACCAGTCGATATATTCGGTCGCTGCCCGCGCCCTCCATGCTCTCAAGCTTTCTTCCTTCCAGATATTTTCGCAAATACATTGCAAACGAGGATGGCTGCATTGGCGCGGCCGGAGGCTCTTTGGTGAGATAGAAATATTCGCCCAGCTTCACTACGAGCGAGTCTCCGAAGGCGAAGTCAAAGCGGAAAAGGCCGGGCTCTGTTTCGTATATTTTTTCAAGCCTTCTGCCCAGCAGCACTTGGCATTCGCTCACCAGTTGGCGGTATTCCCAGTTCGAGAGCGTGCGGGCCATTCCAATCCATTCACTTGCCACCCCCCAGCTTTTTATTCTCCCTCTTTCTTCTCCCCCACATAGGCGATTCATTTGGATGCGGGCTTTGTCCTAGGGCTGTCAGTCATAATCATCATGCTCTTCGGCCTGCTCATGGAGCGCTTCCGCCTTCCCATGGTGCTGGGCATCCTGCTCGCAGGCGCGCTCATGGGCCCGGCCAGCCCGCTCAAGGGCATGGTGCTCGGCCCTCTGGATTTGAGCCTGCTGGTGGTGCCCGACTCCTCCACGGTGCAGTCCTTCGCGCTATTGGGCTCTGTTCTCATCCTTTTCGGCATCGGCCTCGAGTTCTCCATCCTCAAGCTTTCCAAAATGGGGCTGTCAGTTTTCTTGGCGGCCATCATCAAGCTGGGCCTCGTCTATCTGGCCGGCTACACCGTCTCCTCCTTCATGGGCATGAATCCCGGCGCGTCGGTGCTGCTGGGCTTCATCCTCTCCTTCTCCTCCACCCCCATCATCATCAAGATATTGGAGGGGCATGGCAAGCTGCGCAGGCAGGAGTCGGTGTTCATCATAGCCGTGCTCATCATCGAGGACCTCATCGCAGTCGCGCTGCTGGGCATCATGGCCTCCACCGGCCTCTCCGACCATTACGCCGTGGGCTGGGCGCTCTTCAAGGTGGCGGTGGCGTTCGTGGTGGCCTACCTTGCCCTCTCGCGGCTCATGAGCTGGCTTCTCTCCATGGTGGACCGCTCGGACGAGCTTCTGGTGCTTTTCTCGGTGGGCATGGTGCTGCTGGTGAGCTATGCCTGCGCCGCCTTCGGCCTCGGCTTCTCCGTAGGCTCGTTCCTAGCAGGCTCTGCAGTGGCCACCACTACCCAGGCAAAGCGCGTGGAGGAGCTCATCCATCCATTCAACGCGCTCTTCGTGTCTTTCTTCTTCTTCTCAATCGGCATGCTGGTCGACGTTGGCGCGGCCATGCAGGCATGGCCGTTTTTGCTCGGCCTTCTGATAGTGGCCGTGCTGGCCAAGATGGCCGCCTCGGCCACTTCGGCCTATCTCATCGGCTTCTCGGGCCAGTCAGCCGCATTCGCGGCCGCGGCCCTGCTGCCCGAGAGCGAACTGGCCCTGCTCATCGGCTCCTTCGCCGCCAGCCAGGGCCTGCTGCCCGCCGGCCTCGTGGGCCTGCTCGCGCTGGTCATAGTGCTAACCTCGCTGATTTCGGTCTGGCTTGTGGGGCGCGAGAGCGAGGTCTACAGCGTGGGCCGCGACGTGCTGCCCTCCATGCTGCTGCGCAACATGTCGTCGCTGCGCTCCACCTCGATTGGCATGCAGCGCGCGGTGGAGGAGAATTCGCGCTATGAGCGAATCATCCGCCGCCTGCCCACCATCGGCTCGCCGGCCTACACCTCTCACGACCGCCTCGGGCGCGCGCTGCGCAACCTGCTGTTCTTCGGCGCCGGCGCGGCCATCTTTCTCATGGCCTGGCAGCTGCTCTCGCCAGCCATGCCCTCCTCGCCCTCGCCCGCCTTCTTGGCCATATTCTTCGGCTTCTTCATACTCTCCACCTTCGCCATAGTCAACATCTCCTCCGCCCTGCGCATCTACACCCGCCTGCTGCGCAATTCCGGCCGGACAGGCATCGAGGCTCTGGTGCATTTCGGCGGGCTGCTGCTCTTCGCGTTCCTGGTGTTCGCAGTGGGGATGGGCTCGATAGCCCTGCGCGAATACACCCTGCTGATTCTGCTCATTCCCCTGCTGATGCTGGGCTTTGTGCATGCCCGCACCCTGGTCTCGCGCCTGCGCATCGCAGCCTTCGGCTGGGGCCGCTGATTTATCCATGATTTGGGAATCATTTTGGAAAACGCCTAAATAGGCCCAGATGCCATCCTCTTGTGCCGGCACCAACCAGCCGGCTTTGAGGGCTCCGGCACGGCCTGAATCACCACATACCACCCAAGCTGCGTCCGTCCCGAAAAATTCAGCCCTTAATCCGGAGGCGGCGATGCGCAAAAGCTCCTGCCTACAGGTTATGGCGCGCCAGTTTGCCTGTTTTGGCCCACTTTTGGCCAACAGGCAGGTTTTAGTAGTCCAGTTGCCCTAATTCTGTACATCCTCTGCTAATCCGGTGTTTCGCGAATTACGCCTGCCACCTGTTTGCTTGGCATAAAACCCTTATGCTCAAGCGTGGCCGCAATCGAAGGCCCGGGGGCCTTCGGTGCGCCAAGACGCGTTGCGCGTCTTGGCCGCGGAAAAAAACACAAGGAGTTTGAACCAGATGAAATTCAACGAGATGGGCCTATCCCGGCCCCTGTTAGATTCGCTGCATGCCATGGGCTTCAGCGACCCCACCCCCATTCAGGAACAGGCCATTCCGCTGCTTTTGCAGGGCCATGACCTCATCGGCCAGGCGAAGACAGGCACGGGCAAAACCGCAGCTTTCGGCCTGCCGATATTGGAAGCATGGCTGCAGGCGTCGAAGGGGCGTTCTCAGGCCAATCTTCAGGCCGCGCCATCGGCCCCAGCACATTCTCTCCATCATCCTCCTGTTCCTCTGGCTCATGTCAGCCTCTCCGGTGCGCCTTATCACTCCCGCGCCCCCATCCCCTACTCTCCGGCCATCGCCTCCCCTGCCGCCCTAATCCTGGTTCCGACCCGTGAATTGGCCGCGCAGGTGAATGCCTCCCTGCAAAGCATGGCCAAAACGTCCGGCGCGCGCGTCGTGACCGTCTATGGGGGGGTGGAGATGCGCAAGCAGCTTCATCTCTTCCGCGCACCCGTGGACGTGCTGGTGGGCACGCCGGGCCGCACGCTTGACCACATGCGCCATGGCAGCCTGAAGCTGGACAGGGTGCGCACCGTGGTGCTGGACGAGGCCGACCGCATGCTTGACATGGGTTTCATCCACGACGTGGTGAAAATACTCGACTCCACTCCTCACACGCGCCAGACGCTTCTCTTCTCGGCCACCATGCCGCGCGAAATCGCCTCCATAGCGCGCAAATACATGAAAAATCCGCAGACCATCAAGGTTTCGGAGGACTCGCTGGCGGTGGAGAGCATCCGCCAGCTCTATGTGCGGGTGGACAGCTCCAACCGCTTCGGCATGCTTCTTGCAGCCCTCCATACTCTCAAGCCATTCCTCGCGCTGGTGTTCTGCCGCACCAAGCATGATGCGAAAAAGCTCTCGCGCCTGCTCGCCATGAACGGCATTTCGGCCGACGCGCTGCACGGCAATCTGCGCCAGAACGCGCGCGAGCGCGCAATGACCTCGTTCCGCGCCGGCAAAATCGACGTCATGGTGGCAACCGACATCGCCTCGCGCGGCATCGACGTGCGCGAAATCACCCATGTCTTCAACTACGAGCTGCCCGCCGACCCAATGACCTATGTGCACCGCATCGGCCGCACGGGCAGGGCCGGCTCCGAGGGAACGGCCATATCATTTGTTTCCGGCAACCCGCACAGGGCCGTGGAAATAATCGAGAATGCCACCGGCTCCAAGATGGAAGAGCTTGTGCTCACTCCTGAGCCTGCCAAGATGCCGGAGCGCATGGAATTTCACCGCGGCGATACCGACCATCCCAACCCCGGCGGCCGCGGCCGCCCGCACGAGGGCGGCTCGTCCGGGCGCCATGAATGGGGCCATGGGGGCAGGAGGACGCGTGGGCGTGATTCTGCGGCCTCGTCTGCCAGCGGTCCCCGCCCGCCGCCCGGAGCGCATCACCACTCCAGCCATCGGCGCTACTGAAAAGGCAGGAGCAGAAAGCCACCCACGATAGCGTTTAATTCTTCTTCCCCCTCTTTCTGACGTGGCTCAATCCTCCCTCCTCTCCCCAGCCGCCCCCGCGCCCCGCCTCTACCAAACCTCAATTTCCGATGCAGTGCTGAAGAACGGCTCCACTCTTGTGGTGCTGCCCACCGGCCTTGGAAAAACGCTGGTGGCTATTCTGGTGGCGGCCGCCAAACTGAACGAAGGCGGCCGCGTGCTTTTCCTTGCCCCAACTCGTCCTCTTGCCGCGCAGCATGAGAAAGTGTGCCGCGAATGGCTCATGCTCAAACCTGAAGAAATTGTTTCAGTTTCCGGCCTCATCACGGCAGAAAAAAGAAAGCCGCTCTATCTTCCGCCAGTCCGCATGGTTATTTCTACACCCCAAACAATTGCCAACGACTTGGAGGCCGGCCGCCTGAATTTTGATTTCTCCCTGGTAATTTTCGACGAATGCCACCGCTCGGTTGGAAAGTATGCGTATACGTTTGTAGCCATGGCCGCGAAAGAGCGCCATTCCCTTGTTCTGGGCCTCACCGCCTCTCCGGGCGGCGACAGGAAGAAAATCACCGGCATACTCAACGCATTGGGCATTCAGCACGTGCAAATCAGGACTTCGGAGGATGCCGATGTCAAGCCCTACGTCAAGCCCCTTGAAATAGAGTGGATTAGGGTGGAACTGACTCCTGCCTTGCTGGAAGCCAAAGAAGTCCTGACCGAGCTGATTAAGGCCCAATTCGAGACGCTGAGGAAAATGGGCTTTGCGGGCGCATACCAGTCTAAAAAATCGCTTTCCGAAATGCGGATGCGCATCCTCAATTCAAACTCCTCTTTGCGCTTCTCCGCCCTCTCGCACCACGCCACCCTCTTCTCCCTTGTGCATGTGCAGGAGCTTCTCGAAACTCAGGGGGTGGAGGCTGTGCAGCGCTTCGTGCAGCGCGTGCGCGAGCGCGAACCATCCAAAGCGCAGGTGCGCCTGCTTCACAATCCAACATTCATGGCCATGGTGGAGAAATTGAAAGGTGCGGCAGAGCATCCGAAGCTTGAGAAACTGGTGGAATTGGCCAAGAGCCGGCCGGCAGGGGAGAAATCCATTGTGTTTTGCCAGTACCGGGACCAAGTTGCCGTGCTTGTCCACGCCCTCACTTCCGCCGGCCTGCGCGCCAAATCATTCATGGGCAAGAAGGAGGGCGTTACCGCCAAAGACCAGCAGAAAACGCTGGCCGACTTCCGGATAGGGCTCTTCGACATTCTGGTGGCCACCTCTATTGGCGAAGAAGGGCTTGACATCCCTTCAGTTGACAACGTGATTTTCTACGAGCCGGTGGCTTCTGAAATAAGGCACATACAGAGGCGCGGGCGCGCCGGGCGCGCCAAGCTGGGCAGGATGTTCGGCCTGATGACAGCCAACACGCGGGACCAGGTCTTCTTCTGGTCGTCGAGAAGAAAGGAGGAGAAGATGAAGAAAATCGTGGGGGGGCTGGCTTCTGTTTCACCAACTGATTTCAAGTCTGTGCTGAATGCGAGAGGCAGGATGAAAGGAATGAAAAAAGAGGAAGGGAAAGAGGAGAAGCCGGGAGAGAAAAAAGAGGAAGCGAAGCCCTCCGCTCCCCGCAAATCCGGCCAGAACAAGCTGACCGACTTTTAGATTTCGCACGCTATGTCGTGCGTTTTGTAGTATTTCTGGTGGTAATCCTCGGCCACCCAGAAAGTGGAGAGCGGCTCCAATTTCGTGGCTATGGGCCGGGGAAAGCGCTTGGAGGCCGTCAATTTTGCCATCATCTCCTGCGCCTCTTTCTTCTCCTTCTCATTTGCATAGAAAATGGCGCTTCTGTAATTGTCGCCAACGTCCGGCCCCTGCCGATTCACCTGCGTGGGGTCGTGGATGGCGAAGAAACGGGCTAGCAGTTTTGCATAGCTAATCTTTTTCGGGTCATACTCCACTTCCACTGCCTCGGCATGCCCAGTCGTGTGCGAGCACACCTGCTCATAGGTGGGATGAGCCGCCCTGCCTCCGCAATACCCGACTTTCGTGCCAGCCACGCCGGGCGTCTTGTCGAATGCCGCCTGCACGCCCCAGAAGCAGCCGGCGGCGAAGACGGCCTTTTTGGTTTTCATATGCGTCCGCCGGGATTTGAACCCGGATTACTAGCTTGGAAGGCTAGAGTCCGAACCAGGTTGAACGACAGACGCGTATCCCTTCTTTCACAGCCGCCCTTTTTATTTCTGATACGCCCTCCCCGAATTGGCCAGCATGGCTCTATAGAGCTGCTCCAGCAAAAACAGCCTGCACATCTCGTGCGTGAAAGTCATTTTGGAGAGCGAAATGCACCCGCACTTTTTCTTCAGCCCGGCTGTTGTCCCATAAGGCCCTCCAATGATGAATGTGAGCTGCGCCGCCGGGTCATTGGACAGGAGTTTGGCGAATTCAATCGAATCAAGCTCGGCCCCCTTTTCATCCAGAAGAAATGCATTCGGTCCGAGATATTTCTCAAGCCTTTTTTCCTCTTTTTCCATTCCCTCGTCTTTCAGTTCGATGACTTCGAGCGAGCAGTATGGCTTCAGCCTTTTCTCATACTCGGCCATGCCGGCGCGAAGGTATCCCTCCTTCACCCTGCCAACGGCCACCAGCCTGATTTTGCGGGGCATTCTCTCAGTACTCCGTGAGGCTTGGCATGAGGCGCTTGACGCCCTCCTCCTTGAGCAGCATGAGCGCGCCCGCCAGCGCGACAAAGCCCCAATCCGTCCAGCCGAGCGGAGCGGTGCTGAACATGGTCTGCAGCGAGGGCGTGTAGATGATTGCCAGCTGCAGGGCAAGCGACACAAGCACGGCCAGCAGCAGCCAGCGGTTGCCGTTCATATTGTGCCAGGCGCTAAGGTGCGAGGAGCGGCAGTTGAAGGCATTGACCAGCTGCAGGGCCACAAAGACCGTGAAGGCCATGGTCACTGCCTTGGCCTTCATGGCCGCTTCAGGGGAGCCTGCGTAATATGCGAACACCATGAGGGTGAATAGAAACATCACCGCGCCAGACGAGCCCACGGCCGTGAGGAAGTTGCTGCTCATGAAAGGCGCGCTCTTTGCGCGCGGAGGCCGGCTCATGGCGTCAGGCCGTCCCGGCTCCATGCCGAGCGCCAGCGCAGGCGGGCCGTCCATTATGATGTTAATCCACAGAATCTGCAGCGGCAGGAGCGGCAGGCCGAAGCCCGTGAGGGGAGTGATGAACATCAGCGAGAGGGCGGCCACGTTGGTGGTGAACTGGAAGCGCACGAACGCGCGTATGTTCTCATAAATAGAGCGCCCGGTTTCGGCTGCGCGCACAAGGCTTGAGAAATTGTTGTCCGTGAGCACCAGGTCGGCCGCGCCGCGCGCCACGTCGGTGCCCCCCACCCCCATGGCCACGCCTATGTCCGCAGTCTTGATGGAGGGCGCGTCGTTCACCCCGTCCCCGGTGACCGCCACCACCTCGCCGCCCTTTTGCAGGGCGCGCACTATGCGGAACTTGTGCTCTGGAGTGGCGCGCGAGAGGACCGCGAGCCCGCCCAGCCGCCCTGCCAGGGCGCCATCGTCCAGCTTGTCCAGCTCCTCGCCGCTCATCACAGTCTGCCCGCCGGCCAAAATTCCGATTTGGCGCGCCACAACTTCGGCGGTGGCGGGCGAGTCTCCGGTGAGCATAATCACCCGAATGCCTGCAAGCCTGCACAGGCGCAGCGCCTCGCCCACTTCAGGCCTTGGCGGGTCCATCATGCCCACAAGGCCGGTCCAGGTCAAATCATGCTCGATTGAGGAATCTATCCTCCTGTCCTTGATGCCGCCCTTCACTTCCCGCTCTGCCAGAGCAAGCGTGCGCAGGGCCTGATGCGAGTATGAATGGATGAGGGCATGAAGCTTGGCGCGCATGGCGGGCGTGAGCGCCTTCTCGCCCTGCGCCGTCCGCATGCGGGTGCAGCGCTCCAGTATGCGCTCAGGCGCCCCCTTTACATAGGCAATGTTGCGCCTGCCTTGCGCGCGCACCTCTGTCATCATCTTGCGGTGGTAATCGAAAGCCACCTCTGCCAGCTTCGGGCTTGCGTTGCGCATCCCTTCCGCATCCATTCCGGCCTTTGATGCGGCTATCAGCAGCGCCCCCTCAGTGGGGTCCCCGCGCAGGCCTGCCAGCGAGCCGTCAGCCTCCATAAGCAGGCCTGCCTCGTTGCACAGCACGCCAATGGAGAGCGCTTCCTGCATCCGCGCGCGCTCGTCCGGCGCAATCGGCATCCCGTCAGCGCGCTTCACGCCTGCCTCCAAATCATATGGCCCTCCCCCGAACGCGTATTCCTCGCCACAGAGGTTTGCCCGCAGAACAGTCATCTTGTTGGCGGTAAGCGTGCCGGTCTTGTCGGTGCAAATCACCGACGCGCAGCCCAGAGTCTCCACCGCCTGCAGCTTTCGCACCAGCGCCTTTTGGGCAGCCATGCGCTGCACGCCCAGTCCGAGCGTGATGGCCAGCACGGTGGGCAGGCCTTCGGGAATGGCGGCCACTGCCAAGGAAACCGAGGTGAGCAGAAGCTCGTCCCACGAATACTTGGCCTGCCACATTCCGAGGAGGAAGAAGATTATGCACAGCAAAATGGCCGCCTGCCCTATGCGCGAGCCAAGCTCGCCCAAAGATTTCTGCAATGGCGTCTGCTCGTTCTGCACGCCGGCAAGGCTTTGCGCAATCCGCCCGAACTCGGCCTCAAGCCCTGTTGCGAACACAACCGCCCTGCCCGAGCCTCGCACCACCTGCGTGCCTGCATACACCACGCAGGAGCGCTCGCTCAGGGGGGTGTCAGGCGCGCACACGTCAGCATGCTTGTCTATCGGCATGGATTCTCCGGTGAGGGTGGACTGGTCAAGGCGCAGCGACGAGCCGGCCAGCAGGCGCGCATCTGCCGGCACCATGTCTCCCTCAGACAGGATGAGGATGTCGCCCGGCACCAGCTCGCGCGCCCCAATCTCCATCTCCCGCCCGTCGCGCAGGCAGCGCGCGCAGGGGGCGGCAAGCTTTTGCAATGCCCCCAGCGCGGCCTCAGCCTTGTATTCCTGCGCGAATCCGAAAAGCACCGACAGGCCGGCGGCCAGCAGTATGCCGGCAGCATCCAGCGTATGGCCCACCACTGCAGCCACTCCTGCCGACACTATGAGCAGCAGGATGAGGGGGTTGGAAATCTGGCGCTTGAGGATGTCAAGGCTGCTGTTCTTCTGCTCCAGGCTCCAGGCATTGGGCCCGAAGCGCTCCAGCGCCGCCTGCACCTGCGGCGTGCTTAATCCTGTTTTGGCATTGCTGCCGAAGCGCTCGAGCAGCTCTGCTTCCGGAATAGAATGGGCCGGGGGCATTCCCTGCCCTTCCTCAGCCTGCCGCCAGCCAGCCCGGCCTTCTCCCTGCCACTCTCTCTCCTTCATGTTCGAGCCTCGAAGCCTCTTTATTTAAGGTTAGGCTTCCAGCCAATTTTCATGTTTGACGAAGGCCTGCATCCCCTCGGCGCGCAGAAGCGCCCCCCTCTTCACCAGCAGCTGCGCCTTGCCTGCGCCGGCTATCCAAAGGCATGGGGCTTGGCGCAGGAGCTTATTGCAGACCCCCTCTACACCACCATGATGGAAACAGCCAACGCGCTGGCGGTCAACCGCATGGGCTACTCCGACCACGGGCGCACGCACGCCCTTGTGGTGGCTGCCAACGCAATGGCGATTTTCCAGGCAGGCCTCGCGCTTGGCTGGGAGCCGACGTTTGGAACAAAAGAAACGAGAATGCGGGCCGCCTCCAGCCGGGGAGCCAGGCCGCCTTCTTCTTATCCCGATTCTGCAGTCATTGTCCTCTTGGGCTCCCTGCTGCACGACTGCGGCAACGCAATCGTGCGCGAGCGGCACTGGGAGCAGAGCGTTGCGCTGGCGCAGCCGATATTGGGGCGCCTCCTCTCCCGCGCCTATCGCTCTCCGTTGCGCGAGAAAATGATTCTCAACATCCTAGAAGTAATCCACTCCCACGACTCTGCAGTGCCTGCCTATTCGCTGGAAGGCTCCATAGTGAAGCTGGCAGATGCGATGGACTGCGAGGGGGGCCGCTCCCGCCTGCCTCCGGCAATGCAAAATCCTGACCAGCGCTATGGGGCCTCCTCGCAGGCAGTCGATTTCGTGCATCTTGGCCCCATCGCGCCAGGCTCCCCTCTTCCAATCTGGGTTGAGCTGAATGACAAGGCCGGCCTTTTCCAGCTGGAGGGCATCATGGCCCCGCGCCTTGATTCCGGCGTGCTGCAAAAACAGGTGGTGCTCGAGGCTTTCATTGAGGGAAAGAAGGTGTGGAGCCATCCGAAATAGATTTTCGGCCCGGCCTTTCTTTTCACTCCTTCTTCATGTCCGCGCTGGGGTCAAGCAACAGGGGTGATGGAATCCCCATGAAAATCACGAACGCCTCCAGCCTTTTCTCGAAAGCAGGGTCAATGCGCGAGCCCCACACCACGTTGCAGTCGTCCCCAAGCCTCTGCGTGAGCCTCTCGCCGACAAGATTCGCATCCCCCAAGTTGAAGTCAGGCCCGCCTGTGAGGTGCATAAGCGCGCCTGATGCCTGCGAATAATCCACGTCCATGAGCGGGTTTTCCAGCACGTTGGGCACGATGTCCTCGCAGCGCGCATAGCCCGACGCGTCTCCAAGCGCAATCATGCCCAAGCCTCCGCCCTCAGTCAGCGTCTTGAGGTCTGCGAAATCAAGGTTCATGAGCGAAGGCTCCAGAATGGTGCGCGAAATTCCCGACACCGCCTTGGCCACCACTTCGTCTGCCAGCGCGAATGCCTTCTCAATCTGCATGTTTGGAACCCACTCATACAGCTTGTCGTTCTGGATTACCACAAGACAATCGCAGCATTCGGCCAAGCGGGCCGTGCCCTCGCGCGCCTTCTTCACCCTCACGCGCTCAAGGGCGAAGGGGAAGCTCACCATCCCAATCACAAGCGCGCCATGGTCGCGCGCCATCTGCGCCACCACAGGCGCCGAGCCTGTGCCTGTGCCTCCGCCCATGCCTGCAGTCAGGAAAACAAGGTCAGCATCCCTGATGAACGGGTCAATGGACTTGCGGCTGGCCAGCGCGGCCTTCTCGCCGATTTTGGGGTCTCCCCCCGCCCCAAGCCCTTTTGTGAGGGTGGGGCCGATGAGCACCCGCTCCACATTCTTGGAGAGGGTGTTGAGGTGCTTTTTGTCAGTGTTCAGAGCGACAAGGCGGATGCCTCTCGCGCCCAAGTGGGCGAGGCGGTTGACCGTGTTGCAGCCCGCGCCTCCGCTGCCGACCAACACGATGTTGAGCGCGCCTTCCTCCGACGCCATAATCCCACCCTTTATCGAATGGCCGCGATTGGCGATTTGAAGTATAAAAGCTGATTGGCCAGCCAAAGGCGCGGGGATAAAGGCGGCAGGCGGCTGGGATAAAGGCTGTTTGGCTCCCGCCATATGTGGGGCGGGAGGGCAGTTATTTAAAGTCCGAAAAGCCCATTTTGTCTGGTAAGGGTGGTCGGGGGGCCAGGGGCCCCTTGTTGCCGTAAACCCCCTCCAGACGGGACCGACAGAGCGCCGGCGTCTGGTGCAGCCGCGTCCGTGGGCGAGGGCCAAGCGTCGATGCCTATGCCTGCGCGGACGGGCGTTGGGAGTGAATCGGGTCAGGCCGGAAGGAGCAGCCCTAAGCGACCAGCCCCGTGCTGTGCAGATACATGGCGGAGCTGAAACCTTCGCATTCTGTTCGCAGTTGCCCAGGCAAGGGCGTTCGCTCTTACCACTTCAATTCTTAGCACGAGCTTTCTCTTTTTCCTCAGCCCTGCTTTTTCTCCCTGTTCTCGAAAACATAAACCGAGCCGTGCTGCGCGATTCTCTCGAAAGGATAGGGCACTGCACTCTCATTGTCGCACGCGCCCTTTCTCAGCACAACATAATCATACTCGCGCGCAACAAGGCTCCAGTTGAAGTCCTGTTCATAATACTCGCGCCAGTAGAGGCAGGTGTCATTGGTTGGATTGGCGAAATTCTTGTAGGCAATGCGCTGCAGCCAGCCGCTCACAGCCGCAGCCCCGTGCGCATCCGTTCCCTTGAGGTGGATGGGGCTGTAATTCCACACGAAAAGATAGGGCGAGAACACGTCCTTTTCCATCACCCAATAGCCCCACGAATGGAAATAGGGGCTCACGCCCGCCTGCGTGCCGGTCTGGGCAAATCCCTCGCCAATGGGCAGCACCGCCGCTCCCGGCGCAAGGTCTGCCGAAGCTGCCGCAATCTGCCGCATGGGCTCCTGCACCGAGGCCCAGTCTTTTGCCAAAGACCCTGCCTGCAGGACGGCCAGCACCAGAAGGCATATGGCTATCTCCTTCACCACTCCCTCGCCTCCGGGCGTGCGCGCCAATGGCAGGAAAATCGCCATTGCCATGAAATAGTAGAAGAACGGCCACAGGCGCGGGGCCGCGAACTGCCAGCTGGCCGTGCTCTCAGGCAGCAGCATGGCGCCGCCTGCCATCAGCAATGCCAGCACAAGCCAGCCTGCTTGGGGCCTCCAGTCCCGCCGGTACTGCATTATCCAAATCGCCAGATAGCTCACCAGCACAAGCCCGCCGGCCAGCAGCAGGACTGGCGAGGGGGCCTCCAGAATCGCGTAAAGCAGCTTGCGCGCGCCCGGACCCCACACCGTAAACGTCTGGTCGCTCTCGCCGGCCAGCAGGGGGCCCGCCGCCAGCGCTCCAAGCGCCAGCACCGGCAATGAGGCAGCCAAATCAAGGGAGAGCGCAGGCTTCCATGCGCCGATGATGCTTTCGATTTTCGGTTTCCTGCGCAAAGCCCCCAGAGCCTGCGCCAGCCTCCAAAAGCCCACTAGCCCGACCAGCATGGCGCCTGCTATTAGATGGCTGAGGGCTACTAGGGCCGAGAGAATGAGCATTGCAGCCAATTCGAACAGAGTCCGCCGAATTGAGGAACGGGGGCCTTTTTCATTTTTTCTGCTTTTTTCCAGCCAATAGCCTGCAGCTATGAGGAAGAGCGGCACTCCAAGCGCGTAATTGAGAAATCCCATCAGGAAAAACCAGTTGTAGGCCAGCACCGCTCCAAGCGCGAGCCCCAGAGGCCCGAGGCGCTCGTCGGCGCTTTTGAGGAAATAGGCGCTGCCCCAAATTGTGAGTATGAGGATGAGGCTGAGCAGCACGCGCCCCGCAGCCTCCACGCCAATCAATGGGCCAAGCGCCTCGATAAACCAGAAAGCCAATGCGTTTGGCAGGAGGGGATTTGCGTTGGGCAGGATGTAAGTGGTCTGGCCCGCCTGCTGCTGAATGAGCAAATGCATGCTGGCCAGATGGTTGGGCCAGTCGTTGAGCGGCAGGTATTGGAAATACCAGACTGGAATCAACAGGAACAGGGTGAGCGCCAAGCCTGCGTAAAGCCAGACACGCGGGAGGCCGATGGGCGTCTTTTCCACCTTCTTCCTCCCGAACCAAGAATAATAAAAGTGAGCGCCGGGGGCGAGATTTGAACTCGCAAGAGGCTATTGCCCCAACAGGTTAGCAACCTGCCGCAATACCGGGTTATGCGACCCCAGCTTGAATCCCTTTCTCTTAGCGAAGGGAAAGGTCTTCACCCCAAAGAGAACGGGTATTGGGTGTTATGCCCCTCTGGGCTTAAAAAAAGAAAGCCCAGCGCGCCCTGGGGGGCAGCTACTTCCGTTTCCTCAAAATTGCGGCCAATTCCCCAAGGCCTGCGCAATCCATAATCGTGGTTACGGCGCGCGTGAGAAGCAGGAAAGCGACCGACAGCTCGGCAGGCACGCCCAGCATCATCATGCTGGCAGCCGCCCCGCCTTCGGCCAATCCAAGCCCGGCTACTGTCGGTATGGGCACGAACTGCAGGGCGCTGATGAGAGCCTGAAGCATCATGAAGAGGACGAGGGGGTCGGCTGAAGCGCTGAACTGCACTCCCAGCGCCTGCCCAAGGCAATACCATTCAATGCCCTTGAACAGGAGGTTGAGTATAGAGAGAGCTAGGATGATGTGGAAGATTGGCACCACCTTGCCGCGCTGCGCCTGCATCAGGCGCACGAAATCGTGGAACTTCTGCGCAAGAGGGATGGACAGGAACGGCTTCACCAGCCCAAGCGTTTGCGGAACGAAAAGCAGCATGGCCAGAGCGATGGCGAACCCCATCATGGCCGCCGCGCCTCCAAAAAGCAGCAGGGCGTTGTTCTCGAGGCTTGGCTGCAGGGCCAGGATGAGGAAGATGCCTGCCGCAGCCACCACTGCCTTGAGGAAGAAATCCGCAATTTGCGGGCTGATGACCGCAGCCATGCCCTTCTCCAGCGGCACGCCGTCATGGCGCTCGAAAAGGAAGGGGACAACGAAATAGCCCGAGCGCGCAGGGGTGAGGTCGGATGCCAGCAGGCCGGCCGAGTTGGCCAGCCACGAGCGCATCAGGCTCACGCGCCCGCCAAGATAGCGCAGTATGAAGCTCAGCCTCCATGACATGGAGAGCATGGTGAGCGAATAGGCCAGCGCGCCTGCCAGCACCCAGCGCCAGTCAGCTTTCATCAGAATGGCCGCAAGCCTCGCAGGCTCGACGAAATAGAAAATGGCCGCAAGAGTCAGCAGGCTGATGGCCAAATCAGTCCAGCGCAGGCCGTTCCACTTCATGTCAAGTGCCATCGCATCCGCTCTGCCGTTCGCAATGGCGCTATGGGCATGGGACAATTCATAAGTTTTCCTTTTTGCGCAGCGCGCTCCTCAGCCCCTCCAGCCCCAGAAGCGCGCATCTCATTCTTGTCGGACCGGGGTCTATTCCCAAATCGGCAAGCACCTGCCTTTTGTCAATCTTTGCCGCCTGCTCCAAGCTCATGCCCACCAGCCTGTCAGAGAGCATGGATGCGGATGCCATTGAAATCGCGCAGCCAATCCCCCATAGCCCCACATTCCTGATTCTGCCCATCTTGTCAAGCTCAAGCTCGATTCCGATTTCATCCCCGCAGGCCGGATTCTGCTCGATGTGGCGGATATGCGCCTTTCCAAGCCTTTCCCAGTGGTGGGGGCGCTTGTAATGCTCCAGAATGTTGGCGCGATACAATTGCTCGCGCGCCGGGGAAGGGTTTGAAGCCGCCGCCATAATCTTCACTCCCCGAATATTTTCTTTGCATCAGCCAGACCTTCTTCCAGCGCCTCCACGTCATCCGCGTCATTGTAAAGATAGACCGAGGCTCTGGCCGTGGCGGCCACTTGCAGCCTTCGC
>JAKAME010000089.1 GCA_021813025.1 Microcaldota archaeon
TAGAAATGGAAATTTATTTTTATTTTGTTTTTTATCTGAAAGGCCTCGAATCTCTCCTCAGAGGCATGAGCGGCCGCCTTCTCCCCACCCGCACCGACAGGTCGGCCACCACGCGCTCAAGCTCCTCGGGAGCCATGGCGGCGCGCAAATCTGCCTCTATGAGAATTGCGGGATAGGCATAGTGCGGCGAGAGGCGCGAGAGGCCTGCCACCACTTCGGCCACTTCGCCAAAAGGTGCGGAAGTGGCAAGGAATTCCACGCGCAGCGGCCTGTCCTGCGCTGTGGGCTTGAGGTAGAATGCAAGTATGCGCCCCGCCCACTCGCCCAAATCCTTGAGCACCGGGTTTGATGAGGGGGAGAGGGAGTATTTCATGCAGAAAGTGCGCTCTCCCTCGGTGAGCAGCAAATCCAGAAACGCGGTGTCCGAGCCGTTGGCCAGCGCGGGCGCGGACTCAGGCACTGCGCGGGAAAGCAGGTCAAGCAGCCGCCTGCCCCGGCTGTCCTTTGTGACGCCCACAAGATTCACTCCGGAGCGCGAGCAGGTGGAATAGAGCTTTTGGTAGAGGGCTGCTACGTCAGCATAGAGGGCTTTGAGTTCGGAATCCTCGGGGGGCTTGTCCGACACGAGAGGGGCGATGGAGCCGTCGAGCAGGAGAAAGCTTGGCTTCCATTTTTCGGCTGCCGCCAGAGCGGCTGAAAGCTCGGCGCGCAGGCGCATGAGTGAGGAGAAGCGCATCTGCTCAAAGCCGTCCAAACCCCACGTGGTTGCGACCTCTACGGGCGGATGGGCTGATGGGAGATAGGCATGCCCGCTCAAATTGCCGTTCTCGTAATCAAAGCGCACAGCCAGAGCCTTGAGCGCAAGCAAATCAAGGCCGTGGAAGGCTGCGGCGCCCAATCCGCCGTCCACGGCTGCAAACGAGCCTGCCGGCGGGCGCGGGGCGACCGGGAGTATGAGGTCTGCTTCAAGCGCTTCGGGGTACTGGATTTTTCCCAGATTGAAGCGCAGGCGCTTGGCGCATTCCGACCATTCGTCCTGCCGCGCAAGATAGGTCTTGGCCGCCTCAAGCACGGAGCTTTGCCAGTCCATGAAAAACTTATTGGGGAGATGGGTTTATTAGTGTCGGGGAAGCGGGTTTCCGCAGGCGGGTTTCCGCCCGTGATGGCTATGGTTTCCACATCAGACCCGGACGAAATCAAGCAGGTCATTCTGCTGCGCATGGATTTGCCGATGGGCAAGGGAAAGCTCGTGGCGCAGGGCTCGCACGCCTCGCTGGACGCCTATCTGGATGCGGTGAGCAAGATGCCGGCCATTGCAAGGAAATGGCATGGGCAGGGAATGCCCAAAGTGGCTCTGAAAGTGGAGAGCGAGAAAGAGCTTGTGAAAATGTTCCAGGCCGCAAAAGACTACGAGCTGCCCTGCTCGCTGATTACGGATGCCGGGCGCACGCAGCTGGAGCCGGGCAGCAAGACTGCGGCCGCGATTGGGCCTGCGAAAGCCGAAATTGTTGACAGAATAACAGGGCAGCTGAAATTATTGTGAAGCGCTCTGAGTGATATTCTTCTGCCGCAGCTGCTCTTTTATCGAGGCGCGAATCATTGTCTCCGTCTGGCCCGGATAATAGCCGATGATTGCGTCCGGACCGATTATTGTGACAGGCACGCTCTTGGCTGTCTGGTTGCGCGCGCCCATCATCGAAATCCAGACGGCCCTGTTGGCCGGCACGCTAACGTCGTATTCCAGCCACTTCGCCTGCGGGAATTCCGACTTGAGCGCCCCGTTGGCAAGGCTGGTTTGCTTGTTGCAGAACGGGCAGGTGGAGAGGTAGAAGAAATAGACAATGACGCTGCCGTTGGCAGATGAGCCGGGAGTGGCGGGGGCCGAGGCGTTGGCTGAAAGCTGGGAGTTCGCGGGAAGAGAGGAATTTGGCGGTGTTGAATGATTTTGATTTGCTGCCTGCGCAGGCGTATACTCGCTTGACGAATTCGCGGCCTGAGCAGGAGCATAACTTGAAGAATTCGCAAGCGGCGCGCCGGGAGAGCCAAGGCAGCCGAAGAGCAGCGCAAGGGCAAGCAGCAAGAAGAGCGTTTTCATGTTCTCAGCCTGACGAGTTTTCCGCCGGCGGGCAGAGCAGGCGCGCGGAGTCCATCACGTTGATGCCCGGCATCACGGGCCTGCATGAGACATAGGTGCGCTGGGCTTGGGCAAACAGCGAGGAGCAGGACTGGTTGTACTGCCCCTCGGCCAAGAGGCAGTCGGCCGGGTATTCCGAACTTGAGTTGTAGGCCTGCCTGCAGCGCAGCTCGTCGCCCGCGGCGGGCAGCAGCAGCTGCACCTGCGCATAGAAGCCTGCGCGCTCTGCCGAGCAGGCGGCGATTTGCGCGTAGCCGGCCAGCTGGCCGGAGCAGTTGCGCCCGCGCTCGCCGCACACTTCGAAGAGAAGGCGGGTGAGGTTGGCCGCAGTCTGCGAGGAGAGGTTGAACAGGCGCGAGGCTTCGGAGAAATTCATGCGCGCGCTTGCTTCTTCCGCAGCCTGGGTCTGGCTGAGGAAAAGGCGGTTGGCCTCAAGCAGGGCGGCGGAAGAATTGAAGGAAGAATTGCCTTGGGGAGGGGCGGAGGAATTGGAAGGCTGGCCGACGGAGAGATTGTTCGGGTTTGGAATTGGCTTCAAGCCAACGGTGCAGCCGGCAAGCAGAAGGCTGAAGCATAGCAGCAAAAGCAGAAGGATGCGCGCGTGCGGACGGGAGACTGCAGGATGGATGCGCGGCATGCTGGCGCAAGGCAGCGGGCGGGGTGTTTTGGACATGCGCCCGCATGGCCTGCGATAGAATAAAAAACCATCCCGGCGAGGCTGAGAATATGCCGCTCTTTCCTCCAGAACCAGCCATTGAACAAGCCGCCGGGCTGGAGTGGTGGCTGGGCAACGCGCAGGGTGGCTGGGCCTCGGCCAGCGCGCTCGGCGCCCTCACGAGGAAATACCATGCGCTTCTTGCAATCGCCCATCCGGGCATGGAGCAGAGGCGCATCCTGCTCGGCAAGCTTGAGGACACCGCCGTGGCAGGCGGGGTGGAATACCCCCTCTCCACAAACTACTACCCCGATGCGGTCCACCCGCAGGGCTTCAGGCTCATGGAGAGATTCCTGTTCGACGGCGCGGCCGCGCGCTGGACTTACGGAGTTGCTGGCAGGCGCCTTGCGAAGGAAGTGTGGTGCGACAGGGCGAGGCCTGCAACATACATCAGATACACGCTGCTGGAGGGGGACCCGCTTGGCCTGCAGGCAGCGCCGCTGGTGAGCGGGCGCTCGGCCCATTCCGTCGGCCTGCCGGATTTCATGCGCCGCTCGCCGGGAGGCTCGGTCCGCGGGGGGGAGGTGCGCTATTTCAACCCGATTCCGTGGGGCATACAGGCAAGCGCGGGGATGTTTAGGCCAAAGCCTGATTTCTATTACAACATGCGCTATCCGCGCGAGGAGGAGCGCGAGGAGCCTGCGCAGGAGGACTGGGCCTGCCCGGGCCGCTTCGAGTTCATGCTGCGCGAGGGCCAGCAGGCGACATTGCGCGCGTGGGCTGCACAAACGCAGCAGACGGAAGAGCAGGCCGCGCGGGCAAGGGAACAAACGGATGCGCAAAAAACAATTCCCCAAACCCGGCAGCAGGAGGCGCAGGCGCGCTCGATGAGGAAAATGAACATGGCCAGCAGGTGGGCGGAGGAGAAAGATGCGATGATTGAAGAAAAAATCCCCGCAGCAGGTGCAGCTTCTTCCATGCCCCAGATG
>JAKAME010000030.1 GCA_021813025.1 Microcaldota archaeon
GAGCGCGGCCGCCAGCAGGGTGATGAGGAAGGCGATGAGCCCGTTGTGGCGCACGCTCGGCTCTGGGTAGGCAATCATGCCCACCGACACCAGCATCACCACCACCAGCAGCAGGTTGGTGAGCATGTTGAGGTTGCCGATCAGGGCCCCCAAATCTCCTACCGCCATGGCCATCGCCTCCTACAGCCCGCAGATGCTGCTCACGCCCATGAGGAACTTGAGCGCCGGCAGGCCGATGAGATAGAGCACAACCGCCCCTATTGAGCCGATGATGAGCTTGGAGCCGTGGTCGCGCCATTCCGGGAACACCCCGAACGATATGACCGCGACTCCGAGCAGGAACGCGAGGAGTATTACCACGAACACCAGCTTGAGAATCCAGTTGCTGATGAGTATGCACACGCGCGAATCTGCGGCGAAGGGGTCATCCACCACCGTGCTTCCCGTGCTGTTCGTGTCCCCCTGCGTGAGGTTGACGGTGACGTTGGTTTCCTGCGCCAGCCCCATCGGCAGGAGCATGGTGGCTGCCAGCAACATGAGCATGAAATACGCGCGGCGTTGCATCGAGAATCCCCCCTCAATATCGTCCGAATTGGCCGCCCTACGGCTGGGAGCTTTATAAAACTGCCCCAGAAGGAACGACGACAAAAGAAAAAGCGCTTCACTCTACTTCTCGCGCAGGCTCTGGGCCATTATGACGACATCGGCAGCCTGCCGCAGGCCGACCGAGAAGCCCGGCTCGGTTCCAATCACTATGGTGTGCTTGCCCATCTCCTTCGCCTTCACAAGCACAGGCCTGAAATCAATGTCGCGCGTCATGAGCGCGATTGTGTCGATGTGCGGATTGAACGCCTGCACCGTGGCCTCCACCGCCATGGTCACGTCCACGTCCCCTGTGGTGAGCACAGGCTCGTAGCCCTGGTTCACCATGGCCTCAATCAGCTTGTCTGACGCGTACTGGTCAAGGAAAACTTTCGCCACCTTGACCTGCCCGTGCTGGGCAACGAGGTTTCGCACGTTGAGCAAGTCAATCCGCACGTCGCGGCGGATGATGTTGGGCCCGTCAACCATGAGAGCTATGCGCGGGACGCCGGATTTTTGGCCGGCGCCAAGAAGGCGGTCAAGAAGGCCGTTTGCCATAAGCATATTCACGCTCGCCTTGGGCATATAAAGATGCGTCCGGCCTTAACAGTCGCCGCCGTTGAAGAGCCTGCGCAGCGTGGCGTTGCGGGCATATTCAAGTTCAGCCAGCCTTTTCTTTTCCCCGGCCTCATCCGCCTTGTTTGCTCTCCAATCTCTCCAGCGCCTTCTGTGCAACCTCATATGCCCGTGGGATGTCTACCACCAGCAGCGCCAAGAGCCGCATCACCTGTTTCTCGGTCTGAGCATGCCCCAAGGCAAATTTCGTTGCCCGCTCAACATGCAGGCCCGCGTAGAGGTCCACATCTTGCTCGTCATAAATTTGCATTTTCTTATCAAGGCGGCCACGGCCGTCGGCCAGTTCTTTCAGATGGACTTTCACGGCCAGTTCGGCCAGGCGCAAAAACCCATCCACATCTCCGGAGTCGGCCAGTGCAGACAGCAGCCCACTATAGCTGCTTACGATGCCATATTTACGTCTGGCGCCTTGCTCGAGCTCATATGCCATATTAAATTTCCTGTAATCTCCAATTTCGAATGCAGTGCTTTGACGGTTGAGCTCCAAGTCCCCGTCCAGCGCGCCTTGCAGCGCCGCTGTCAGCGCCTTGATATCTAACAGCTCCTGCCTGTTGAGGGCTCTTTTCGGCACGCCTTTGTGCAGGCCGTCGGAAGACGTTTTCAGGCCTGCACCAAATCCGCGGTCCGTCGTCTTCTTGTTCTCTGTCTTTATCTTTGTCTCTTTTAGCATGATTGATTTAGCATCTGTCATAGACCTCACCTGCTTCTTCCAGCCAGCTTTGCGTATTTATACATTTCTGCACAAATAAATACAATTGGCTTAAATGGCTTAAAAATGGCCAATCTATTTTCAGGCCGCCTTTTTCCTTATTCACTTTAGCCCAAATTCAGCTGCTCGAACGCCTTCTGGCCCAAATAGAAGAAGACCGCAACAAACAGCGCCAGCACGCCGACATCGAGCAGGGGTCCGTAGGTCCACATGCCCAAGAGCGCGCCCCGCATCAAGTCAACCCCGTAAGCCATGGGATTGACGTGCACCAGCACCTGCAGATAAGCGGGCAGGTTTGCAATCGGATAGAGCGCGCCAGAAGTCAGGAAGAGCGGCCACATCACAAAGCTCATCACAAGGGAAAACGCATCCGGAGAGCTGAGCTTGGCGCCGATGAACAGGCCCAAAGAGGCGGCCCCAAGCCCGAAGAGCAGCGAGCCCAGAAGAGTGAATAGGAAGGTGAGGGGCGTGAGGGGGATGCTCATGAACAGCGCGCCCATAATCATCAGGATAGTCACCTGAAAGGCGCAAATGGTAAGCCCGCCCAGCGCCTTGCCCGTGAACGCAACCCAGCGCGGCTGGGGGGCAATCAAAATCTCCTTGAGCACGTCAAGCTTCTTGTCCCACACCACGTACATCCCGTAGAACATCGAGGTGAATAGCACGTTCATTGCCAGAATTCCGGGGAAAATGAATTCCTGGTAGTTTATGCCCGCCACGCTGATGCTCGCGCCCAGGCCAGCGCCGAAGGCCAGCAGCCAAATCAGCGGCGTGACCACGGACGACACCGCGCGCTCGCGCTCGCGGGTGTATACTATGAACTCGCGCCTCCACACCGCCATCGTTGCCTCGAATGAAGACATAAGCATCCCTTTTTCTAGCGGTGCGCGGCCCAGTGCGCCTGCGCGTCATCCTCCGCCGACTCGTTTCGGATGGCATGGCCGGTGTACTGGAGGAACACGTCGTTGAGCGAGGCCGGCAGCACGTGCACTTCCTCCACAACGCCCACAGCCGCCAATATCTTCTGCAGATGCTTCGGGGCGTTGAGCACCACCAGAGCGAGATGCCCGTCCTCCTGCGCGACGGATTTGATGAAAGGGAGCTTGCGCATGCGCGCCAGCTGCTGCCGGCCGCAAGCCTTGGCGCACACGAGCTTCACCCTGTCTCCCCCCATCTGCCGCTTGAGGCCCTCCGGCGTGTCAAGCTGCACTATCTTGCCCCTGTCTATGAGGGCTATGCGGTCGCAGAGCAGGTCCGCCTCCTCCATGTAATGCGTGGTGAGTATGATGGTCATGCTTTCCGCCTGCGCCAGCTTCTTGATGTAAGCCCAGATGTGCTCGCGCGTCTGCGGGTCGAGCCCCACCGTGGGCTCGTCAAGGAAAAGGACCTGCGGGTGGTGGAGCAAAGCCCTCGCAATCTCGAGACGCCGCTTCATCCCCCCCGAATAGTTGCCCGCCCGCTCGTCCGCCCTGTCCGTGAGCTCCACGAGCTCGAGCGCCTCCTGTATGCGCCTTGCCCTCAATTCTTTCGGCACCGCGAAGAGGCTGGCGTGCAGCTCGAGATTTTCGCGCGCCGTGAGCAGGTTGTCAAGAGAGCCGCCCTGAAACACCATTCCGATTGACTTGCGCACGGCCAGCGCCTGCGTGCGGATGTCCGAGCCGGCCACGCGGGCGTCGCCCGACGTCGGCTCCATAAGCACCGCGAGCATGGAGAGCAGGGTCGTTTTGCCGGCCCCGTTCGGGCCCAGCAGGCCGAAAATCTCGCCCTTCTCTATGCTCAGGCTGACGCCGTCCACTGCCGTGAGCTTTCCGAAGCGCTTGGTGAGGCTGGAGATGGAAATCGTGGGCATAAGGATTTCTCTCGCAGGAGTTTTGACGCATTGGATATATGGTTCCTGTTTCATTGACTTTGTTTATATCCTTATTCCTAAATCAGGAACGAGAAAAAGCGGCGCGCATGCGGTCGGCCTAGAGACCGAAGAATCTCCGCGCATTCCGGCCCGTAGCCTCGAGCACGTCCTCCAATCCCATTTCCCTGTATCTTGCAATCATTTCCGCCGACTTGAGCGCGTCCTCGCTCCTTTTTCCAATGTACGGCGCGTCGGATTCCACAACCAGCGAGGACAGCGGCAGCTCTTTGATTATTTTTTTCCTTTCCGAATTCGGCCTTGGCGGGATTGAAATCAGCCAGCCGGCATCTGCGGCCATCTTCGCCTCTTCCAGCTTGCCGCCGAAGCAGTGCATGAGAACACGGAAGGGCGGGGCCTGCGCCGCCGCCTCCCGCGCGCCCGCGCTTGCAGTCCTCCCCTCTCCGGCGGCATGCAGGGCTTTGGCCGCCAGCAGCTGGCGGATGCATTCGCTTTCCGCATCCCGCGAATGGATAATGAGCGGCAGCATCATGCGGCCGGCCAGACTTATCATTCTCTCAAACGCGGCGAACTGTCTTTCTCTTTCTTCCGCTGTTTTTCCCCAGTGCTTGTCCAGGCCAACCTCGCCAATCGCAACGAATTTTTTCGACAGGAGCGGGTCGGCCTTCGCTTTTTCCATCTGTTTCTCCGCTTCGCTTACCGCTTTTTGCAAATCAGGGTATTTCTCCTTTCTCTGTATCTCCTGCGGCCCCAGCCCAAGGGAGAAAAAACAAGGATGGGCGCGGGCGAAGGCCATGACTTCCTCGTTCGATTCCAACGAAAATCCGGAAGCGACGAATTCGTGCTTCGCCCCCTGCGCAGTTTTCTCCGGATGGTGCGTGTGCACGTCAAACAGAAGCCGGCCATGCTGCCCGTCGTCCATATCGCCCATGCCTCTTCCTGCATCCCCGCGCCATAAAAAACTCACGTTTTTAACCTCCCTCTCCCTCCCCTCTCCATTCGTGGGGGAAGTGCCGGGGTCTTTTATGCGCATCGCCATGCTGGGCTGGGAGTTCCCGCCCTTCATATCCGGAGGCTTGGGCGTGCACTGCTTCGAGCTGACGCAGCGCCTTGCCTCCATGGGCCACTCCGTGGATTTCTACATGCCCCTCTCAGGCAAGCCCCTCTCGAGCCCCCACCCATCAATCCGCCTCATAGAAACCTCGCCCACCATACTCAAGCCCTATTTCGCCTTCAACAAGAAAGGCAAGCTGGCCACCTATGGCGAGGGGCTCATCAAGGTGGTGGAAGTCTACAACGAGCAGGCTGCCCGCATGCTGGCGGCCGAGCACGCCAAGACGCCCTACGACGTCATCCACTGCCACGACTGGCTCACTGCCTCCGGCGGCTCGCGCTCGCGCCGCCTCATCTCGCGGCCGCTTGTGCAAACCTTTCATTCCACGGAATTCGACCGCACCTCCACCCCATGGGACGCCATCGTGCGCATAGAGCGGCAGGCGGCCGCGGACGCAGACCTCATCATCGCAGTCTCCAAGCGCACCCGCGAGCTTATCGCGCGACATCTGGGGGCGGATGAGCGGAAAATCCGCGTGGTCTACAACGGCGTGGACGCATCCAAATACCGCCCGCCGCCCGGCGAGGCGGGTGCATCAGGCGCTCAATCCAAAACAGGAGGCCCGGCGGCCGGCTCGCAGATATCTTCTGATTTCGGCAGCCCTGCCGATGCTTCAGTCTCATTCGCCAAGCCCGCGCTTTCCGTGCAGACCGAAGGCAAGCACATCGTCCTTTTCCTTGGCCGGCTCACGGAGCAGAAAGGGCCTGTGCAGTTTTTGCATGCGGCCAAGAAGGTGCTGGAAAAGCGTCCGGACACGCTTTTCTTCATCGCAGGCTCCGGCGAACTCATGCCGCTCCTCATCAGCCTCTCCATGGAGCTTGGCCTGCAGGACCATGTGCGCTTTTTGGGCTACCTTCCCGAGGACGACCAGAGGCGCATCTACCGCGCGGCCGATGTGTACGTAATGCCCTCCACCTCCGAGCCTTTCGGCATCACCGCGCTCGAAGCCCTTGCCTCAGGCACGCCGGTCATACTTTCCAAAACAAGCGGCGTGGGCGAGGTGGTGAAGTCCGCCCTCAAAGTCGATTTCTGGGACATTCATGGCATGGCACAGAAAATAATCTCCATCATACAGTACGCTCCCCTGCGAAAAACAATGGTGGAAATGGCTCCAAACGACTTGGCGCACCTAACATGGGAGCAGACCGCGCAGCAGACGCTGGCAGTCTACGAAGAGGCAGTACGCAGCTTTAAACGGCCGAACTGAGAAGAAAATGACATGGCGGTTGAATGACATGACAATGGCGGGGAGTTTTGCATGAAAGTCTGTTTTTACTTCCAAGTGCACCAGCCCATGCGCCTTGCCCCCTTTTCCATCTTCGCCCCGGACGGCGGCGAGCAGACCTCGATGTTCGAGCGCTATTTCGACCACGCGCTCAATAGGCAGATTCTGGAAAAGGTTGCCCGCAAATGCTACCTGCCCACCAACGCGCTTCTGCTCGAGGCTTTGGAGAAAAACCCCGATTTGAAGCTCGCCTTCTCAATCACCGGCGTATTCCTTGAGCAGGCGCGCCTCTACATGCCCGAAGTGGTTGATTCATTCTCTTCGCTGGCCAAAACCGGGCGCGTGGAATTCCTTTCAGAAACATACTATCATTCCCTCTCCTCCCTCTTTGCAGAGAAAACCGAGTTTGAGGAGCAGGTGAAGCTTCATCGGGCCGCCATTGCGCCATTCGCCCAGACC
Organism: Microcaldota archaeon; assembly: GCA_021813025.1. Classification (GTDB taxonomy): domain Archaea; phylum Micrarchaeota; class Micrarchaeia; order Anstonellales; family Anstonellaceae; genus CAIXYX01. The sequence goes on from JAKAME010000030.1 coordinate 6,593, forward strand.
CCGTCGGTGTTCCGCAACACCGAGGCCATGTTCTCAAACGACATAGCCTATTGGGCCGAGCGCATGGGCTATGCGGGCGTGATGACCGAAGGCTTGGACCAGATGCTTGGCTGGCGCTCGCCAACCTACACCTACAAGGTGAAGGGATGCTCCTCCATCCGCGCGCTTTTGCGCCATTACAAATTGTCTGACGACATCGGCTACCGCTTTTCGCAGAAAAGCTGGAGCGAGTGGCCGCTCACGGCCGACAAGTTCGCCAGCTGGCTTTCGGCCACCCCGGGCGACTGCGTCAACTTGTTCATGGACTACGAGACTTTCGGCGAGCACCACTGGGAGGACACCGGCATCTTCGCCTTCCTAAGGCAATTGTTCCCGGAAATCTCCAAGCACCGCCACCTCTCCTTCGCCACTCCGGGCGAAGTGGCGCGCACCATCGCGCCGCAGGGGGAGGTTGACATGCCGCACGTAATTAGCTGGGCCGACATGGAGCGCGACACCTCCGCATGGCTGGGAAACGACATGCAGCGCGCCGCCTTTGCAGAGCTGACCGGTCTGGAGAAGCCCATCAAGGCGCTTGGAGACGATGATTTGCTGCGCACATGGCGGCATCTGCAGAATTCGGACCACTTGTATTACTGCTGCACCAAGTCATTGTCTGACCAGGATGTGCACAACTATTTCTCTCCCTACGAAAGCCCCTTTGATTCGTTCATCAATTACATGAACGTTTTGCAGGATTTGAAGGCCCAGGTGAAGAAGAGGGAGAAAAAATAAAAGTGCAGGCGAAAAAATGCAGACGAAGTGATGCATGGGTGATGCCGATGGCCAAATTGACCAAATTATATGATTCAGAAACAGGCTGCTGCAAGCGCTTTGACCCGGCCCCTTGGCAGAACAAGACAATCAAGTGGAAAAACAAGCTTTTCCTCAAAGGCGGCCTGACGTGCTTTTTCTACATGCCTCTGGGCTTCGACTCCTTCATGGGGCGGAACATGGAGCGAATTGCACAGGCAGGCGCGCTGGCCAAAACCCCCATTCTTCTCTACGACGCGCGCTCGCCTTTCGGCGCTGACGCCTACATCGCGATAGGAAAAAAGGTGCCAGGCTCGCCCTCCTCCCGCATTTCAGGCACTTTCCTCTCAAAAGTTTTCGAGGGCGAATTTAGGGACAGCGGAAAATGGGCCGAGGAAATGAAAAAATTCGTTGCTTCAAAAGGGAAGGAAATCAAAAAGCTGTATTTCTATTACACCACCTGCCCCTCGTGCGCCAAGGTGTATGGGAAAAATTATGTGGTGCTGCTCGCGCAGATATAATCTGCAAGGTGAAGAAGAGGGAGAAGCGCTAGAACCCGCAGCCTAATTTGCGCAAGATCCCCAGCGTCTTGCTCAAATCCCTGTCTTGGACGAAAATATGGTCCGTCGAAAACGCTGAGACTGCGAAAATCGGTATATTCTCTTTTGCCAGCGCGCCTGACACTGCCGCGAGGAAGCCCACCACCTCAAACGGCATCACCACGTCAAATGTGATAAGGCGCCAGCCAAACTCGGTTTGCAAAGCGTCGACTTTTTCGAGCTGATTCTCGGAGATGATCACCGTTGTCTCTTTCGCGTCTTTTACAACTGCGAACGCGCCTTCAAAGCCCCCTCCTGCCTTGACAATCGCGAATCTGCCGGGTTCGACGCGCACGACACATTCCTTGATGTAAGCTTCCGCGCTCTCCATACGGGCTTGGCAGGATTTGAACCCACAACCTCCTGGTCCGAAGCCAGGCGCTCTATCCAAGTTGAGCTACAAGCCCCTGTTATCTTCATGCACTTGCCGCTTTATTATCCTCTCGGCGTCAATGCCGTTTGTAAACCCTTTTTCGGTGGTCCATCGACCGCACGAATATGGCCCTTTCCACGTGGAACACCAGTCCAATCACACGATAGTCTCCTACCCGGAGTTTGCAGTTTTCCTGCCCCTGCAAGCGCTCGAAGAAATGGTCTGGATTCTGGGCCGCGTCGTCCAGTTTGTCAATAATCCGCTTGGCGACTTTCCGCTCCATCTTCTCGAGAATGTCCTGGGCGTCTTGGGAGTACTCGACACGATAAGGCTCCATCATATCCCCAGACGTTTGCGGACCTCGGCAGACGAGCGCGTGCGCCCCTGCCGTATATCAATGAGACCCCGCAGAAGCGAGGCGCGGAACGCGTCGGTGTATTCGCCCTCGTCATCGCCTTTGGGCACGAGGTCCATCAGGCCGTTGAGCAGAGCATCATAGGTCTGGCGGGGGTGGAAGCGCATCTTCGTGAGGCGGCTGCGCGTGCGTTTGTCGATTTGAATAGTTGTATAGTCCATCCATAGTCACCTATACACCATATGCGCAGAACCTATAAAATCCTATCCTCCGCCCGGTCTGCCACGAAAACCGACCCGTTATCTTGTTTTAAAAACAATGCCGCCATTTCGCCCTCCATGGCGCTTGCCCAGCCCGCCACCTTGAGCAGCCAGAAGCTCAAGGCATTGCAGGCCACCCTGCAGGAGAACGAGGCGCTCTGGCCCGCGCTGCTCATTTTCTTGGGCGCGCTCTTTTTGCTCAACCTCTTCGCCTTCTATCCGCTCATAATTTCCGTAGCCTTGGCGGCAGTGTGCGGCATCATTGCCTACTACCTGCCAGAAAAGCCGTTCATCGGAACCATTCTGGGCGTGCTGCTCGCCCTGCCCGCAATCGCCTACCAAGCGCCGCTTTTCGCATGGATTTATCTTCTCATAATCAGCCTCACCCTTTTCAAGGCATTCGAGGACTGGTATCTGATTTCGTTTCTTGAAATCATCATCTGCGCCCCATTCTCCCCCTTCCCCCTCACCTTTTTGGGCGGCTTCGTGCAGTTCGGCCTCACGCTTGGCGCGCTTTACGGCGGCTCCAAGCGCTCCATCCTAATCTCGCTCCCGGCCGTGTTCCTCATCCTGCTTCTCTCCACTTTGTGGCTCTCTCCCAATTCCGCATTCATGCTCACCCGCCCGCTCGACGCCTCCTACGGCCCAGCGCTCTCAATCGACAGCGTGCAGGTGCTGGCGCGCGACTCGCGTGCCGCTCCCGAAATGGCTGCCCTAATCCCGTCAGCCATAGGCGGGCTGGGCGGGCTTGTTGACCCGCGCGTAATCATGGCCGTGGGCCCTGCCATGGGGCAGGTGGGGCAGAACAGCTACAAGCTTCTGGTGGAGGATGCGGCCATACTGCAGCTGGCGGCATGGGCCGCCACCCTGTTCATCATCGGCCTGCTGCCCGGATTTCTCAAGGGGATGCACAAGCAGCTCATGGCCGGCGCCTGCATAATTTTCATTCCCCTCTCGCACCTGCTCATAGCCGGGGCGTATGGCCTCCACCTGCCGGTGGACATCTGGTTCTACACCGGAGTCACCATCATGCTGCTCTATCTCATGGAGGCAGGCCATCTTGACGTTGCGCGCGAGAGGCTGGTGCGCAAGGCCGAGAAAGCGAAGAAGTTCGGCCATTTCGGAGTGGAAGACCTCTCGTCCGGCGACGGGCCGTCCAGCCTCGACCAAATCGGAGGATATGACGACGTCAAGCGCGAGCTGAAGGAAGCCATCATCACTCCCCTGGAAAACAAGGAGCTGGCGGTCACCTACGGCATCAAGCCCCCGTCCGGCATCCTGCTCTTCGGCCCGCCGGGGACGGGCAAGACGATAATGATGAAGGCGCTCTCGAAAGAGCTGAACATAGGCTTCTACTATGTGAAATGCTCTGACATACTTTCCAAATGGGTTGGCGAGACGGAGAAAAATTTGGCCGAAATATTCTCAATTGCGCGCAAGAACGGCCCCTGCATCCTCTTCTTCGACGAAATAGACTCTCTTGCCCGCAGCCGGGCCAATTCGGGGGACGACCAGGCCTCACACCGCGCGCTCACGCAATTGCTGGTGGAGATGGACAGCGTGCCCACAACCGGCGCGCACCGCGTCATCGTGATGGCCGCGACCAACGTGCCGCAGCTTCTTGACCCTGCCATAATGAGGCCGGGCAGGTTTGACAAAATCATCTACCTGCCCCTGCCCGACCTGGCCGCGCGCGAGGCAATCCTCAAAATCCATGCCTCGAAAGTTCCGCTGGCCGCGGACGTGGACTTCAAGAAGCTGGCCGGGAAGACAGAGCGCTATTCCGGCGCCGACTTGGCCAACCTCACATCCGAGGCCATCCGCCTCGCGGCGCGCGAGGCAGGCTCCAAGAATCAGGTGGTGCCCCTCTCGCAAAAGCACCTTCTGTCCGTGCTGCAATACCTCAAGCCGTCCACGCGCCTGGCGCAATTGGAGGATTACGAGCAATTCCGCGCGGATTTCGAGCGCCGCGTGGAGCAGGCCCCGCCTGCCGAGGAGGCCGAGGCCACCAAATGGGACGACGTAGTCGGCCTTGAGGAGGTGCGCCGCGCTCTCATAGAATCAATCGAGATGCCGCTTCTTCATCCAGACCTGCTGGCGGAGTACAAGCTGAAAGCCGCCAAGGGCCTGCTGCTTTTCGGCCCGCCCGGCTGCGGCAAGACCATGATTGTGCGAGCCGCCAGCCACGAGCTCAAAGCCCATTTCGTCACCCTCTCAGGAGCTGATTTGGCCAGGGGCGGGGGCGAGAACGCCGTCACCCTCATGCGCGAGGCGTTCAACCGCGCCCGCGAGCAGGCGCCGGCCGTAATATTTTTCGACGAAATAGAAAGCCTCGCGCCCTCGCGGAGGGCATACTCCTCTCCCCTGCTCACCCAGCTGCTGCAGGAGCTTGACGGGGTGAAGGAGCTCAAGAACGTCATGGTGGTGGGGGCAACCAACAAGCCCTCTCAAATAGACGCGGCGCTTCTGAGGCCGGGCAGGTTTGACAAAATCCTCTACATCCCCCCGCCGGACGCGCCGGCGCGCGAGGCGCTTTTGCGCAAGCAGCTTGGCGGCCTGCTGCCAGCTCTTGACTATGCGCGCCTCTCGGCCCGCTCGCAGGGCTTCTCAGGCGCAGATTTGGTGTCGCTTGCGCAGGCGCTGAAGATGAAGCTTGTGCGCCTCAAGCTCGCCGGCAGGTCCGCATCGCTCTCGTCAGACGACGCCATGGAAACCCTGCTTGAGCGCAGGCCCTCAATAACTTCCGAGGATTTGATGGAATACGAGAGGTTCAAGCAGGAGTTCGGGGAAAGGAAATAGGCCATGGGCTATTTCAGAAAATAAAATTAGAATTGAAAAAAGAAAATCTTTTGAAAAATAAAATCGGACTGAGAAAATAAAATTGAAATTGAAAAAGAAAAAGATTCTTGCGCCTTACTGGCCAGTGGTCATGGAGAACGTGAACTTCAGGCCGTTCATGCTGAGGTTGGTCGCAGGCGTGTTGTCCTTGAAATACTGCACGCCCAGCGTCACCTCGCGGCCCTCCACGAAGCTTGTGAGGTCGAACTGGCCGGCCATGTGGTTGGTGCCAATCTCGCCCCTGGCCGAGGCCTTGAGCATGCCGAACAACCCGGCCCACGCCTTCACGACGTAGAACAGGCGGTCGTTGTAGGGCAGGACGTAGCCGTAGGTGCCATAGGCCGTGCCGTGGTTGATGACGATGTTAGCGCCCACCAGCACGCTGCCTCCGTTGAAGAAGCCGCTGGGGTCCGCGCCGATGCGGAACACGCCGATGTGCGGCATGACGGACATGTCGTAGCTGGTCAGGCTGCCCGAGTATTCCACGCCGCCGTCAATTTTGGCGCCCACGCCGACGGGGCCGATGTAGCGCGTGTAGGCGCTGAGCACAATCCGCCCGCCGTAGTTGCTGGCCGTGGAGCTGATGCCGGCCAGATGGGGGTTGTTGGCCCCGTAGAGCGCAACTTTGCCTTCCATCTTGCTGGTGCGGGTCTCGACCGGCACGTAATCATAGTTGATTTCAAACTGGGCGCGCGGCGTCTCGGTCGTCGCCACGTCCTTCCCCCTCGGCAGCTTGGCGTTCTGGCTGCCCTCCCAGAGGGACGAGCACACTATCTCGATGCTGCTGGTGGAGCTCATTGCCCACTGGGCGTTCAGGCCCAGAGGGGTGAAGTTCTGGATTCCGGCCTCGGGCGTGGTGACCTGCACCATGCCCACGTGGCCGCCTGCCTTGAATGAGGGGATTTTCTCGCGGGCAGCGGTGTCCAGCATCTTGTTGTAGTCAACAGTCGCGTTCATCTCCCTGACTATGGCGGTGTTCTCCTTTGCGCTGGAGAGGGTCGAGTCGGTAGTCTGCGCCTTGGCTCCGTCCGGAGTCAGGACCTTGTATGCAGTGAACAGCGCCAGCGCCGTGGTCTTGGGGTGGTCGCGCACGAGGCGTCCGGCCGCCTTGGTGACCTCCCAGCTCTTGCTGGCAGCGTTCTTGGTCGCTTGAACGAATTTGGTGTCTTTGAATTTCATGCAAATTCCCTCCCTGTCTGTTGTTTTTCGCCCCTTCGGCGGAGCGCGGTAATGGATGACTAGCCTGTTTTGGGCGTTGTGGTATTTAAAGGTATTCCCTGCCGGAATATCTTTTCCCACATATATAAGCGGACTTCTCCCGCCCCCCATATAAATCTGGCGAATATCGTTCGGGCCTGGTCTTCTTTTATCCCCCCTCTTCACTCCAAGCGGCCCTCTTTTATTCCTCTCTCCCCCTTCCTTTCATCATGCTGCTCATCTCGCGCTCACTGCTGGCCACCTGCGTCGCGGCAGCGCGCGCCGCGCATCCTCGAGAGTCCATCCTCCTGCTTCACGGCAGGCGGGAGGGGGCCGACGTGCTTCTCGAGAGCGCCTCCATCCCTCCCGGCCTCTCGGTCGCCCGCTCCTCCGCCGCTTTCCTGCCCTGGATGGTGCCGACTGGAATGGATTACATCGGCGTGTTCCACTCCCACTCGTCCGGCGGCGCCCGCCCCTCGGAAGAGGACCTTTTCCTCGCCTCGTCAGAGGGAGGCGTGCAGCTGCTGCTGGCTTCTCCTTATGCGCCCGCCGGCCTTGTCGCCTATGACCCGCGCGGGCGGAAGCTGGAATACAGGATAATAGAATGAGAGATTGATTTCCAGCCCGGCCAAATGGATTGATTTCAATCCTAGCCCAATGTCTTTAGATTGATTTCAATCCCGCCCCATGTCTTTTCTTCCAACCGCTCCCGGCTTTGCTATTAATATATGTAGCTTCCCCCATGCATGCGCTCGAAGGTTGTTTGCAATCAAAATATAAAATAAAATTAATATGTGAGGCAATTCAAATGCTTGCTCCGCCCGATTGTCAGGGGGAAGTTTTTTCACAATACGTGCATTTACCACCAAAATACGTCTATCTACAGAGCATTTTTCTGTCAAATGACGTAGTCATCCTCCTTATTCCGAAACAAAAGTTACTACTAGTTCAAAACATTTAAATAGATTTGGAATGACCATCCCACCTACTCCAATGAGCGGGCTCGACGATAAAGAGCCCCAAGGAGCGGGGTACATAGGCATCGAAACACGACATGGGGCAGCCGAACAGTCTGTCGCCAATAGTCTTCGTGTGAAACGTGCCCCAAAATCAGGCGACAGAGAAAACAGAAAACACCCAAAAAACAACTGAGGTGAATAAATGAAAGGACTGAACACCGCGAGAATACTGGGTCTCGCCGGCCTTACGATGACGCTCGCAGCGTCCGTCGTGGCCGCGGGAACGGTGTACTCCCCGCAACTACCGAACGACCCCATCATCACGGCGAACGGCCAGCCGGCCGCGAAAATCGTCGTGGGTTCGACCGGTCAGATTTCGGACGGCATCGCTGCGTCCAACATCGCAGCGGCGCTTGCGCAGTACACCTACGAGCAGAAGAAAGTCACCACCCTGGTGACAGGCCTTGACGGCGTTTCCTGCACAACTGGCGCGGGCGCTGGCGGCTCTTCTGCCGGAACGTGCGAAATCTCCAACAAGAAGGTGACCATCGACATCACCGTGCCGGGCCAGCTGGCGAATGCGCACCAGTTCAAGACCCTCGTCACGGACGCGATTGACAAACAGACAGCCAACCGCCAGAACAACCTGTCAGAGGACAACTACACTGCGGACTCGACAATCTCGGACACGTCCCAGATACTCTCTCCTCTGCGCAAGGCGTACGAGAACAGCCAGACCGGGCGCAACCTCTACCGCATCGGCGAGAACGAGTTCAACCTCTTCTCGAACGACTACAACACGCCGGTGAAGGACGAGCAGGCCTCTTCTGACTTCTCCTACACTGCACAGCAGGGCTTCTGGGTCGGCTCCGGCGCGGTTTCCTCGAGCAACGGCGTCTACTACGACTCCAACTCGGCCTACCGCCAGGTGGTCGCACGCCCGCAGATCATTGCCTACAACGTACGCTTCATGGGCAACGACTACGGCATTCCGGCCTGCACGGCCACGAACACCTCCGGCTACTGGGCTGGCACCACCGCGGGCACAATCGCCTGCAAGTCTGACACAGACAAGACGGCGCGCCACCGCGTGGCCATCCCGTTCCTGGGTCAGAAGTGGGTCATTTCCGACATGGTCAACCCGACCGCGGCGCTGAACAGTTCCAGCGCCGTGCTCAACGGCGGCCGCGTCAAGCTGGCCAAGGAGGCCGACTACCGCATCATCTCGATTGGCGAGCAGATTGATGCCGGCACATTCAAGGTGCGCCTGGCAGACATTTCAGTCGCCGTCGGTGCGGAGAACACCCACCCGGCGATTCTGGACGTTCTGGACGCCAACGACCAGGTGATTGGGCAGATCCAGGTTACCCCCGGTGACACCTACACCTACACGCAGTCGAGCACGGGCAACTCAATCAAGGTGCACGTGTATCAGACTGCCGGTGGTTTGACCCTTTCGGCCAAGTGGGCTGAAATCGCCATCTACACCGACGAAATCACCCTCGAGGACAGCAAGCGCTACAACAACGCTGCGTCGGACGACACCAACTGGAGGAACGTCTACGTCAGCCTGCTGTGGAAGAACCGCGACGGCGGCGGCGCCGACATCATAGCCGACAGCCTGCGCGAGATTGTCCTCTACGTCGACGACCTGTCCAACTACATGGGCGGCGAGAACCGCATGAAGTTGAGCGATAGCATAGTGTTCCCCAAGAAGGACTCTGTCTACCGCCTGACCTACAACGGCCTCGACCTCGCGGACGCGGACTACGTGGGCCTGACCATCCGCTCGGACTCCAGCCGCACTCTCTCGTACGGCACCGGCGTCACTTCGGGCACACCGACGTTTGACTGCAACACCAAGAACGACTCCTACACGGCGACTTTCATCAAGATTTCGTCGGACAAGGATGCGGCCTTTGGTGGAACCAGCGCGGACCTGCTGAACAACGACCGGGCCTCTGAGGTCTACCTTGACCCCCGCGGTCCTGCCGGCGTGGCAGTCGTCAGCGGCACCAACGTCCTGTCAGCAGCCAACCTGTCGGGCGGACAGCGCGGAGCCAGCGGCACGTACTACGCCCCCATGGTGTTCTACAAGCCCTCTGGATGCGCATACTACAAGTATGCCTTCTTCACGTCGAACCTGTCATTCTCGACGATGGGCAACGACACCCAGCTGTTGGCAATCAACACCAGCTACACGAACTCAATCAAGTTCGATGCAGCGGGTGACGACTCGAGCGCCCCGGGCAAGCTGGCCTTTGACTTTGCCACCAACTACACTGGCAACGGCTTTGACTACAACATCACCACGTTCGGTATCTACCCGACGGGTGTCCCGACGAGCGGCTACCACATCATTGGCGAAATCGTCCTGCAGGAAGATGCGGGCAAGTTCGCGACGAACTCCCACCAGGGAGTCCTGACGCGCGTCCCCATCTACAACATGACGTCCAATGACTGGCAGTTCAAGACCGCGGACTCGGCCACGGCGGTGACGTACTACAACGGCATCAACCTGACCAACGCCCCCGGCACATCCGCCATCAGCCGCGCCACGGCCTACGAGCTGCCGCTCTACACAGAGCGCGGCACGAAGGTCTCCGGCGTCAGCCTGACGGACACCACCCTGAAGGTGGCCAGCCGCATCGGCCAGCCCCAGTTCACCTTCTCGGCAGCCAGCGTGGCGGCCGGTTCGGAGAACACTGAGTCCTGGACGGCCTCGGAGGGAGACACCAAGACGCTGTCGAACGGCGTAGTGCTCAAAGTCGCCTCAATAACGCAGACGGTCGGCTCGTGCACTGCTTCGGTCGCGGCGGGAGGCGCTCCGGCCTGCACGGTCAGCGGC